>CAIQQB010000113.1 GCA_903873805.1 uncultured Opitutia bacterium | reverse complement strand
TCCGGCGAACGCACCCGACAACGCCACCGCCACGGTTTAACCTTGTCCTCTCACCCCAATCCTTCATGACCTCCAATCCTCTTCAGGGTGGCTGCATTTAACCCGATCTTTGCTGGCTGTATTTAACCCGACCGGTGACACGCTCCTGCACGTTTTCTCCAGCTATGTGCTGAGTTTCCTGTACGTGGGCATCTACTGGAACAACCACCATCATCTGTTCCAGGCGGTGAAAAACATCCGGGGGGCCGTGCTCTGGGCCAATCTGCACCTGCTGTTCTGGCTTTCCCTCTTTCCGTTTGCCACCGGCTGGATGGGCGAGAAACATTTCGCGACCCTGCCGGTCGTAGTCTACGGCGGGGTACTGATCATGGCCGGACTGTCCTATTACCTCCTCGTACGCGTGCTGCTTTCGGGCCATGGAACCGATTCGGCACTGGCGAAAGCCATTGGCTCCGATTTCAAGGGCCGGATCTCGGTGGTCATCTATGCCGTGGGGATCGCGGCGGCCTTGCTCAATGCCTGGCTCGGAGTCGCGATCTACACCGTGGTCGCGCTCATCTGGCTGTGTCCCGACCGGCGGATTGAAAAGGCGCTGGCCGATTGAACCTGGCCGGTAGGAACCGCGTAGCTGGCGTCCTCCGTCGGATTCAGTTATCCGGGCGGGATTCGGCCAACGCTTTCAGACTGGCGAGACCCTTTTCAAAGTCGCGGCCGACCATCCGGTCCAGGTTGACAAAGAGGCCGAAGGCCTTGGCGGGAATATTGTTCCGGCCGGTCATGCTCCACGACACCAGGGTTTGGGTGCCTTCCGCCCGAAAGGTGAACTCGGCCGTGTGGGTGGCCCGGAAGGGACGCAGAAAATCCAGCCGGAGTCGGACGAGATCGGATGGGCGGCTCTCGGTGATGGTCATGCTGCCGGCACCGACCTTGCTGTTTCCGTCCCAGGCCAATGCGGCACCGACACCGGCGGCCGGACCGGTGAAGGTGTTTTTCACCGCCGGGTCAATCCGGGCCCACGGCGACCATTTCTGAAACCGATGAAGATCGTTCACCCACCCGAAGGGCACGGAAGCCGGGGTGGCAATGGCGAGATGGCGTTCGTAGCGAAAGTCGGCCGGCTGCAATGCGGCGACGACGAGAAAGGCGATCGCGAGAAACGCGGGGACGAGCAGGATGGTCCAAAGCATGGGCAGGAGGGGTGAAACGCCGAGGGCGGCGGGGTTAGTTTTTGAGTGGCATGAGCGCCCGCAAACGCGGGTCGCGCAACCACAGGCCGCCCCAGAGCAGGACGCCGAGTCCGACGGTCATGAAGGCAAAACTGGATTGTCCGGCATGCACCACGGTGGCGGTGGCGCCGCCCAGGTAGCCGGTGAGCAGGATTGCGCCCAGCACACTGGTGCGCGTCACCAGATAGATGGCGGTGCAGGTGAGCTCGACGAGGCCGATGGGAATGGCGATCCCGTCGGGCCAGCCGGCAAAGCCCTTCACCACATCGGCGTTTTGGGTGAGCTTCATCACGCCGCTCATGAGCAGCAGTAGCACGGGCGGGGTGCTCAGCAGGCGGCCGGCCCAGAGCATCATTTTCGGGACCGGGGCGGGGGCGAGAGTTGGTTCCATGTTCGTCGGGGGTTGGGTGGCGGGAAAGTCGAGAAGCACGGGGCGAAACCGTCAACCTCCTTGGACGGTTGCAAGGTAGGCTTCGAACTGGGCCATGGTGCCGGCCCAGCCCTGCTTCATGCCTTCGTGCGCGCCATCAAAGGTCTGCCGTTCGGTTTCCGTTGCGTTGAACGCAACCCAGCGGAGCGTGAGGGTGGTCTTGCCGTCGTGCTCGGTGAACGTGGTTGTGGACAACGTTTCCAGCGGCCAGGTGGCGCTCATCGGGTGGCGGGTCACCCCGCGGTTGGCGTCCGAGAACGAGACCAGAACCACGAGCTTCTCCGGCGGCACGATCTCGAGGAAGGTCCATTTGCCCCACATTTCGTGTCCGTCGGGGGATTTCATGCCGTAGTGGAATTCGCCGCCGGGCCGGAAATCGAGCGCGCACACGGGCATGGTGAAACCTTTCGGACCAAACCATTGCTGCACGTGTTCGGCCCGGGTCCAGGCCTCCCAGACGAGCTGGCGGGGCGCCGCCAGTTCCCGGGTGAGCACGAACTCGCGCATCTGCAGGGTCGGAAGATGCTCGGCGAGACGGGCCAGCGTCTGCCGCCCGCCCTCGACGGCGCCAAATTCGCGGGCCACGAAATCGCGCGCCTCGGCGGAGGGAAAGAGCAGGCGACCGGTCACCCGGGTCTTTCCGCCCTCGACCGTCTCGAACGTCCAGGTCGCGGTGAACGAGGCGCCGGGCCCGCCGTCGCGGCCGCCGCCGTGCGAGTACACGATGCGTTCCAGCGGTACGATTTCCTTGAACGTACTCTGGTTGGGGTAGGTCGCTCCGTCGGGCCCGCGCATGAGGTGCTCCCACACGCCGCCGACGCGAAAATCCATCCGTTTGATTGTGGTGCTAAAGCCGCGCGGGCCCCACCACCGGACGACGTGCTGCGGATCGGTCCAGGCCTGCCAGACCAATTCGCGCGGCGCGCCCACCACCCGGGTATGCACGATCTCCCGCCCGTTGGTCGGGTCGGCGAGCGCGGATAGCCGCTCCAGGCTCTGGGTCATGCCGGCTTCGAAGCCGCCGATATACCGTCCGGCGCCGGGGGTTGTCCGGATGACCTTGGATCGGACCGTGAGAGTGGTCCGGCCGAGCTGTTCGGTGAAGGTCACGGTGTGCAGAAACTCAAAGAGCATCGCGCCCTGTTCGTCCAGTGCCCCGCTGGTGAACACCAGCCGCTCGGGTGCCACGACTTCACGGAAGGCGCCCCCCATGGGAAAATCAGCGCCGTTGGGGGCGCGCATGACGACATGGATGGTCTGGCCGGGCCGGGCGTCCCACTGGCAGACGGGGTTGGTGAATCCCCGGGGACCCCACCATTGCGCCACGCGCTGGGGATCCGTCCAGGCGCAGAACACCAGTTCGCGCGCCGCGGCAATTTCCCGGGTGATGACAAACTCCTGGCCGAAGCCGTCGCGGGTGGAATCAGGTTGGGCGGGCATGTTTCTTCTCCTTGGTTTTTGGTGGGTTGGCTTGGAGTTCCTGCAGATATTCCTCGAGCCGGTCGAGCCGCTCCTCCCAGTGGCGCCGGTACGCCTCCAGCCAGTCGACGGCCTGCTTGAGCGGGGCGGCCTTGAGCCGGCAGGGGCGCACCCGGGCCTGGCGGCTGCGGTCGATCAGGCCGGCGCGCTCCAGCACCTTGAGATGCCGGGAAATGGCCGGCAGGCTGATGGCGTGGGGTTCGGCCAGCGCGGTGACCGAGCTCGGGCCCGAAGTCAGGCGCGCCAGGATGGCGCGCCGGGTGGGATCGGCGAGGGCGGCGAAGGTGCGGCTGAGGCGGTCGGGCGACATGCGGCGGGGCTCCTATAGTTAACAGAATGGTTAAATGAAAAAGCCGGGGAACCGCGTCAAGGATTATTTTACGACGGCGGCGGCGCGCCGCCGAGGGTTGCGGGGCCGGCTCGCGGAAATCCTCGCCGGTGAACTGCCGGCTCTGCGGGGTGTATTCCTGCAGTTCGATGAGGTTGCCGTCGGGGTCCTTGACCCAGGCCTGGCGCGACCGGTCGTTGCCGGTCTTCCGCCCGGTCACGGACACGCCGCGCGATTCCAGCAGCGCCACGTAGCCGTCCAGATCCTCGATCTCCAGGCAGAAATGGTTGAAGCGGGCGAGCCAAGGATCCCGCGGCTCCTCGAGCGGTTCGAGGGGCTTGGCCGCCTGGCTGCGGCGGTGCGCATCGGCATGGTCAAAGACCTCAATGAAGGTGTTGGCCCCGAAGGCAAAATAGCAGCCGACGGGCCGGCTGTCGTTGGTCAGGTAACGGAAGCGCACGGAGGCGCCAAGACCACCGACGTAAAAGGCGGTCATCTTGTCCAATTGGCTGGTCTTGAGGCACAGGTGCGCGAGTTGCTTGATCATGAGGTGGGGGCGGGGCTGAGGTCGCCCAGTTGACCCGAGGTGGGTGCGAGGTGCAAGCCCGCCGGGGGGCGGATTTACTCGGCCGTCCCGGTGCATTTGGAATGGACTCCGGCGGCTTTCCCGGCTGTTTCAGGGCGCAGCGCTTCACCCCTTCGCTCCCCATGAACCTACCTCTCCTGTTTTGTCTCGCGCTGGGCGCCGGCACCGTGGCCCGGGCGGCCGCCGTCCGGACCGATGTGGAATACGGCACCGCGGCCGGCGTGAGCCTGCGGCTCGACGCCTGGGTGCCGGATGGCCCGGGTCCGTTTCCGGCGGTGATCCTCGTGCACGGCGGCGGCTGGAACGCGGGCGACAAGAGCGGCGGCCCGCAAAAGGGCTACATGGCGCCGATGCAGGAACCGCTGGCCCGGGCCGGCTTCGCGTGGTTCTCCATCAACTACCGGCTGTCTCCAAAGTTTCACTACCCGGCGCCGGTCGAGGACGTGGAGACGGCGATCCGCTGGGTGAAGGCGCACGCCGCGGAGTATCATGTGGACGTCACCCGGCTCGCGCTTTCCGGCGAATCCGCCGGCGGACATCTGGTCGCACTGGCGGCGGTGCGGGCCGACGAATCGACACGCGTCGCGGCGGTCGTGCCGTTTTATGGCATTTTCGATTTTGAAGCGGAGCAGAAACGCCGCGGCCCGGTCATCGCGTCCAGCTTCGCCGGGCTGTTTGACCGCACCACGCTGGACGAGGCGACACTGCAAATCATGCACGAGGCTTCCCCGATCAACCTCGTGAAGTCCGGCCAGCCACCGTTCCTGTTTGTGCATGGCACGGCGGACGAGAGCGTGGCCTACGCGCAGTCGGTGGCCATGTTCGCGCGCCTGCACGCCGCCCACGTGCCCGCCGACATCATTCTCATCCCGAACGGTCCGCACGGCATGCTCCCGTGGCCGCCGCTCGCGCCGGACTTCAAAGACCGGGTCGTCGCCTGGCTCCGGACCACGCTGAAGGTGCCGGATGCAACGACGGCGGCAGTGCCGGCCGAGCCAGGGAACGGGACCCCGGCACCCCAAGCCAATCCGTAACTGACTGAGTTGGGCCAGGTCGGGCCCAGGCTGGGCCGCGACCGACTATTGGGTGGGTGCGGGCTTCGCCTCGCCCACCGGTGCGGCCGGGGCCCGGAACGAGCGCTCGACGGTGTCGTTCGGATCCGTGGACACGGGCTGGTCGCGCCAGAGCCAGCGCATCATTTCGGGCAGGATGGCCCCGCCCATCTTCTGGCCATGGTTGTTCATACCCCAGGCGTAGTTCACCTCATAGCCTTTCTTGGACAATGCCTCCATCAGCCGGACGTTTTGCAGAAACCAGTCGCCGTTCGGATTACCCGGCCGGCGGTTGTCGTTGCGGCCGTCCTGCATGAAGATGCGGATGGGCTTCCGGTCGGCGGCGGCGACCAGCTCCGGGTAGATGAATTCGCCCCGGATGCTGGTGAAGCTGCCGACGATGGTGATGACCTTCCGGAAATCGTCGGGCCGGAACCACGCGACGGCGAAAGCCGCGCAGCCGCCGGAGCTGGCGCCGCAGATGCCGTGGAGGTCCGGGTTGGGCGAGAGGTTGTAGGTCTTCCGGAGCTCCGGCATCAGTTCGTCGCAGACGACCCGGGCATAGATGTCGGTGGGCGGATTGTATTCGTCGGGCCGGCGGGTGCCGCGGTCGCCCCAGTCGCCGGTGACGGGATCGGGCGGCTCCGCCTCGGTCGGCAGGTGGGCGGGGTTGATAAACACCCCGAGCATCACGGGGATTTCCCGCCGCCAGATGAGGTTGTCGAGGACGTTCTGGGCCTGCACGTCGCCGGGCTGCTTCATGAACGCCTGGCCGTCGTTGAAGATCATGACCGGCGTCGGCTGGGCGGGGTCGTATTGGGCGGGAACATACACCCAATAGGTGTGGGCGTTGCCGGGGAAGACCGCGGTGGGCAGCGTGGTGGGTCCCACGAAGTGACCCTTCGGCACCCCTTCCATCGGCTGCGAATCCGGGCCGAGTTTGTAGAAGGCGTCGTTCCGGTTGGGCGTGGCGGCTCCGCCCCGGCGGGCGGCGGGGGCCGCAGGAACGGCGACCGGCGGGGCGGGCGGGGAACCGGGCGGAGTTTGGGCGAGAAGGTTGACAGCCAGCAGGACGAGTCCGAGGGCGGGGGGCAGGATCGTTTTCATGGGGTGGGCCGAGTAAACCCGGGCCGACCATTCAACCAAGCCCAAAGCGACAGTCGCACGGGCCAGCGCCGTTTCCGGGTCAGGGCGGCGTTGACAAAAATCCGGCCCGCGGCAGGCTCGTACTGACGGTCCGCCCCGGACCGAGGAGTTACCCCGATGAAAACCCTGTATCGTTCCGCCCTGCTGCTCAGCCTTCCCCTTGCCGCCGGCGCCGCCGAGCCATGGAAGGAAATCACCGTGCCCACGGTGGCCGCCGCCGCCGCCGCCTTTCCCAAGCCGCCCAGCGAAACCGGGGCCATTCACTGGGCCATCTGGGGCGGCCAGCAGACCCGGGAGCGCATCATCGGGGACATCGAGAAGATCCACGCGAGCGGCGGCGGAGTCTACATGATCAACAATTCGCGCAATGTGCAGCCAGCCTACCTCTCGGCCGAGTATCTCGACTTGGTGAAGCTGGTCGTCGCGGAGTGCAAAAAGCGTGGCATGAAGGTGTGGATCGAGGGCGATTGCGGCTATCCGGACGGATTTGCCGGCGGCCTGATCAGCCAGAAATATCCGGAACTCGGGATGCAGGGCATCGTGTCGGACGCACGCTGCACGGTGGCGGCCGGCCAGACGCTCGAGATTCCCCTGCCCGTCGACACACTGGGCATCGTGGCCAATCCGCGGCTGGGAGCGGCGGCCCCCGCTCCGGACGCACCCGCACCGGCGGGCAAGGTATTTCCGGTGCCGGCCGACGGCAGCTTCCGCTACACCGTGCCGAGGGGCGGAGCCGGGGAGATCGTGGTGCAATTGTCCAATGCCGAAGTGCGTTACACGGTCACAACGGGGGAGCCGTTTGCCATCCAGGTACCGGCCGACACGAAGAGCATTGTGCTCCGGAGCGGCGGGGGCGGCGGTGCGGGTGCCCGCGGGCGTGGCGGCCGTGGTGCCGCGGCTCCGGGCGAGGAACCGCCGGCGAGCACGATTGTGCCGCTGCCGGCCGACGGCCATCTCAAGTGGACGGCGCCCGCCGGCCCCGGTTCCTGGGAGATCACCTTTATCCGCCATGCCTACCGTACGTCGCCGACCCGCAATGACAACGGCATCGATAACGGTGCGACCAAGGACAGCCTCTATTCGCTGATCGACTATTTGGATCCGCGGGCAACTGCCATTTACCTGAAGCTCATCTACGAAACCTACGAGAAGGTGGTCGGTGACGAGTTCGGCAAGACGGTGCTCGGCTTTCGCGCCGATGAGACCGACTACACGGGGGTATCCCCTTGGACACCGAAGCTGCTGGAAACCTTTCAGGCCATGAAGGGCTATGACTTCCGGACCTACATCCCCCAGATCTTTGGCGGCGGCCGGCTGACGCCTGAGGCGGTGCGGGCCAAGGCCGACTACTGGGATGTGTGGAGCGCGATGTTCCGCGACAATTTCTACAGGCCGATGCAGGACTGGTGCGTCGCCCGCAACATGGAGTTCATGATCCACCTCAACCATGAGGAAAAGATGCTGGGCCGCGGTGAGGGCATGATCAGCAACGAGGGTTCCTTCTGGCGCGACCTGCGTTACGTCGGCGTGCCCGGTGTGGACAACCTCAACCAGATCGGTCCGGGCATCGTGGCCGACTTCCCCAAGCTGGCCGCGTCGTCAGCCCACGTCATGGGCCGGCCCCAAGTCTGGGAGGAAGAGGGCGGCAGCACCGCCGCCAACGGAAAATTCATCGCCGATTACCAGCTCGTGCGCGGCATGAACTACTTGAACATCCGCGGGCTCAACGCCGCCGGCGGCGCGGAGATGGGCTTTTACATCAGCCGCGCCCAGCACCTGCTGACGCTCGGCCGGCCGGCGGCGCAGATCGCGTACCTGCACCCGACCGACAGTATGTGGCTCGGCGACCAGGAATCCGACGATGTGACGCTCAAGCTCGTGACCCAGTTGCTCGAGCATCAGCTCGACTTCGACCACATTGACTCGGACGAGCTGGCTGAGGTGGTCACCCTCGAACAGGGCGGGTTGAAGAACCTCAGCGGGCAAACCTACCGGGCTGTCATCGTGCCTACCTCGACGGTGATCACCAAGGCCGTGTTGGTGCGCCTGCGGGCGTTCGCCGCCAAGGGCGGCAAGGTGGTCTTCGTCGGCCGGACCCCCTCGATGGTCGTGGACCGGAGCTTTCTGCACCCTGAGCCGGGTGCGCCCGACCTGGGCTTTGCCACGCTCGAGCCCGCGGCGGAGATCACCGACCGGGTGGTGGCCGCGCTGCCGCCGCCGGACGTGCAGCTCGATTCCGCGTGTCCGCCGGTCAAGTACATCCACCGCAGTCTGCAGGACGGCGAGGTCTATTTCTTCTTCAACGAGTCCGACGCGACCCAGACTCGCACGGCGACGCTGGCGGGCAGCGGCCAAGTGCAGGTTTGGAATGCCGGCGACGGCACGGTGCACCCGCTGGCGGGCGTGCCTGCGGCGAATGGCCGCGTGGCCGTTCCGCTCACGCTCGCCGCGCATGAGGCGCGTTTCATCGTGATCGGTCCGCTGCCGCCGGGGGCCGGCGCGCCGGTGCCGGCGGTCGCCGCCGCTCCGGCCGTGGCGGAGGCGGGCGGTCGCTGATCACGCGGCCACGGCGCGCTCGAGCATGTAGAGGACGTCGAGCGGGGCGAGATCGCGGTGGGCGTCGAGCTGCTGCTTGATGAAGCGGACGGCATACGCGATCTCCTGATTTACCCACGGCGTATGCGTGTTGAGGCTCTCGGGTGTCTCCCCCCGGCCGAGGCTGAGGCGGAACTGGCGGATCGCCTCGAGCAGCTGCCCCCGCGGCAGCGGGATGTTGATGCCGTCAATCGGGGCCGTGATGGTTTCATCCTCGCGGATGATCTCCAGAAAGGCGGCGTAGGGATTGGTAATGGCGAGGTTCTTCTGCTGGTCCAGCGGGTTGATCACATGAAATCGGATAAAGGTGTGGCGGATTTCCGCCGCCGCATCCTGCCGGTTCTGCAGGAACGGATCGCGGGACAGTCCCGCCTTCACGATCTCGTTCTTCAACTCCACGTCCTCGGGGATCAGCTGCTGGAGCAGCACCACCATGTCGATCAGGTGGTGGCTGAGCAACGACTGGAACGCGGCGAAAAAGAGCGGCTCGCGCGCGTGCAGCCGGTCGAGCAGCGCCCGCACGTCGGCCGGCTCGCGGACGAGCCCGGCGGAAATTTCGGCACAATGTCATTTACTGTGGGTTTAGTGCCGACCCCGGGAATGGATCTGGCAGTTCAAAATGAAGATTGCCCGCGAGCAGGAAGATGATCGCGCGGAAGTTGCGGATGGAGCGGAAGCCGCGGGATTTGCGCTTG
>CAIQQB010000112.1 GCA_903873805.1 uncultured Opitutia bacterium | reverse complement strand
GGTAAGAATCGATTGTTGCAGGCTCACGGAGAGGAGGTTCATCCCGCCCTTGTGCGACGTTCAGTCGCTCTGGGCGAAGCCCCTCTGGGTGGCCGGTTTTCAGGTGGCCATCACTGGCCGGTTTTGGGTGGCCGCTGACAGGTCACACTGGTGCCCCAATACACGCTTGAATGGAAATAATCGTAGTAGTCGGCCTCGGCAAAGGTCTTCTCGCTCGACTCGGCCTCAGCCCGTATGGCGCGGAGCAGGTTGCGGAGGGGTTCGGCACCCATGAGGGCGGGATTGGACCAGCTCGACGGGGGCCCGTAGTGTTCGAAGATCGAACGCACGCGGGGATTTTTGTCCGCGGCGGCGGCGAACTGTCCCCGGTAAACCGTCAGCAGGGCCAGCGAAGCGTCTGAGAAATCGTTCACCCGTTGGATTTGGGCGCGCCATTTGGTCCAGTCGATGTCCTCCCATTGTTGGACGGAATCAAGTCGGTAGCCAAACCAGCGGGTCTCACGCGTGACGTCGGAAACCTTCGCGTTGGTGGGCTGGCCGAAGGAGTCCAACGCCACCGTCTCGGTGTAGGTGGCGACACCGACCACCTGTTTATTGGCCACATCGAAGATGGGGCTGCCGCTGTTGCCGGGTTTGAATTGCGCGTCCACCTCGAGTCGGTCGGGGCCGATGCCTCTGACCAGGCCGCTGGTCTGGGTGGCGACCCCGCCGCCGAGGCGGTTGCCGACGACCACCACCCGGTCCCCGATTTTGACGGCTTTGAACACATCGTCCGACATTTCGAGGCCGGGCGGATCGTCCGCCGGGCTGGCGAGACGCAGGAGCGCGATGTCGGCCCCGACGGCGCCAATGATGCCCTGCACCGACACGATTTTCCCCTGCAGGCTTTTGATGGTAATCTTTTGGTTTTCACCGAGAACGTGCAGGTTGGTGACGACACATTCCGTGTCATGGACGCGGGTGATGAAGCCCGTGGCGACGCCCTTGTCGCCCTCGATGAGCACGATGGCCGACATCTGGGACTCGGAGAGGACCTGAATCTCCGGGGTGGTGCGCGCCGTGGGTGCCTCGGCGACTGCGCCGGAGGCGTTGCTCACGAGCATCTCATAGCTGACCTTTAGGCCGGCGCGCACTTTGAGCAGGCTGGTCGCGCCCTGATAACGGTAGATGATGCTCAGCTCCCTCGTGATGTAAGGCGGAGGATCGTCGCCTTCCAGCGTGGGCTTGTCCACGGTGAACGAATCGCCCGGCGAGCGGAGCAGTTCCGCCACCCGTACGGTGACATCGCGCACGTGTGGGTCCACCCCGATCACCGCCGAGAGAATTGTGATCTCATCGGCCTTGGCGGTGGACAAGCGGATTGCAAAATCGATGCCGGCAATGGTGGCGGAGACCACCTGCCCAAGATTGTCGATGAGCCGGTCTCGGGCGCCGCCCTCGTTTCCCTCCGGCAACTGGGACAGCTCATGCAGGGCCGTGCGCAGGAAATCCAGCGCCTTCCAGAGGTTTGGCGCTTTGGTCAGGTATTTCTGCTCCCGGCCGGAGAGATCATTGATCCGGACCTGAAGCGCGCCGAGCTTGGGCGAAAGGGTGGAGGGCGGCGGGCCGTTTTCCGCGTGGGTTTGGGTAAAGTCCAGGCAGCCAGCCAACTCCTGCTTGGCCAGATCCATGGCCGCGCGCGCATTTTCGATATTGACGTCCTGGTCGGCGGGTTTGGCTGCCTGCAGGGCGCTGGCAGCGGCGTTCACGGCTTGCTCGACGGCGGCCAGATGGGTTGAGGCCGGAATAGGGAAAGAGTGCGAAACTGCCGTCCGGACCGTCCGGGAAGGGAAGGGGCGAGAACGGCGGGGAAGCGGAGCGAATCCAAGGTTTCGCCGTGGCGGAAGCGGAGGCTGCGAGAGGATTCGAGGCTGCGCTTATTTTGTACTTCACCGGCAATTGAAATCACTTGCGCGAAATCCGAGGGTGTCACTTGTTCAGATTACTCCTATGCGAATCAGGTTATTCTGCGCATTGCTGGTCGGTTGTTGCTCCCTCCTCCCGAGCGTACTTTGGGGCCAGTTGGATTGGGGGGCCGACGGCAATGGCGGCACTGGTACCTGGGACACCACCACCGCAGACTGGTGGAATGGATCCGGCCCCGTGGCATGGCAGGCCGGCGGCGATGCGATTTTCAACGGCAACGGGGCCGCGATAACCTCGGTCTATCCCGGTCCGGTGGCCGGCAACCTCACCTTCAATACGCCCGGCTACAGCATCACCGGCGGGTGGATCACCGGGGGCACCAATGGGCTGACGATAACGACCAATGCGGACGCGACCATCGGTTCAGTCCTGAGCAGCGGTGGCGGTTCCAGCCTTAACCAGTTGGTGAAAGCCGGAGCGGGCACGCTCACGATCACCGGCACGAATTTCTTGAGCAGTGTCATGGTGAATGCCGGCGAATACAAAGTGGCGGGATCATCCACGTTATTTTTCTCAAGTGTCACTCTGGCAGATGTGGCGGGAACCAAGGTAACGCTGGCGCAATCCGCGTCCGGCACCGACATCGCCGGTCTGTCGGGTGGCGGCCTGAATGGCGGACTGGTCCAACCAAGCTCCGACGCCCGTACCGTTACGCTCACCATCTGGCCGAGCTATTCATCAACTACGACCTATTCCGGGGTCTTGGCGGACAATGGTCCGGGGATTCTTGCGCTCAAGACATTTGGCGGAAACGCATCGCTGGGGCAGACCTTGGCGGGCCTCAACACTTACTCCGGCTCAACCGAAGTATCGGCCAGCCGGCTGATCTTCGCCGGCAACGGCTCAGCCCTGAACACCGCCTCCGTCATGGTCGATGGCGGTGGAGTTCTCAGCTTGGATGACTCGGCGGCGTTGGTCGGCGACCGATTGCCGAACTCCGCGGGGGTTTCAATTTCAGGATCCACTTTGCAGCTCGTAGGAAATGCGTCGACACCGGTCACGGAACATCTCGGCTCATTACTAGCTATCGGCGCTGTCACGCTCAATGTTGTCCAGCCCGGCATCGCCGCGACTACGCTGGATTTCGCCAGTTACACGCGGGAGAACCACACGACACTTAATTTCCCGGGGAATGGTACTGTCACCATCGCCGGTCAGAACTTTGCCAACACCAATGGCATCGTCGGGGCCTATGCGGTGGCCGGCAATGATTGGGCCGCCGTTGGACCGGGCGGTGCCATCGGAGCCTTTGCCGGTTATGTGACGAACCGGACCGTCGCGCTGGCGACCGACAATGTGCTGCTTCAATCCCAAGCGGTGTCGACCAATCTCACGGGTTCTCCGACGTGGTACTCGCTCAACCTGGAAAACAATCTCGCGGCGACGTCCACGGTTTCTCTTGCGACCGGCAGTACGCTCACGCTCAATTCCGGCGGATTGCTTTCCTCGGGAGTTTCACCCGCTGTCCTGCAGGGCGGCACTCTCGCCGCCGGCGCGGGAGGTGAGTGGGTGATCACGAATTACAATGCCCTCACGATCGCGTCGGTCATCGCTGATGGTTCCATGCCAGCCACACTTGTGAAGTCGGGTGCCGGGACGCTCACGCTTTCCGCCGCCAACACCTACACCGGGGGTACGGTGGTTAATCAGGGAGTGCTGACGATTGGCAGCGACAATAATCTCGGTGCCGGTGGGGCGCTCACCCTGAATTCTGGCACGCTTCGTTTGTCGGCGAATCTTTCATCGGCTCGCTCCTTTGGGCTCAGCGCCGGTCAATCCGGCACGATCGACACGAACGGTCATAGCGCTACAATCAGCGCCCTGACGATTGAGTCGCTGACCAAGACCGGCGCGGGCAGCCCGAGGCCGAAACCAATCTCGCCAGCTTCTTCCACTTCTACAACGAACGGCGGCCGCACAGCTCCCTTGGCGACAACGCCCATCCAGTGACTCCCATGGAAGTCTATCGCCGCGACCTCCGCGTCGCACTCAGCGC
>CAIQQB010000111.1 GCA_903873805.1 uncultured Opitutia bacterium | reverse complement strand
CTCCGGTCGGCCTACGGCCTCCCTCCGTCGGGACAGCTCTCACCCAACCCACGACATCAACCCAAAACCAGCTCCCAGACTAACACTCGGGGTGGCTCGAAAATGTGAGGCCAGTCAAACCCATGATTTGGGGAGTTCGCGCCAGAAGCCCAGCAAAAAAACACCCATGAGCACAATGTCTGCAACCTTAGAAAGCAGTCAGCGTCTTGCAAAAAATTCCCTCTCCCTTTGGCTGAATCCCATTCACATGCGATTTTATCCCACCCGCTGCCCCGCAACGGTTCTGATTGCCCTGGCTCTGCTTGCCCCGGTTGCGGCGAGATGTGACGGCGGCGGCTTTGTCCAGTGTCGCCCCGGACCATGGGGCCGGATCCAATATCAGACGATCTATCTGTCCGCCCCGGACACGATCTTGGATGAGTTTCCCCTGCCCCAACCCCAGTCCATCTGGAGTTTTCCGAACAGCAATGCGGACGCCGTGCAGGCCCTGCTGCTGAAGGTGGGAATCGAGAAAGACGTGTGCGACCGGCTGCTGGCCGACCACCGCAGCAAGCGCGATGAGGAGGGCAACCTCTCCCTCTACCCCACCCTCGCCGATGTGGAGGCGCTCAAGCCCGAGGTGCGAACCGCCCTTTACCGGGAACTGGCAAAATCCCCAATGAACGTCTTCCACCACGACCCGGCGTACATCCCGGGCGGGAATCTTGACGAATGGCTGGTGGGCACAAACCTGCCGGACAGTGCCGTGCAGGTCATCCGCAAGCTTGCATGGAAAGATGGAAACACCATGATGTTTAGCGATTTTCGTGCGCTGCTCAGCCTGGCCACCAGTGATAGCGAAGCCCGCCGTTGGCTCAAGGTTCTCACCCGCACCCGGGCGGTGATCGCCTTCCTCAAGGTGGACGGCACGGACAACCTTCCCGTGCTCAAACGTTACTGGAGCGCGAACTTCAACCGCAACGACTCGCTGCCCCTGCTCAAGGCGATGTCGGACCTTCCGGGCGGAGGAGTCATCGACCTCACCCACCTGCTGCCACCCATTCCCCGCCGACTGGCCTATGCCTACACCACTCCGGATCTCGACCGGATGGGCCAGGTCCCCAACTGCCACTGGACCTCCCTTAATTTCTTCAACTACACCCGGCAAAACATCTTCCTCAACCTGAAGCTGGCGGCCAGCCAGGTGCTGGAGGACTATGACACCGTCACAGATCAGGCGACCTTCGGCGACATCCTGTTCTTCCTGGACAAGGATGGAGGCGCCTACCACTCGTGCGTCTACCTGGCTGACGATCTCGTTTTCACCAAGAACGGAGAAAACAACGTCATGCCTTGGATCATCACCCGGCTGGACGACGTGAAGGAACTCTACATGCACGACCATCCGGGAGCCGCCATCCAGGTTTACCGCCGGCGCTGGCCGGTTGAGTCGAACTGAGGCCGGACCGGGGTGTTCCCCGCGAGACCGGTCGGCTGCCTGGAAAAAAAGACCGAAGCTTCCGCGGCCGCGGCATTTGACATCGGCCGCTTTTTCCCGACCAATCCGCACTTATGGCCCAACGCGCTGTCCTTCTCGTCAACCTCGGCTCGCCCGATTCCACGGCGGTCTCCGACGTCCGCCGCTACTTGCGTGAGTTCCTCGGTGACGCCAGGGTCATCGACCGGCCGGCCCAGCCCTTCCGCTGGCTGCTGGTCAACGGCATCATCATCCCCTCCCGCGCCTCCAAGTCCGCCCACGCCTACGAGCAGGTCTGGACCGAGGAGGGTTCGCCGCTGGTCACGATTTCCCGCAGCGTGCAGCAGAAGCTGACCGCCACGCTCGGCGCCGAGGCCCCGGTGTTTCTCGCGATGCGCTATGGCACGCCCTCGATCGCCGAGGTGCTCGCCCTGATCGTGGCCGCCGGGATCAACGATCTGCTCCTGTTCCCCCAGTATCCGCACTATGCGATGTCCTCGTGGGAAACCGTGGTGGTCAAGGTCCGCGAGGAGGCCGCCCGGCTCGCCCCCGGCCTAAAGATCACGACCGTGCAGCCGTTCTTCGCCGACGCCGATTACATCGCGGCACTCCACACCTCGGCCGCGCCCTACCTGGCGCAACCCCACGACCTCGTGCTCTTCAGCTATCACGGCCTGCCCGAGCGTCATATGCGCGTGGCCGACTCCTCGCACGCCCATTGCACGCTAGTGCCGGACTGCTGCACGACCTGCTCGCCCGCCCACGCCACCTGCTACAAGGCCCAGGTGCTCGCCACGACCCGCGCCTTCACCGCGCGGGCCGGCCTCGCGCCGGAACGCTTCAAGCTTTCCTTCCAGTCCCGCCTCGTCGGCGAACCGTGGCTCACCCCCTACACCGACCACCTGCTCGAGCAGCTGCCCAAGGCCGGGGTGAAACGCCTCCTCGTCATGACGCCCGCCTTTGTCGCCGATTGCCTCGAGACGCTCGAGGAAATCGCGCAGGAGGGGAAGGAGTCGTTCCTCAAGGCCGGCGGCGAATCTTTCCAGCACATCCCCTGCCTCAACGACCAGCCCGCCTACATCAGCTTCCTCGCCGCCCGCGTGCGCGCCTGGCTCACCCGCTGAACGGCCCAGGGTGGCCTAGCGCAGGTTAAAGACAACTGTGGCCGAAATGGTAGGGCGAGGCGTCCCCGCCGAGCCGCGGCTCACCGAGGACGGTTCGCCCTACCCACGCAACAATCGACCGGCCAAAGTTATTCTGAATCTGCTCTAGCGCCAGGCCAGGACAAAGCGGTCGCGGCCCGTGAGGTCCGGACGCGACTCGGTGCGGGTGAAGCCCGCCGCCACGGCGAGCCGGAGCAATTCCGCGTGGTGCGCCAGGCCGGTTTCCAGCGCGAGCAGCCCGCCGGGATTGAGCCGGTCCGGGGTCGCCGCCATGATCTTCCGCAAGTCAGCCAGCCCGTCCTCTTCCGCCGTCAGCGCTGCCGCCGGCTCGAAGTCGCGCACCTCGGGCTGGGCCGCCGCGGTCTCCGCCGCGCTCAGGTAGGGCGGATTCGCCACGATCAGGTCGAAACGCCCCGTCGGGGGCAGGCCGGCATACCAGTCGGAAGCCAGGAACACCACCCGCTCCGCCAGCCCGAGGGCGGCGGCGTTCTCGGCCGCGAGGGCGAGGGCGGCCGCGCTTGTATCCAATGCTGTGATACGAGCCCCAGGCCAGCGTTGCGCCAGCGCCAGGGCGATGGCGCCGCTGCCGGTGCCGAGGTCGAGCACCGCCGCCGGCTCGGCCGGACCGAGCTCCCCCAGCAGCTCCACCAGCCGCTCCGTCTCGGGCCGGGGGATGAGCGCCCGGCGGTCCATCTTGAGTTTCAGGCCGCCCCAGTCGGTCTCGCCCAGCACATATTGCAGCGGTTCGCGCTGCGCCCGGCGGCGCACCAGCGGCCGGAGGCGCTCCAATTCCGGCTCCGCGAGCACCCGCTCGAACTGGAGGTAGAGCTGCATCCGCTTCAGCCCGAGCACGTGCCCGACGAGCAGCTCGGCGTTCAGCCGCGGCGACTCGACGCCCCGGCCCGCGAGAAACGCCGTGGTCTTCTGGATGATCTCAAGGACGTTGGGCATGGGGGGCGCAGAATTGGTCGATGGTTGTTGGTTATCGCTTATTTGGGTATTGCAGAAAGAGAGTCGCGGTGCGGCGCATCATGGACCGGTTCGAATGGCTAAATGAGCGTTAAGCAATATCCAATTAGCAATTCCCCGGCTCAGTCCTCCTCCGCCGCCGGCCGGCGCGCGGTGAAGGCCTGGCCGGTGAGCGCGGCCAGCTTTTCCTCGAAGTCCGCCCGCTGCAGCGCGGTGATGAGCGGGTCGATCGCCCCCTCCAGGATCTGCGGCAGGCTGTAGAGCGTGAGCCCGATGCGGTGGTCAGTCATCCGGTTCTGGGGAAAGCTGTAGGTGCGGACGCGCTCGCTGCGGTCGCCCGAGCCGATCTGGCTGCGGCGCTGCGCGGCGTATTTCGCCCGCTCGTCGTCCTCCTTCAGCTTGAGCAGGCGCGAGCGGAGCACGGCCAGCGCGCTCGCCTTGTTCTTCTGCTGCGAACGGCCGTCGGCGCAGTAGACCGTGAGGCCGGACGGACGGTGCAGGATGCGCACGGCGGAGTCGGTGGTGTTGACCCCCTGCCCGCCCGGGCCGCTGGCGCGCATGACCGCGATCTCGAGGTCCTGCGGGTCGATCTTCACATCCACCTCGCCCGCCTCGGGCAGCACCGCGACGGTCACCGTGGAGGTGTGGACGCGCCCGTTGGCTTCCGTCACGGGGATGCGCTGCACCCGGTGGACGCCACTTTCGAACTTGAGCTGCCGGTAGACGTCGGGGCCGCTGATGAGAAAGCTCACCTCCTTGAAGCCGCCCCGGTCGCTCGGGCTGCCGCCCAGCGGCTCGACCGCCCAGCCGCGGCTGTCGGCGTATTTCTGGTACATCCGGGCGAGTTCGGCGGCGAACAGTGCCGCCTCGTCGCCGCCGGTGCCGGCGCGGATCTCCATCACGGTGTTGCGGGAGTCGGTCGGATCGGGCGGGATCATCGCCAGGAGGATGGCCTGCCGGAGGGCGGCGTGCTGCGCCTCGAGGACCGGCAGCTCGGCGGCGGCGAGGGGGCAGAGCTCGGGGTCGGCGGCGGGATCCTTCAGGAGCGCCCGGGTTTCGGCCAGTTCGGCCGCCAGCTGAGCGAGCCGGCGGTGGTCGGCCACCAACTGGGCGAGCTTCTGCTGCTCGCGCGTGATGTCGGCAGCCTTGCGGGCGCTGGCGTAAAAGGCGGGCTCCGCCATTTGCGCATCGAGCTCGTCGAGGCGCCGCTGGAACGGGGCGATGTCTGGCAGGTCATCCATGCGAAAATCGGAGAGAGGGGGACGCGGGGCAATTTGCACGTTGCGAAGGCGGCCGGAAACGGCTTGCGTGGACGCGCAACAGGGCCGCCGCGCGCGGGCGCTAACGGTGCTGTTCAGCCATGGCCACGACTCTCTTCACGCAAAACATCATCGCCTGCATCTGGGATTTCGACAAGACCTTAATCCCGGAATACATGCAGGCGCCGCTTTTCCGGCGCTACGGCGTCAACGAATCCGATTTCTGGACCGAGACCAATGCCCTCGCGGAACACTACCGCCGGCGCGGCTACCGGCTCTCCGGGGAAATCGCCTACCTCAACCACCTGCTCACCCACATCCTGGCCGGCAAGATGGCCGGGCTGAACAACCGGGTGCTGCGGGAATGCGGCGCGGGGATCGGCTTCTACCCGGGGATCCCGGCGTTTTTCGACCGCAGCCGCGGCTTTGTGCGGGAACGCCCCGAGCACCAGAAGCACGAGATCACCCTCGAACACTACATCGTGAGCACCGGCCTCGCCGAGATGATCCGCGGCAGCGCCGCCGCCCCCAGGGTGGACGGCATCTGGGGCTGCGAATTCGTCGAGAACCCCCTGCAGCCGGGCTTTCTCAACCAGAACGAGTTCGACCTCGGCGCCGACGCCGAGATCGCCCAGATCGGCATGGTCATCGACAACACGACCAAGACCCGCGCGATTTTTGAGATCAACAAGGGCACGAACAAAAACCCGGCCATTGACGTGAACTCCAAGATGGCCGCCGAGGACCGGCGGATCCCGTTTCAGAACATGATCTACATCGCCGACGGACCGAGCGACATCCCGAGCTTTTCGGTGGTGAAGGGCGGGGGCGGCAAGGCCTACGCGGTCTACAACCCCGAATCGCCCGCGGAATTCGAGCAGAACGACCGCCTCCGCCAGGTCGGCCGCATCGATCATTACGGCCCGGCCGACTACACCGAGGGCGGCGCGACCGCCCGCTGGCTGCGGCTGCAAATCCACAAGATCTGCGACCGGATCGTCGCGGACCGCGAGGCGGCGGTCAACGACCGCGTGCCGCGTCCCCCGCGCCATCTCGCCCCGGCCCCCGACGCCGACGAAAAGTCACGCGGACCCCGGCAGGCCTCATTCCTCGAGGAGCATAAATAAAAAACCGACGGCCGCCGGGCCGCCGGTTGGTGAATGCCGCCGGTCAGAAGGATATTACAATGTCGTCTGACTGGGCTTGTCCTGATTGGTGGTGGGCTGCGTGGGGAATATGGTCGTTTCCGTGGGTGTCACCACGGAGGTGGAAGGAGGCGTCACCGTGGGTGCGACGGTCCCCGTCGGCAGGTTCGTGACAGTCGGCGGCGGAGCGGTAACGCCTGAAGCCGCCGTCCCGTTGGCCGCACCGGTGGCCACGGCGTTCACGATGCTCTGGGCGATGCTGGGGGTGGCCGTCGTCGTGCTGGTGGGCAGGGCCGCCACGGCTTCCTGAACGATGGCGTTCACCCGCGTCTGCGCATCGGCCGAAGCCTGGGCGGTGTTGGTCGTGTTCGCGTCATGCGAGCCCTGGACCGCACCCTGAGAAGCGGCCTCGGCGACGGCGCTCACGGCCGCCACCTTGCTGGCGTCGGATGTCGTGGGTGAAGTGGTAGAGGTCAGGGCCGTCACGGCCTGTTTCGTGAAGGTGGAGGCGCTGTCGGGGATGGCCTGCGAGGCCACCTTCACCACGGCGGCGAGCACGGCGACCGAGGTGTCGGAACTGGCGTTGAGAGTGTTATTCTGAACAAGGTTGGAAACCGACTGCACGGCGCTGGAGATCGCGGTGGCCATCGCGGGATTGGCTTTCACGGCGTCGGCGAGCGAGACCGATCGGGCGTTGGCACCGGTGCCGGTGATCACGGTGCCGTGGCCGATGTCGATGACGATCGGGGCACTTCCGTCCGTCGGTGTCATGGTCACAGTGCCGGTCAGCGTGCCGACGCTGGTCCCCTGCACATCCACGGAAACCGTGTAGACCGTTCCCCGGGCGGCCGCCACGCCCTTTGGCGTACGAACACTGTAGTCGTTGATGCTCTTCTTGTTGGGATCGAGGGTGGAGACGATATTGCCTGACGTCAGGTTGAGCAAGGCCGTCTGGCGGGTGACAACCCCGTCGCTGTTGGTGGTCATGGCCAGCTTCTCAATATTGACCGAGGAGTTTTCGCGGATGATCGAAACCGTCCCCGGAAAGGGCTGGATCTCCACTTCGGCGCCACCCGTGGTGACGATAGTCGCCCCCTGCGGCAGCGTGTCGCCACGGCGCAAGGTCTGGGTTGAGCCGTCCGCCAAGGTAGCTTTGACACTGCCCGTCACCCTGAGCACCACGGCCTCAGTTTGCGGAACAGCGGCAGAAGCCCCGAGGCCGACCAACAGGCCGGCGAGAGCAAAACAGAGGCGGACGGGTGAAGTATTCATGGCACGATTTCGTTTTCGGTCGGGTGAAGTATGGCTTACATCAAAACGCAAACCAATAGCAGTGACATTGCAAGCAACAAATTTTGCCAAGAAACCCTACTGCGGCCGGATCGGGAACGCCATCGGCAACTGGCCGCGGCTTTATTTTTCCCGCATTTCAAAAACTCCGTTCCAATCCTCCGGCGGCGGCGCTGCCTGGTAACGGCGCACGATGTCGAGATAAACCAGCGAGGGATTGGTTGTCACCCCCGGCGTTTTACCGGGCTGACCCGGTTCAAGGCGGGCGCTCTGCTCAAACAAGGCCTGGGCCTCCGTCCAATCGCGCGCATCGTGGCGTTCGAGGCCTGCGGTGAAAAGCCGGATGCACTCCCACGTTTCGGGGGTGAGATGTTCTTTCAGTCCAACGGGCTCGAAGATGCGGACCGGGGCGGAGCGGCCCTTCACGGTGATCCGACCGAGCGGGCGGAAAACCACGCGGTCGCCGGCATATTGTTCGCAGGCCTGGCGGGTGGCCTCGGTGGTCATCGTGTAGGCGCCCCAGGCCTTGGCCCCGGACTCCATGCGTGCCGCCAGATTCACATTGTCCCCTGTCATGGTGTAGTTGAACCGCGACCGGCTGCCCATGTTGCCGATGATGGCCGGGCCGCTATTGAGGCCGATGCGCGACTGCATTTCCCTCACGCCCAATGGCCAGCGGTCACCCTCGGCTTTCCATTTTTCCCGCAATTCGCCCAGCCGGTGCTGGACCCGCAACGCCGCCACGCAGGCCCGCGCCGCGTGGTCGGGCAGGAGAATGGGCGCGCCGAACATCGCCACCACGGCGTCGCCGATGTATTTGTCGAGCGTGCCGCCCTCCTCCTGGATGATGTCGGTGCAGACCGTGAGATACTCGTTGAGCAACTCGACCAGCTGCGCCGGCGGCAGTTTTTCCGAAAACGTCGAGTAGGCCTGGATGTCACTGAAATAGGCCGTGATGTCCTCCTCATGCCCGCCCAACTGCGGCGGCTCGCCCGATTCCTCCATCCGCTTGACCAGCTGGGGCGAAAGGTAGGTGCCGAACATCCCGCGAATGACCTCCTTCGCCCGCTGTTCCCGGATGAGCCGGCGGCTGATTTCAAACAGCTGCAACGAGCCGAAGCCGAGCACCGGTCCCACCAGGGGCAGCCACCGGCTCCACTCCACCCACGCCAACGTCGCGGCGATGCCATAGGCCACCGGCAGGCCAAACGAAAAGGCTGCGGCCCAGTGCAACTTGCGCCTGGCAAACACGGCGAGGCCGGCCACACCCAGCGCCAACCCGCCCAGCCAGACCGGCGCCGCCGGCACCCGGTGAGCATAGTCCTCGTTGAGCACGTTCTCAATGACATTGGCATGAACCAGCACCAGCGGTGTGAGTGCGGAAAATGGGGTCGGGCCGAAGTCCGCCAGACCGTCTGCCACCTGCCCGACGAGCAGGATCCGCCCGTCGATCGCCGGAGCCTGCACGGGTTTCTTATCAACATAGAATGCCTGCAGAAAATCATGCAGCACCGCATAACCATGAACTCTGAAGCCCTGCAGGTTGTGCCGGTAATTGATCAGGTAGGCTCCGGTCGCATCAATCGGGATGCGCCGCCGCGCCGTCGGGGTGTCGATTGTGATCGCGTCGCCCAGCCGTACGGTCACCTGTCCGGGTTTGGCCCGCCAATACAGGATCAGGCTTTGCAGCGAAAGGGTCGGATACACCTCGTTTCCCACCCGCACCACCAACGGAGCCAGGCGGCGCACGCCGTCCGGATCGGGGGGGGTGTCGACAAAACCCTCGTCCGCCACCTGGCTGAGATCCCCCGCCGGCAGCAGCATCGCCGGACTGGTCAGAATGCGCGAACGGTCACCCTCCACGTTGTCCAACGGTGCCAGGCGCGAAGCTGTCACCTCCTCGCTGCCCGGAAGAGCACCTTCCCGCGGATCGGCTGTCTCGGCTCCGAGGATGACTCTGGCTCCGTAACCTTTTGCAGCCAGAATCCCGTCCGACAGTTTGGTGTCGTCGGGCGTTGGTTCGGTGAACAGAATATCCCACGCCACCACCCGGGGACCGCCCAATCCGACCAATTGGAGAAAATCGGCGTGGACGGCAAGGGGCCATGGCCAGCGTTTGTATTTGTGCAGGCTGGTTTCATCGATGCCAACCACGGCCAGCTGATCCTGCACCGGAGTGGGCCGCACCGCCGCCCGCAATCGGGTGCGGGCATCCAGCGTCAGGTTCTCGATCCGGTCCAGCCAGCCCAACTGCGCCAGAATGAAGGCGCCGCCGAAGCAGACCCCCGCGGGCAGGACGTGCTGCTGGAGAAATTTCAGGACGGGTCGCATCGGGCAGCGAAAGCTTGGGCGATTCCCCGCCGGCGACCAAGCGTTTTTCTCGTGGTCGTTTTTTCGCCTCGCCTCATCCGGTCCGGTGCAAACGCTCAGGCCCGCCCCACCATGCTGCGCCTCGTGCTTCCGCCCAACCTCCCCGCCGCCGCCGCGCGCGACGCCGTCGCGGTCCGGGTCGAGTTCGACGCCACCCGGCCGCCGCCCCCCGAGGTGCTCCCCGCCCTCGCCCGGCTCCAGGCCTGGTGCGGCGGAAACGGCGCTCCCCCGCCCTTCCTCCAGCTCACCCGCACCCAGCTTCGCGAACTCGTCCGCAGCCTCGCCGGCCAGCCGGTCTTCTTCCGGTCCGATGCCCCGGACAAGCCCCTGCTCTGGGTCGGCCCGCTGCTGCGGGGCGTGACCGAACACCTCGCCGAGCCCGCCGCCCCGCCGCCGGCCCCCGCTCCGCCGCCGCCCCGGCCGGTCCGGTCCCGGGCCGCCGCCGATGCTCCGGCCTCGCTCCTGGTGGATGGCTCGGAAAACTTTCTCGCCATCACGCTGCCGTCCCGCGAACACAGCAGCTACGCCCACGTCCTCGATCTGTTGAAATCGTCCGGCTTCATCCTTGAGCCGTCCAACCGCAAATGGTGGCTCCGCGACCGGCGGAAGACGCTCAACTTTCTCGCCACCCATCTCACCGAGCTGCGTGACACGCTGCACGCCGACTTCACGCCGGCGTTTGAAAAGAACACCGCCCGGCTCGCCGAGGTCGGCGTGTGCTGTGAGATCATGCCGGTGGCGGGCGGTTTCGCCCTGGCCCTCGGGCTTGACGCCGGCCGCGTCGAGGACGCCCGCCTTCGCCAGGCCGTAGCCACGAACAGCAGCTACGTCGAGGACGGGGACCGCATCTTCCTGCTCCCGCCCTCCACGCTCGAACGTCTCGCGCGGGCGCAACGCGCGCTGGTGGGCGACCCCGCCGCCGCCGCCGCGCCGCGGGATACCCACCGCGTCAGCCCGGCCCGCATCGCCGAGGTGCAGGAGCTGATTGAGGAGCTCTCCCCGCAATACCAGCCGCCCGCGGCGTGGCGGGAACGCAGCGAAGCCCTGCGCCACCACGCCAAACTCGCCGCCGCCCCGCTCGAACCCGGGTTCGCCGCCGTCCTGCGCCCCTACCAGCAGCTCGGCGTCGCCTGGCTGTGGCACCTCCACCAGCAGCAGCTGGGCGGCATCCTCGCCGACGAGATGGGCCTCGGCAAAACCCTCCAGGCCCTCGGCCTCCTCGCCGCCATCACGTCGCAATCGAAAATCGAAAATCCAAATTCCAAAATTTCCCTGGTGGTCTGCCCGGCCTCGCTGCTCGAGAACTGGCGCCGGGAGGCCGCCCGTTTCACGCCCGAGCTGCGGGTCTTCGTCCATCACGCCGGCCGGCGGCTCACCGGACCGGAAACCGCCGATCACGACGTCATCATCACCTCCTACGGCACCCTCGCCCGGGACGACAGCCTCTTTGCCAGCCTGGAGTTCGCCTGCGTCATCGCCGACGAGGCCCAGCACGCCAAGAACAGCCGGAGCCAGAACGCCCGCGCCCTCCGCGCCCTCCGCGCCGGCAGCCGTTTCGTGCTCACGGGCACCCCGGTGGAAAACTCGCTCGACGACCTGCGTTCGCTCTTCGAATTCCTGCTGCCCGGCTACGTCGACGCGGTGCCCGCCGGCACGCGCGGCGACGACCGCACTTGGCACGACGACCGCCTCCGCGCCAAAACCGCGCCCTACATCCTGCGCCGCACCAAGCTCGCCGTCGCGCCGGAGCTGCCCGCCAAGATTGAACAGGTGCTCTGGTGCCGGCCCACGCCTGCGCAGGCCGCATTCTACCGGCAGATGCAGGAGAATTCCGAACGCGAGCTGCTCGATCTCGCCGCCGGCGGGGCGTCCGAGGGGACCCTCCGGCTGGCCACCCTCACACAGTTGCTGCGGCTGCGGCAGATCTGTTGCGACCCGCGGCTCGTCGATCCCGGCGCCGTGCCCGACGATTCGGCCAAGCTTGAGGCGTTCCGCGAGCTGCTCGCCGAGGCCGTGGACGACGGCCACCGGCTGTTGGTGTTCTCCCAGTTCACTTCGCTGCTCGCCCTGCTGCGCGCCGAGCTGGACGCTCAGGAACTGCCCTACGCCTACCTCGACGGCTCGACCCCCGTCCGCCAGCGGCAGGCCGAAGTCGACCGTTTCAACACCTCGCCCGACCTCCCCGTATTCCTGCTCTCCCTCAAGGCAGGCGGCAGCGGCCTCAACCTCACCGGCGCAGACACGGTGGTCCATTTCGATCCGTGGTGGAATCCGGCCGTCGAGGCGCAGGCGACCGACCGGGCGCACCGCATCGGACAGACGCGCGTCGTGACCAGCTACAAGCTGATCTGCGCCGGCACCGTGGAGGAAAAAGTGCTCCAGCTGCAGGACAGCAAACGCGCGCTCCTCGCCAGCGTCTTCGAGGCCAGCGACGCCGTATCGGCCCAACTCACCCTCGATGACCTGCGCGCCCTGCTGAAGGCCTAGGGCGGACTGCGGCGCCGGACCGCGGCGGGCTACTTTCCCGGATTGGTGGAACTGGCCGCCGGGTGATCCATTTCGTCCTCGATCTGCGCCAGCTGTGCGGGGGTGAAGACCGCCTTGATTTTTTGGAGGGCCGCCCGGTGGTTGGTGCCGACCTTGTCGAATTTCTGTTGGTCGCTGAGCGTGCTCTTTTCGATGAGCTGCTTCTGCCGCAGTTCCTCCACCAGAATCGGCCGGATCCGGTCCTGCTGAGTCAGGGTGAGATTCAGCCGGGTGGTCATCACCATGAGATTCTGCACGACCTCGGCCGGGACGGTGGTGGACGGCGTGGCGGTCTCGGCCCAAGCAAGCCCCGAAAGAAGAGCGAACAGGGAAATGGAGATGAGTTTCATACCGCCAATCAGGCAGCACACCTCCCGTTCAATCAAGCCCTTCCGCCTGAGGACCATTCCTCAGCCATACTCCGGAGATTCTGAGTCACCGCCGGCGGATTGGAGCAGGGCTAGCAAATGACTGGCCTCCAGACGGCCGGTCAGAGACCGGCCCTACTTTTCGGCCAGGCGGGGTTCGGAGACCCCGCCCTATATCGTGGCGATCTTTGGTTGTAGGGCAGGGTCTCCGAACCCCGCCGATTGATCGCCTTGGATGATCCGTTCGCTCTCGCTTCCGCTCGACCATCGTTTCAATATCCTTCACCCCGCCCGCTGGACAAATCGGCACCCCTGCCTATGGTCTGGGCAGCCGCCATCGACCGTCGATCCGCAGCCCCGCCCATCCCCGCCGGATAAAATGATGTTTTTCCGACGAATTGAAGGCCCCGATCGCCCATCCTCCCCGCCATGAATTCCCCGTTCACCCAACTCCCCACCACCCGGCGCGAGTTCTTCCAATGGGGCGGCCGCGGACTCGGGCTGCTCGCGTTCAGCCGCTTCGCGCCATCCTTCCTCGTCGAATCCGCCCTCGCCTCGACCCCGGCCCCCGAAAAGGACCGCAGCATCCTCGTCCTCGTCCAGCTCGCCGGAGGCAACGACGGGCTCAACACCGTCATCCCGTTTGAGGACGCCGATTACTACCGCCTGCGCCCCACGCTTGGCATTCCCAAGGACGAAGTGCTCCGGATCAACGACACCCTCGGCTTCAACCCCGCCTGCCTCGCCCTGCACAGCCTGCTCAAGGACGGCAAACTCGGCATCGTCCAAAACGTCGGCTATCCCAACCCGAACCGCAGCCATTTCCGTTCGACTGAAATCTGGGAAACCGCCAGCGGCAGCAACGAGTCGCTCACCTCCGGCTGGATCGGACGCTATCTCGACAACGCCTGCGCCGGCGCGCCCGCCGCGGCCGATAGTGATCCGGTCGCCATCCACGCGACCGGCGAAACACCCCAGTCGTTCATGTCGGAACAGACCCACCCCACCTTCGGCCTCAGCCTCGGCTACGGCAACGGTCGCCAGCAGCAACAGCGGCAAAACCTCACGCTGCTCAAGCAACTCGCCCAGCACGACGACCATCACGAGAACGCCAACGCGTCCTTCCTCAAGGCCACGCTGATGGACGCACTTGTGACCGAGCAGAAGGTCCAGGGCATCCTCGCCGACTACGCGCCGGCGGGAGCCTACCCGGGCAATCCGTTCGCCACCTCGCTGCGCAACGTCGCCGCGCTCATCGCCGCGGGCCTCCCCACGCGGGTGTATTTCGTCTCGCTCGGTGGCTTCGACAACCACTCCGCCCAGCTCACGCCGCACACCAACAACCTCCTCCTGCTGTCCGAAGCGCTGGCCGCCTTCCAGCACGACCTCGAGGCGAAGCATCTCGACGGGCAGGTGCTGACGATGACCTTCTCCGAGTTCGGGCGTCGTCCGAGCGAAAACCAGAGCCGCGGCACCGACCATGGCACTGCCGCGCCGCTTTTCGTGATGGGCTCGAAGCTGAAGGGCTCGCTGTTCGGCACCGCCCCGTCGCTGAACCTGCCGAAAAATCAGGACCTGACCTTCAGCACCGACTTCCGCCAAGTCTACGCCACCGTCCTGGACAAGTGGATGCAGTGCCCCTCCGACAAGGTCCTCGGCCAATCCTACTCCCCGCTGGGCTTTCTGTAACGCGGTCCGAGACCATGTCGGGGCGTCTCTTATCGACGACCACTGATGGTGTTCGTTCTCTTGCATGTTCTCACCTTGGCCACGCGAAAGTACAAAACGTCACATAAGCGAACCGACGGCTTTGTGATTTTTGTGCTTCTTTGTGGCTAATGGCATTGCGGCCGAACACCTGGTCGAGAGAACGAGAACGAGTAGGAGCAAGAGAACGATGCGGACGAGCCCATGGCGTGATGCCCATCCGAATTGTTTCGACCACGGTGTGCTCCTTGCCTCTGTGGTTCAAATTCCGATGACTTGGCCTGGATTGGATCCTGGTTTCCTGGCTTCCTCCTTCAAATTGGGTCAGTTGATTTGAATCGCGGCGCAATTGAAGCTGGATCGAACAACCCGCAGGATGAGGGCAACCTAGCAACATTTTTGGAGGAGGAGGGGACATCGACGAGCGACCCCAATTCCCTTGCTACTGCGGCGGTTGCGCTTCAGTTATCCGGCGTCCCGCTGCCACAACCCCCTCCCCTCCAACCGGCCGACCCCACCCATCATGAAACTGCGTCTTCTGTCATTCTTTCCCGTCATCGCACTCGTCCTCGGCTTTTCCGCCGCCGCTTTGCAGGCCGCCACCGCGAAGTCCTACCCGGTCAATCTCAGCACCCCGTGGAAGGTCGGCGAAAAATTCGGCGAGCGCCGCACCGCCTCTGCCGACATGCAGATGGTGATGAACGTCGAGGCCGCCGGCCAGCCCCCGCGGCCCATGCAGCAGCAGCAGCAAAAACAGTCCGTCCATCTGGATGCCGACGCCGAGGTGCTGGCGGTCTTCCCCAACGGCGGCCTGCAGAAGGTTGCGCTCACGCTCCGCAAATTCACCGGAGCAGCTGACGCCAAGCCCGAGGCCGACCTCCTGCCAGCCGGGACCAAGGTGGTGGTGGAAAAGAACGGGAAGGACAAAAGCTACACGGTGGACGGCAAGCCCGCCGCCGCCGAGCTGGTCCAGTTTCTCAAGCTCGCCGTCGATCTCGACGATCCCGCGCACACGGACCAGGAAGTCCTCGGCCCGAAGGCCGCGGTCGCCGTCGGCGACGCGTGGCCGGTGAATGGCACCCTCATGGCCGAAAGCCTGAAGGAGGATTTCGGCGACAGCGTCACCTGCACTGGCAGCCTCAAGCTTGACGGCATCAAGGGATCCGGCGCCAGCCAGGTGGCCGCCGTGTCCGGCACTTTCAAGTTCGACCATCTGCAGCTGCCAATCCCGTCGTTTGTCGTCAAGACGGCCGAGGGCCAGGCGGAACTGTCCGGCAACCTGCCGGCCTCCCATTCCGGGGTGGAGACCCGCAGCCTGAAGCTGGCCATCAAGCTGGCCGGCGAGGCGCCCGGACCGAACGGTGCCAAGCTCAGCCTCGACATGACTGGCACCCAGGAGAACTGGACCGAAATCACCTACCGCTGAGCCGGGGGCCGCGAACGCCACCGCTTCACTTCCCGATGCCGGAGGCGCGGAAGCCGAGCTCGCGCAGCTTGGGCAAGTCGAGAAGGTTGCGGCCGTCAAAGAGGAACGCGGGCTTTTGCATCCCGGCGTAAATCTTCGCGAAATCGAGGATCTTGAACTCGTCCCACTCGGTCAGCACCGCCACCGCGTGCGCCCCCGCCGCCGCCTCGGCGGCGCTCTTCACCACCAGCAGACGCGGGTTGGTCTGCCCCTTGCCGCAGACGTCGGCGATGATCTCGGCCGCCGGCACCTGCGGGTCATACACCACCACCTGAGCCTGCTCGGCCAGGAGGTCGCGGCAGACGCTGATCGCCGCCGACTCGCGCGTGTCGTTGGTGTCCTTCTTGAAGGCAAAGCCGAGGACCGCGATGCGCTTGTCGGCGACGGTGTTGAACAGCGTCCGCACGATCCGGCCGGCAAAGCGGTGCTTCTGCCAGTCGTTCATCCGCACCACCTGGTCCCAGTAGGCCGCCACCTCGGGCAGGCTGTAGTGTTCGCAGAGATA
This sequence comes from uncultured Opitutia bacterium, assembly GCA_903873805.1. GTDB lineage: Bacteria > Verrucomicrobiota > Verrucomicrobiia > Opitutales > Opitutaceae > CAIQQB01. Next base: position 39,247 of record CAIQQB010000111.1, on the reverse strand, counting down.
CACGAGGTTGAGGATGTCCTTCTGGAAGCAGGAGCCGCCGAAGCCGACGGAGGCCTTGAGGAACTTCGGGCCGATGCGCGAGTCGCGCCCGATCGCGCGCGCGACCTCGTCGACGTCGGCCCCGGTCGCCTCGCAGAGGGCGGAGATCGAGTTGATCGAGGAGATGCGCTGGGCGAGGAAGGCGTTGGCCACGAGCTTGGAGAGCTCCGACGACCAGAGGTTGGTGGTGATGATGCGGTCGCGCGGCACCCAGCGGGCGTAGACCCCAGCCAAGGTCGCCACCGCCGCGTCGCCCTCCGGCGTGCGCTCCCCGCCGATCAGGACGCGGTCGGGGTTGAAGAGGTCGGCCACCGCGGTGCCTTCGGCGAGAAACTCGGGGTTGGACAGCACCTGGAACTTCGCGCCGTGGCCGTTGGCGTTGAGGATCTGCTGGATCGTCTCGGCGGTCTTCACCGGGATAGTGGACTTCTCAACGATGATCTTGGGGGTGGTCGCGACCTCGGCGATGGTGCGGGCCACCGACTCGATGAACCGCAGATCGGCGGCGCGGCCCGCGCCGACACCGTAAGTCTTGGTCGGGGTGTTGACGGCGACGAAGATGATGTCGGCGGCGATGATCTCCTCCTTCACCGCGGTCGAGAAGAACAGGTTGCGACCGCGGGCGGCGCGCACGACCTCGTCGAGCCCGGGTTCGTAGATCGGGAGCGTGTCGGAATTCCACGCCGCGATGCGCGCGGCGCTCATGTCCACGACGGTCACCCGGATGTCCGGAGCCTTCTGGGCGATGACCGCCATCGTGGGACCGCCGACATAACCCGCGCCGATGCAACAAATTTTCATGGAGGTAAGGTTGGGCAGGATTGGCAGGCTCGGCGCGGAATCCAAGCGCGATTTTGCCTTCGGGCGAAAAAGACGCGGGGTGGGATCGGATGGGAAGTTTTCCGGGGCCAATGCCAAGGCTTTTACGGGATGGGACCTGATTGGTCCATGTCTTCACCTGATTTTCGCGTAAACGCTGCGGGGTTTTCACATCGGCGGGGCATGAAGGGGCGTGTCCAACACCATGACCACCACCCTGCCACCGCCCCCTGCTCCCACCCGCCCGGTCGTCGCGCCGGCGTCCTACACCGTACGGCTCGCCGAGAGCGCCGTTGATCGGCGGGCCGCGCAGGCCCTGCGGTTCGCCGTCTTCAACCTCGAACTGGGCGAGGGCCTCACCGAGTCTTACGTGACCGGTCTCGACGCCGATCCGTATGACGCCGTGTGCGACCACCTGCTGGTCGAGTTGGCCGACACCGGTGAGACGATCGGAACCTACCGCCTGCAAACCGGCGCGCAGGCCGCGCGGCAGCTCGGCTACTACAGCGCGCAGGAGTTTGACTTCGCTCCCTTCGAGCCCCTGCGCGGCGAGATAGTCGAGATGGGCCGCGCTTGCATCCGGCGGGATCACCGCCACCGCGGGGTGCTCGGCCTCCTTTGGGGGGCGATCGCGGCCTATGCCCGTGAGCGCGGCGGGCGTTGGCTGATCGGCTGCAGCTCGCTCACCTCGCAGGATGCGGCGGAGGGAGCGGCCGCCTACCGGCAGCTCGCCCGCCAGCACCTCGCGCCCCCTGAGCTGCGCACCCACCCCCTGCCCGCGCTGGCGTGCCCGCTTGACCGGGTGGCGCCGGTTGCGCCCAAGATCCCCGGGCTGCTGGCCGCCTACCTCACGCTCGGGGCAAAAATCTGCTCCGCCCCCGTGCTCGACCGCGAGTTCGGCACCATCGACTTCCTCACGCTTCTCGACCTGACCCGGCTGCGGCAGGAACGGCTGGAACGCTTTCTCCGCACATGAGCGGATCCCTCCGCAGCGATTTTACGCCCGGAGTCCCGCACCTCTCCGATGCTCCGGCGCCCGACGATCGGCGGAGCCGTCCGCTCCCGCGGCGGGCGGGTGAAGGGCCGCCGCGAACCGGCGTCTTCGGGCGGCTGCTCGGCGGTACGCGCGCCGGCTTCCGCTTGGCCGCGTTTCTCGCCGCCGTCGCGGTCTCGCTGGCCGACCACTTCGTGGCGGTGCGAATCGCGACGCGCCGCCAACCGGCCCTCGCCCGCGCGCGGTGGGCCCGCCGCTGGGCCCGCCGCTACCTGCGACTGTTCGGTGTCGAGGTCACGGCGACCGGGGAGCCGCCGGAGCACGGACTGCTGGTGAGCAACCACCTCAGCTATCTCGACATTCTCGTGCTGGGCGCGGCCCAGCCCACGGTCTTTGTTGCCAAATGCGAACTCCGCGGCTGGCCGGTCATCGGCTGGGTGACCCGGTGTGCCGGGACGATCTTCATCGACCGGACCCGACTGCGGGATGTCCGGCGCGTCGTCGAAGAACTGCCCCGTCCGGTGGCGGAGGGCGCGGTGGTCACGTTCTTTCCCGAGGGGACCAGCACCGACGGCCGCACGGTGCTGCCGTTTTATTCGTCATTGTTCGAACCCGCCATCCGCCACCGCTGGCCGGTATCCGGGGCGTGGATCGAGTATTCCCCCGATGACGGCGAGGAAGGGGTACGTGACGCGGTCTGCTGGTGGGGCGACGCCGACTTTGCGCCGCACTTCTGGAGGTTTCTCGCGATGCGGCGCACGCAGGCCCGCGTCGTTTACGGGCCCAAACGCCCGGCCGGCCCGGACCGGAAAACGCTGGCGAAGCAGCTGCACGCCCAGATCTGCGACTTGGGCGACGTCGTGCCCAGTGCCGATGGCATCGCCCTCCGCGCGGCGCTGATCGCCGGGAAATGTCCGCCGGCGTGGCGTTCGACCAACCGGGGATAAAACAGGCGCGACGAATGGAGGCGGGATACCCACCTCCCGTATTCGCGGCGTCACCCAAACCCGCTCGGTGTGGGCACCTGCCCACAGGGATCCGAATCAGGCTTTTCGGCCGCTGATTCCTCTGCAAAACAAAGGCCGGCGACCGGGTGAACCGGACGCCGGCTTTGATGGCCCAAACAAAAAGGATCAGGCTGCCGTCTTTGCGCGGCGGCGCGTGAGAACGGCACCAACAAGGGTGGCCGCACCCGCGAAGGCGGCCCAAGTGCCGGGCTCGGGTACCGCTGCAGCCGTGAAGTTCAGATTGAGATCATTGCCGGAGACCGAGAGCGCGAACGCGCCCCCATCCAATGCATTCGAGTCCCCGAAGGCACCCGCATCGATGTTGAAGGCGCCCCCGTCCAACCAGGTGATGCCGCCGGAGGCGCTGGCGATGGTCCAGGAGTGGTTGGCGGTGCCGTCCCAGCCGGACAGGGCGCTGAGAGCGGCCAGCGTAACGGTGAATTTTCCGCCGGCGGTCGCCGTGATGTTGAGCGCGCCCGCGATCAGGCTGTGGTCCCAACCGGTCGTCCCCCCCTGGATGCCGCCCTGACCGGCGAGCGCATTGATCTCCCAACGGTAGTTACCCCCGGCGGCCCAAGTTTGGGCGCCGGTGGCCAGCGTGCCGACACCATCGCCGGGCGACAGCGTCACGCCGCTGCCGATGGTCATCGCGGTCGTGCCAAGGTTGCCGGAGCCGCCGATGACACCGGCCGTGAGGGTGAGCGGGCCGGTGAAGGCCTGGGAGGAATTGTATTTGAACGTGCCGCCACTGACCGTGACCGCGCGGTCCAGGGCGACCGCGTTGTTGGCATAGGCAAAGGTGCCGGTCGGATTGACGGTGACCCCGCTTGTGCCCGTCAGCGCGCCGGTGACGGTCAGCGTCCCGCCGTTGACCACCGTGGCCCCGGTGTAGGCGGCGCTGCCGGAGTAGGTCACGGTACCGCTGTTGACTTGAACGGTGTCGAACTGGGTGATGCCGCCGCTGTAGGAAAACGTGCCGCCCGCCCCGAGGGTGAAGGCAAGGGTGTTGGAGCCCGTGCCGCCGGCGAGGTCGCCCGTGATCGCACCGCCCTGGATGATGAGCAGATCGTCGCCGCCCCCGAGGTCGACCGCCTTGCCGCTCGCGTCGGCAATGATAGTGCCGGCGTTGATCACCGTGTCGTTGTCCGCGCCGGTCTGGATGGCCGCGGCCGTGTTTCCGCCGCCCTCGATGGTGCCGGTGGCGGTGTTGACGATGGTGACGGCGAAGCCGCTCGCCAGGGCGGACGGAAACGCGATGCCGGAATCGGACTGGCCGCGGATGAGTCCGCTGTTGGTGATGGTGGTGGCGGCATACATCGCCTGCACCGGGATGGCGTTGCCGTTCACATCCTTGTCGATCCCGGCGATGGTGATCCCGCGACCGATGGCGGTGGGATTGCCGCTGGCCACATCGCCCTCAATGGTGCCGGAGTTGGTAATGTTGCCGCCCCCGACCGTGACGCCCTCGCTGGTTTCCACGCCCCCGACCCCGAAGGCGTTGAGTGACTTGATCGTGCCGGTATTGGTGAGAGCGACGACGCCGTCCACATCCACGCCATCACCGTCATGGCCGGTGCTGTCGCCAATGTCGTGCCCGTTGCCGGTGATGGTGCCGTTGTTGACGATGGTCACAATTTCGGCGGCGCCGACGCCGTCGATGTTGATGCCCGAGCCGTTGTCGCCCTGGATCGTCGCGCCCGCCTGATTGGTGACACTCATGGCGTACGTGCCCGCGCCGGTGAGGTTGCCGCCTGTAATGCCGTGGCGCCCGCCCTCAATCAGGCCGGTGCCGGAGTTGGTGACGATGATGCCGGAGTTGGTCTGCGCATCGATGCCATCGCTACCGCTGCCGGTGCTGGTGACGGCCTTGATCAGGCCGGCGTTGTTGACCACGCCGTTAATTCCAGGACGCACCGCGTCGGCCTCGGACGCCTGCAGGATGCCGGTGGCGAAATTATTGATGACGTTGCTGCCGGATAGGATGGCGTTGAAGTCCACCGCCTGCGACCCACCGGCCGAGGCGTTGAGCGAAGTCAGCGTCCCGGCGTTGTTCAGCGTCACGCTGGCGGGCGACTTGTTCATCTGGATCACATCCGCATCGGCCGCCTGGAGGAGCGCGCCGGCGTTGTTGTTCACCGTGAGATTCGTCACCCCGGTGTTGTCACGGATGACGCGGCCAGTGCCGGTCTGGCTGATGGTCCCGTTATTCGTCAGGACGACGTTGTTGCCGGTGATGGTGACCGCGACCGTGCTGCCGCTGATGGTCAGGATGCCGGTCGCGGTCACCGTGCCGGCCTGCCCGCTGGCGAGCGTTTTGGCCGAGATGGTGCTCGTGGTGATGTTGAACTGGGCGCGGACCGGGGAGGCAGTCGCAAGGACAGCGGCCAAGACGGGAAGCAAGCGATAGGAGCGGGTCATGGGAGAAGGGGGGGGGGAATCAGACCGACCGGCTGACTGCGGTGCGACGCCGGCGAAACCAGGCTCCGGCCAGGGCGAGGGCGCCGAGGATGCCCGCATAGGTCGAGGGCTCCGGCACGAGCGAGATGCCGGGGGCCAGGGCGGACAGGGCGGTGGCCGAGGTGAAGGTGGTGAGTGCAGAGGTGCGAGCCGTGTCCCAGTTGTCCGTCTGGGTGTTGAACGTGCCGGTCAGACTGGTATACTGGGAGCCGGCGGGATCGGAAAAGACAAAGGTGTTGGTGCCGTTGCCGAAGGTTCCCTGGGCCGAGGAATAGTGATCGTTGTTGGGCAGAGCGTAACCGCCCGTGGCCGGCTTGGCGGTGCCAACGCCGGAACCGAAGAAAACGGCGTCGACCGGCGTCGTGGTGGAGGTGAGCGAAGTCGTGAGACCGCTGAACACCGCGATGCCGTCGGCCTGGGTCCCGCCGTTGCCCATCGGACCGCCGCTGGCGGCGGAGCCGAAGCCGTCGCCGCCCGTGGTGCCGGTGTTGATGGTCCGGATCCAGGTGGCGCTGGAAATATCGGTTGAGCCGGAGCCGTTGATCAGCTCACCCGAACCCCCGACATAGAAAACCGAGCCGGCGGTCACCGATCCGCTAGTGAGGTTGAAACCGTAGCTGACGGTGCCGCCGGCAATCCAGCCGTTGGCCACCGCGGTGCCGTTGTTGGCCCAGACGACGCTGTAATTCGTGCTGGCGAAATTGATGTTCTGGGTCGCGAAGAGCTGGACATACTCGTAGGGCGAATCCGTGCCGGCCGGATTGGCCATGTAACCGGAGACGACAATCTGGGCCGAAAGCGGGGCGGCGCAGGCGAAGGCGAGGCTGAGGAGCAGTGGATATTTCATACGCGAAGGGAAAGGCGGCGGAATTTCCCGCGGAAGCGCGGGGGGATTTCTTTCGCGGGCAACGATGGGGGGCGGAATTTCCCCAAGGCAAACCGCGGGGGTGACGATCGCGTGAACGCGGCGTGACACCGGTGTGACAGCGGGCGAATCCGCCGTGCACCCGACCGGCGCGACGTTTTGCGGTTGAGCCCGGCGCGGGCGTCGCGCAGGAATCGCCCATGGGATTCGTGCTGAAAAAAATCATCGGCTACTGGCTGATGCCCCTGCCCTTCGCCTTCGGCCTGATCACGGCCGGTCTGCTGCTGCTGGTGTTCCGCCGCGCCCCGCGCACGCGCAACGCCCTTCTGCTGACGGGCGTGTTCTGGCTGATGGCCTGCAGCAACAGCTGGGTCAGCCGGCAGCTCATCCGGCCCCTCGAATCCGAATATTCCCCGGTGCCCGAGCTCGCCGCCGGCGCCCCGGCTCCCGCCGCGCTTGCCGGCTGCCGCTTTGTGGCAGTGCTCGGCAGCGGGCACACGGACGCCCCGGGCTTCTCGGCCAACAATCAGCTGAGTCCGAACGCCCTCGCCCGCATCACCGAGGCCGTGCGGCTCCTGCGCGTGCTGCCCGACGCCCGCCTGATTGTGAGCGGCCCCGGCGATCCGGGCCGCCCCACGCACGCGGACATCCTGGCGCAAACGGCGGAAATGCTGGGGGTCGCACCGGGACGGATCGTCAGAATCGACCAGGCCAGGGACACCGAGGAGGAGTCACTCGAGTTGCATCGCCTCGCCGGCGACGCACCGGTGGCACTGGTCACTTCGGCCTGGCACATGCCGCGCGCCATCGCGCTCTGCCGCCATGCCGGGGTGAAGGCGGTGCCCTGCCCGACGGATTTCGCCGCCGCGCCCGGCCCCGAGAACCAGCTGGCTGATTATCTCGGCTGGCAGGCCGAGTCCCTGCAGCGCAGCACCTGGGCGATCCGGGAGCGGCTCGGCCTGCTCTGGATCAGCCTGCGCGGAAAGTCCTGAAAAACTGTTTACATACGTTACAGGAAGGTTACGGCATGGAGCACCATGTTTTCGCTCAAAAAGCTCCTCGGCAAGGAGGACAAGTTCTTCGACCTGCTCGAATCCAGCGCCGCCGAGGCGCTCGCCAGCATCAATCTGCTGATTGAGTATCTGCGCCGGAGCGAGGCCTTCACCAGCGCGGGCGACCTGGACCAGTTCATCCAGAGCCGGCGCAAGGACAAGCGGATCACCCGCCAGATCACCGAGGAGCTGTGCAAGACGTTCATCACGCCGCTGGACCGCGAGGACATTGAGGAGCTTTCCCTCGCCCTCTACCGCATTCCCAAGATCGTCGAGAAGATCGTCGAGCGGCTCTCGATCTATCCCGGCCGCTATCCACGCGAGGGCTTCACCCGCCAGGCGACCCTGCTGGCCCAGGCCGCCGAAGCGGTGGTCTTCATGGTCAAGCAGCTCCGCGGCGGGGCCACCCTCGCGCACATCCAGGAGGCCAACGAGCGACTGCAGTTCGCCGAGGGCGAGGCGGACAAGGTCATGCTCGGCCTGATCAAGGACCTTTACCACGGCCCGTATGAGGCGAAGGAGATGATCATCCTGCAGGAGCTGTTCGAGATGATGGAAAAGGCCGTGGACCGCTGCCGCGACGCCGGCAACGTCGTCTTCCAGATCACCCTCAAGTATTCCTGAGCCGCCCCGGCCATGACGCTCTTCCTGCTCGTCCTCGTGGCGGCGCTGGTGTTTGAATACATCAACGGATTCCACGACGCCGCCAACGCCATCGCCACGGTCGTCTCGACCAAGGTGCTGACCCCGCGCCAGGCCATCGCCATGGCCGCCGTGTTCAACCTCCTCGGTGCGCTCGCCGGCACCGCCGTGGCCACCACCATCGGCAAGGGCCTCGTCGACACCAGCGTCGTGACGATGACGACCGTGCTGTGCGCGCTCTTTGCCGCCATCGTCTGGGGCCTGTTCACCTGGTGGCTCGGGCTGCCGTCGAGCTCCAGCCATGCCATCATCGGCGGACTCTGCGGCGCGGCGCTGGCCTCGTCGCACGGCGACTGGGCGGTGCTGAAGTGGTCGGTCGCCGACCCGGTCAAGCACGCCAGCAACGGTCTCTGGCCCAAGGTCGTGCTCCCGATGATCACCTCGCCGCTCATCGGCTTTGTGGGGGGCGCCCTGCTGATGACGCTGCTCTACGTGATTCTGCGCAAGGCGACGCCCTATCTGGTCAACACCCTGTTCGGCAAGCTGCAGCTGGTAAGCGCCGGCTTCATGGGCTACAGCCACGGCTCCAACGACGCCCAAAAAACGATGGGCATCATCACCCTCGCCCTTGTCACGGCGACGAAGGACGGCACGTTTGACCACCTGCCGGCCTGGGCGGGTTTCCTGCGCGTCCCCGCGTTTGACCATGTCCCGTATTGGGTGGTGGTCGCCTGCGCTGGCACGATGGCCGCCGGCACCGCCGGCGGCGGCTGGCGCATCATCCGGACGATGGGCCACAAGATGGTGAAGCTGCAACCCGTCCAGGGTTTTGCTGCCGAGACCACCGCCGCTTGCATCATCTACGGCGCCTCCACCATGGGCGTGCCACTTTCGACCACCCACGTCATCTCCACGTCGATCATGGGCGTCGGTGCCACCAAGCGGCTCAGTGCCGTCAAATGGGGCATCGTTTCACAGATGGTCTGGGCCTGGGTGCTCACCCTCCCCGTCACCGGCCTGCTCGCCTACGGCGCCCTGCGGATCCTGCAGGCGTGCGGAATCTGAACGTCCCCGCCGGCGTGACGTCGGAAGCCCCGCTTCACCCGCGTTACCGGGCGGGGGGCTTCGGGTCCGCGGTGGGATCGGGCGGAAGCACCCGGGCCTTCGGGGCGACCTTGTCCAGGTTCGGGGTCACATCGGCATCGACCCGTCCGGTGGCCCATTCCATGCCGCCGAGGAGCACGGATTGAAACACGGGATTGAGCCACACGTCCTCACGGTGGCCGAGGTTGGTGGAGAACACGCGCCCCTTCCCCTCCATCCGCGCCCAAGTCGAGGGATAGGGCGGCCGGGCATACTCTGGACCCTTCATGCCGGCGGTTTCCTGGATCAGCAGCACGTGGAGGTCCGGCGCGAAATTCTTGAGCGAATACCACTCCTCGTTGGGCGCGAAGTCCGCGGGGACGGCGGCCAGCCCGGGAAATTTCGGATCCGACACGATGAGGTGCGACGGCTGCTGGGCGCCATGCTTGATGAATTCGCCTCCGAGCATTTTGATAAACGGATCGGCGCGATCGCCATCGTCCACGTAGCGGGCCGGGCCGATGTCGGCGTTGCCAGGAGAATGAAAGGTGTCAGTCGCACTGTGGACGCCGATGAAGCCCTTCCCGGCGGCGATGGCGGCGAGGAGCGCGGCCTTGCCGGTGGCGGTCATGGGCGGGGTTTTGTCCAGACCCGCGGTGGTCAGGTCACCGGTCGTGTAGAACATGAAGGCGTCGAACTGACTGAGATAGTCGGCGGTGAAGAGGCTACCGTCCTTGGAAAAGGTGAACGCGAGCGCGTGCTTGGCCCCGAGTTCCTGGAGCACCTGTTCGGCGAAGGACGGGTGGCCGGCGTTGCGCTTGATGACGGAATGTTCGAAGACGGCGGACTTGGAAAAGAAGAGGATCTTTTTGGTGGTGGGAGGAGGAAGCTCGGCAGCGGCAAGGGGGGCGGCGGCGGCCACGGCGGTGGCGACGAGGATGGAAATGCGGTTGTGGCGTTTCATGAAGAATGGAATGCGGGGGGGCGTGTTGAGCTCAATGCGCTCGGATGGCGACCGGTAAAACTACCGGGACGAGGGCGTCCCGGCTCCATGATTCGGAGCGGAGTGAGGGCACCCCGCCGACAGGGACAAGCGGGCGGGATGAGAAACTTATTTCGGGGCGGGCGCGGCGGAAACCGGGGGGATCGGCCCGGGAACCTTCGCGGCGGGAGCCGACTTGGTCAAGTCAGCGGGGGCGATGTCCTTGGCCTTGGCGGACAGGAAGGCGACGAGCGGGCTGTCCTTGAGGGCCTTGAGACCGGCGATAACGCTTTCGGCGTTGAGGACCGCGCCGGCGAGGTTGGTGTGGGTGTGCTCGTCAGTCACGCTGCCGTTGGCGGCCGTAACGGGCGCGGGGAAGAGCTGCATCACGGCGTCGTGGCCGAGCTCGTCGTACCTGCGGGCGACGATTTCGTGGAGATCGACATAGGCGACCTTCTCCGACTTGGCGACGTCGTCGGCCCAGGTGGCGTAGTCGAAATAGTTCTCGTTGTGCCGCATGATCAGGCCGTCGGGCGACCAGAGCTTCCGCGGGATGAGCGAGCAGATCACCGGCGTGGCGCCCTTGGCGCGGATTTCGGCGACATACTGTTTCAAATACCAGCCGAAGGTATGCACGGTCTCCGGCTGGCCGGTGCGCGTGTTGGGGACCTGCTGGGTTTCGTCGCCGGTACCGTTGAGCGAGGCGCGGTAGCCGCCGGCGCCGGTGAAAACGCCATTGTTGTCATTGTGGCCGAACTGCATGATGACGAAGTCGCCCGCCTTCACGTTGGCGAGGATGCCGGGCCACTGGCCGCCGTAAAACGAACGGCTGCTGGTGCCGCCGACGGCGCGGTTGACGAGGTTGACCTTGGCCGGATCGAAGTAGTCGGCGATGGTGTGGCCCCAACCCCACTGGCCGGCCGGACCCTTGTTCTGGCCATCGTCCTGGCCGTTGCGCACGGTCGAGTCGCCGATGAGCCAGATGGTCGGCAGCTTCGGATCGGCGGGCATGGGCGCGGCGCGGCCGGCCCCGGCGAAGGCCAGCGGCGCGGTCAGGCCGAGGGCGAGGGCCAGCAGGGACAAACCGCAGCCGGAAATACGCGAGGGCACGAGGGATGAGAGCATGGGGAATAATCGCCAATTAAGATCTAACCAAGACAGGAGGTGGAGCGGGTTGACCTCAACCCGCGGATTGGGAACAAGGGGAAAGCGCATTGGGGTCAACGCGCTCCACCTCGGAATCTGAAAATGTGGGCGGGGTGCCCTCACCCCGCAGGTTTGACCCCGCGCAACCGGGACGAGGGAGCCCCGGCTACATTTCGGAGCGGGGTGAGGGCACCACGCCCAGTTGGGTACAAGCAAAGAACTGAAAACTACTTGGCGGCCGGTGCGGGAGCCGAGACGTCCACCGGAGCGATGGCCTTGCCGCGGGGGGAAAGAAAGGCGGCAAGCGGGTTGTCCTTGAGGGCGTTCAGCCCGGAGACGACACACTCGGCGTTGACGACGGCGCCGTCCCAGCTCGTGTGGATTTTTCCGTCGGCATAGAGGGGCTCCTCCTTGGCCTTGCCCAGTTGCTCATATTTGCGGGCGATCAGTTCGTAGAGGTCCACGTAGGCGGTGCCGGTCTTCGTCGCGATTTCGGCGGCCCAGGCGGCATGCGTGGTGTTGTCGCGTTTGAAATGCACCCCGTCGGCCGCCCAGGTGTTGCGCGGGGTGAGCGAGCAGATGATCGGAATGCCTCCCTTGTCGTGGGTTTCCTTCACAAACTGAGTGATGTACCAACCGAAGGTATGGAGGTTGTTCTGCACTTCGTCACCCGTCCCCTTGAGGCTGGCCGTACCATTGTCGTTGGCACCAAACTGCAGGATGACATAATCGCCCTTCTTGATGAGAGGCGTCAGGGTTTTCCACAGCCCTTCGTAGTAACTGCGGCTACTGGTTCCGCCCATGGCGCGGTTGATGACGTTGATCTTGGTCGCGTCGAAATATGCCACAAAGGGCGCACCCCACCCCCATTGTCCGCCCGTGGCGCCGTCGCCGTAGGAGCCGTTGCGCACGGTTGAGTCACCAATGACCCAGAGCGTCGGGAGCTTGGAGCCGGCGGGGGGGACCGCCATCGCGACCTTGGTGCCCGGCGTCGGCGCGCCGGTGCCAATCTGGGTGTTGCGGGGAATATCGGAACTCTTGAGCGGGGGAAAGGCCGTCGCAATGGAAGCATCGGCGGCGGCCAGCGTGGCGGTGAACGCTAAGCTGGCGGCGAGGGCGAGGAGGAATGGAGGTTTCATAAGGAATAATCTAAGGACTAAGGTCTAATGACTAAGGCTGAATTCGGATTTCAAGATTCGTGTCTATCTGCGTCATTCGCGGGAAAAGGTTTGGGGTTGATTTATATCCTTCAGCTTTTCGTCCCTTCAGCCTTTGCCGCCGGTGGCGGCGCGGGCTTGGAAAGGTCGGCCGGGGCGACGGCCTCGGCGCGCGCGGAATAATACGGCGCGAAGGGGTCGCCTTTCAGCGCCTTCAGTCCGGAGAGCACGCACTCGGCATTGACGATCGCTCCGTCCCAGCCGGTGTGCAGATGCTCCGTGGGCGAAGGCACGTAAAGCAGGTCAACCTTGGCCTGGCCCACGGCCTCATACTTGCGGGCGATGAGCTCGTAGAGATCCACAAACGGCGCATCCGTCTCCTTGGCAATGGCCGCGGCCCAGGCGGCGTGCGTGGTGTTGTCGCGGCGGAAGTGGCCGTCGGGCAGCCAGTTTTTGCGCGGCGTGAGCGAGCAGATGACCGGAGTGGCACCCTTGGCGCGCGTTTCGGCCACAAACTGTTTCAGATACCAGCCGAAGCTGTGGAGGTTGTTCTGCACCTCATCGGACGTGCCCGGGAGGCTGGCGCGATTGCTGTCGTTGGCGCCGAATTGCAGGATGACGAAATCCCCTTTCTGGATCAGCGGCACCAGACCCTTCCAGAGGCCGTCGTAAAAACTGTGGCTGCTCGTTCCGCCCATGGCGCGGTTGACGACGTTGACTTTCTTCGCGTCGAAATAGCCGACGAGCGGCGCTCCCCAACCCCACTGGCCTTCCTTCTCGTCGCCATTGCCATTGACGCCGTTGCGCACGATCGAATCGCCGATGAGCCAGATCGTCGGCAGCTTGGCGTCCGCAGGCAGCGGCGGAGGGATGCGGACGCCGGGGGTTGGTGCGCCGATCTGAGTGCTGCGGGGAATATCGGCCGGCGTGAGCGGCGGGAGCGCGGCGGCGGCGAGGGGCACGGCGAAGGAAAAGGCGGCGAGGAGGAGGACGGATTTCACGGGAAAAGGTTGTTCTTGCAGGCGAAACGATTCATTTCGCCGGGGATTTTGCATCAGCTTCCGGCAAGTTGTCGCTGACGTATTTCCCGTCGGCAGTTTCGACGGCTTTGCCTTTGTCCGACAAAAGAGCGGTGAACGGGCTGCCTTTCAAGGCCTTGAGTCCGGAAACAATGGAGGATGCAACGATGTCGGCGCCGGCGGGCTTGGTGTGATTGTGGTCGACGTAATTGGCCATGACTTTTTCTCGGCCCATTTTTTCGTACAGATCGGCGCAGTAATTGGTGAGGTCGAAGACCGGCAGGCGGAGCTTGGCTCCAAGATCCTTGGTGAGCTGGGTGTATTTGCCGTTGGCGGTACCGCGCTCAATTTTGTCCTCGGCCGGATTGTAATCGGCGGGCAGCGCGGCGAGCGGCGTGGCGTCGCGGTATTTCACCTTGGGGTTGGTCCAGATGTCGCGGGTGGTGACGGTGAGCAAGACCACGCGTGCTCCCTTGGCGCCGGCATCGGTGGCCATCTTCGACATATACCAAGTGTAGTTGTGCTTGCCCTGAGCGCTCACCTCTCCGTCAGCGACATTGGGAGTGGACCCGTCATTGATGCCGAAGACCAGCAGGACGAAGTCGCCGGACTTGATCTGGGGCAAAACCGCAGGCCAGTCCCCCTCGTAATAGGTGAGACTGGATTTGCCGGCATGACCGACATTCTTGACGGTGACCGTGGCCGGATCGAAATAGGCGGCGATGGGCGTCCCCCAACCAAGCCCACCATTGGCATTATTCTTGGCCGTGGAGTCACCGCAAACAAAGATCGACGGAATCCCAGTGGCGGCCGGCGTGCCAGTGGCGGCCGGCGTGCCGGCGGCGAGGACGGGAACGGACAGGAAGCCAGCCGCAAGAAAGGCGGTGACGGCAAGGAGGCGGAAGGAAGGTTTCATGAAGTGGTTGATGTTGGACCGCAGGAATTATTTCCCTGACACGGCGGGATTCTCGATGACGTATTTCGCGTCCGCCGCCTCGATGGCTTGGCCCTTGTCCGAAAGCAGGGCGGTGAACGGGGAGTTTTTGAAGGCCTTGAGTCCGGCCACGATGTAGGAGGCGACCAGATCGGCGCCGGCGGGGTTGGTGTGGTTGTGGTCGAGGTAGTTCACCATGACCTTCTCGCGGCCGAGCTTTTCGTAACGGTCGCCCTCGAGATTATTCAGGTCGAGGACGGGGACGTGGAGCTTCGCCCCAACGTCCTTGGTCCACTGGGCGAACTTGTCGCCGCGGACGATCTTGTCCTGTTTCGGATCGTAGTTGCCGGGGAGCGGGCCGTTGGGGGTAGCGTCCTTGTAGGTGACGTTGGGATTGGTCCAGGTATTGCGGACGGTGAGCGTGAGCAGAACGACATGGGCGCCCTTGGCCTGGGCGTCGGTGGTCATCTTGGACATGTACCAGCCGTAGGTGTGGCCGGTTACCGCGGGTTGTCCGGCCTTCACGGTCACCGATTGGGTTTCCTCGCCGAGCCCCGGAGGCGTGTGAAGGCCGCCGTCATTGATGCCGAAGACGAGAAGCACGTAGTCGCCAGCCTTGATCTGGGGGAGCACCTTGGGCCAGTCCCCGTTGAAGTAGGTGAGGCTGGAAGTGCCGGCGTGGGCGACATTGTTCACTGTCGCCTTGGCGGCGTCGAAATAATCGGCAATGGCGGTCCCCCAGCCCTGGGCGCCGGGCCCGGTGTTGCGTGCAGTGGAGTCACCGCAAACAATGATGGACGGCTTGCCGGAGGCGGCGGGGGCCGGGGCATTGGCGGCAAAACCGGGGGCGACGAGGAACAGAATCCCGGCGGCACAGGATGGCAGGGTGAGCAAACGATGGAGGAGGTTCATGGAATTTGGCGGTGGAAAGTGGTTGGCAAATAGTTCTGGCGGCCGTGGGGTGCGGTCACGGCTGGTTGCTGGTGATATACTTGGCGGCGGCCGCGGGAACGCCCCGGCCCTTGTCGTTGAGGTAGGCCTCAAAGGGAGCGCCCGGGAGACTGCGCAGGCCGGAGACGACGGAGGCCGCATTGAAGTCCGCGCCGGCCGGAGTCGAGTGGGTGGTATCGGTCGGTCCGTAGAACGCGGCGACCTTTTCGCGGCCGAGCATGTCGTACTTGTCCGCCGTCAGCAGGGAAAAATCGAGAAAGGGCACATGCTGTGACTTGGCGACCTCGGCGGCCCAGGGTCCGAACGCGCCGGGGCCGTGGTCGGCCTGGCCGGTGCGCCAGAGATTGCGGACGGTGCAGCTGAGCACGATGATGGTGGCGCCCCGGGCCCGGGCGTCGGTGACCATCCTGCGCATATTGTAGCCGAAGGTGTGGACGGTCTCGGTCTGGCCGGCGGGATTCGGGAAATCCTTGGTTTCCTCGCCGACGCCGGGGAGAGACGGACGGTCCCCGGCGCGGGCCGCGCTGGGCGTGCCGCCGTCGTTGTGGCCGAACTGGAGAAGGATGAAATCACCCACCTTGAGATCTTTCACGACGGCATCCCACAGCCCCTCGTGAATATAGGAACGGCTGGACCGACCGCCGCGGGCCCGGTTGAGCACGGTGATTTTGGCAGGGTCAAAATAGCCGATGAACGGGGTGCCCCAGCCCTGGATCGGCGCGGGGCTGTTGGCCGTCGAATCGCCGACGACGTAGAGCGTGGGCTTGCCAGCCGGGGCCGGCCGGGGGGCAACCGCCACCGGCTGGGCTGGCGTCGCCACGGCCGGAGCGCTTGAGGTACAGCCGCCCAGCAGCAGTCCGACGGCCAGCGGACCAAGCAGGGGGGCCAACAATTTCAACGGGGAAACCGCCGTAAAGGACGGGAAGGACATGGGGTGTTGGGGTGGGACTCGATTGGCGAGCAGCTGAGTTGGGAAGCAACCGCGGATGAGGATGGACAGTCTGGGCGGAGATTCAAGGGGCGGGGAGCACCGCGGTCCTCTCGGGAGCATTGTCGGCCACGTATTTCGCCTCAGCCGCAGGGACGGATTTGCCGTGCTCGGAAAGCAGGGCGACGAATGGACTGTGCGCGAGCGCCTTCAGGCCGGCGACAATGGCCTCGGCATTCAGCGCGGCGCCGGCGGGACTCGAGTGGGTGGTGTCGGTGGTGCTGTACAGGGGCGCCAGCTTGTCCTGACCGAGCTTCTCGTCGGCGTCGGCCCGCATGGCCGTGAGATCGACCAGGGGCACGTGCTCGGCTTTGGCCACGGCCGCGGTCCATTCGCTGTAACGCCCGGGGCCACGTTCGATTTTGCCGTCCTTCCATTCGTTGCGGACGGTCAGCGTCAGCAGGATCGGCGTGGCGCCCTTGGCGCGGGTCTCGGCGAGGTATTTCCGCAGATACCAGCCGAACGTATGGACGACCTCATGCTGTTTGGTGACGACGTTGTCGATCTCCTGGGTCTCCTCGCCAAGCCCGGGAATCGTGCCGCGCGCGCGGAGCGGCAGCTTGGAGCCCGGAGGCTCCTCGTTGATGCCGCCAATGTCATTGTGGCCGAACTGAATCAGGACATAATCGCCGGGCTGGAGGCGGGAGAGGATCTTGTCCCACGAGCCGTCGCTGATGAAGGTGCGGCTGCTGCGGCCGCCGGCGGCGCCGTTCATCACGTTGACCTTGGCCGGATCGAAGCAGACGCCGAAGGTGGAGGCGGCGGCCCAGCCGAGGATCCGGCCGCTGGAGTTGGCCGTGGAGTCGCCGGCGACAAACAGCGTGGGCTTGGCGGCAACCGGCGGCGTTGCCTCCGCGGCTCCGGCGGGACGGACCAACGGAGCACAGACGGCCAGCAGGACAAAAAGGCACTGGGACAGGCGGAGCTTCATGGGGCGGAAGACGGCGGCGGGACGGGGCGGGTTGCGCGGGACGGGGCATGGCAGAATGCCCCGCTTCCGGAGCGGAGGTCAATGGTTGTTCGGCGGAAGCCGACGGCAACCGTTTGGACAATTTGCTTCGAGGTTCTGAACCGGACGGCATCGCACGTCTTCCCGCCCCGCCATCCCTTCCATGTTTTTCCCGGAAGCCACCCCGTGCTTCCGTCTTATCAGACTACGCGTCTGCCCAGGGTTTGGGCGATGGTTTGCACCAGATGCTCCGCGCTGAAGGGCTTGGCCAGGACGCCCTTGGTGAGATTTTTTACCTCCGCCGGGAGTTTCAGACCGACATCGGTGCCAGTCATGACGAGGACCGGCAGATTGGGATGGGAGCGCGCCAGCCTTTCGACCAGCTTGGCCCCGGAGACACCCGGCATCGCCATGTCGGTGAGCACCAGATCGACCCGGCCGCCGACGGACTGAATCTGGGAGAGGGCGGCGTCGGCTCCGGCCGCGCACATCACCTGATAGCCCTCGTTGACCAGAATCATGCGGACGATTTCGCGCACCGCCGCCTCATCGTCGACCACCAGAACCATGCGGCCGAGTCCGGACGGGGGTTTGCGGGACTCGGCCGCGGCGAAGGGTGTCACGGCGTCGAGGGTGGTATGCAGCGGGAAGAAAACCTTGAGGACGGTGCCGGTGCCCAGCCGGCTGGAGACCCGGACGAAGCCGTCGTGTCCGCGCACGATCCCGAGCACGGTGGAGAGACCGAGGCCGCTGCCCTGGCCGAATGGCTTGGTCGTGAAGAACGGGTCGAAGATCTTGTCGAGATGTTCCGGCGCGATGCCATGTCCGTGGTCGGCCACGGTGAGCACGGCGTGGGGACCGGGTCGGGCGTCGGGGGTCTGCTGCGCCTCCTCGGCGGTGACCTCCGCGGCCTCGAGGGCCAGTGCGAGGCGGCCGCCCTTTTCCATCGCGTCGCTGCCGTTGATGGCCAGGTTGATGATAACTTGGTTGAGCTGGGTGCTATCACCCATGATCGGGAGTTCGGCCACCGGGGAATTCCAGTCGACCTTGATGTTCTTCGGAAAGGTTTCCTGGATGATGACGAGGGCCTCGCGCACGATCTTGCGCAAATCGACGCGGCGCTTTTCGCCCGGCATGCCGCGGGCGAAGGAGAGCAACTGGCGCACGATGATCGAGCCGCGACGGGCGCCGTTCTCGACGGTGTCGAGCAGCATGAGCGCATTGGTGTCGGTCAGATGCGGCCGCAGCATGACCGGCACCATCAGAATCGGGGTCAGGATGTTGTTGAGATCGTGGGCGACGCCGCTGGCCAGTCGTCCCACGCTCTCCAGGCGCTGCTGGCGGAGCAACTGGGCCTGGAGGGCGCGGCGCTCGGTGATGTCGCGCAGGATCGAAAGGTTCAGCCCCGGCAGGATGCCGGCAATCGCGCTGTAATCGACGACAACGGCGGTGCCATCCTTGCGGCGCAGGGAAGTCTCACCCGTGGTCCGGCCCTTGGCGAGAAACTCGCGCCAGGCGCCCCGCGCCCAAGCGGGATCGGAGACGGCGAAGACCTGCTGGATGTCGAGGGTCACCAGTTCCTCGCGCGTATAGCCCAGCAGCTGGCAGGAGGCCGGGTTGGCGTCGACGTAGCGCCCGTCGTCATCGGCCAGCAGGATGGCGTCATGCGAATGGTCGAACAGCGCCTGCAGCCGGCGTTTGTTGGTGATCAGCGCGGCCTCGGCCTCGATGCGGTCGTGGATGTCGATGCCGGCACCAATGTAGCCCAGGAGTTCCCCGCCAGGGGACAGCCGCGGGACGCCGGTGTCAGTGATCCAGCGATAGTGGCCCGACTGGTGCCGCAAGCGGTATTCCAGTGTGTAGGACCGGCGGGCGGCGACCGCCGCGGCCCGGATGCGTTCACCCTCGGCCCGATCCTCCGGATGCACCCCTTCGACCCAGCCCTCGCCCAGCTCCTGCGCCAGCGTGCGGCCGGTGAAGTTGAGCCAGCCCTGGTTGAAATAGTGGCGACCGGACGCGGAACCCATCATCCAGATGAGCACGGGGGCGTGGTCCGCCATCCCGCGGAAACGCGCCTCGCTCTCGCGCAGGGCGTCCTCGGCCAGGCGCCGCTCGGTGATGTCCTGGGCATTGAAACAGACCCGTTTGATCGCACCGTCCGCCCCGTGGACCGGCGCGTAGGTGACGGCAAACCAGTGGCCGCAGCCCTGGCAGTCCTGGAGCTCCACCTCGTGGTGGACGACCTGGCCGGCAAAGGCGGCCTTGATGTTGCGCAGCGTGGCGTGGGCGAACTCCAGGCCGAGCATCTCCACCAGGGTCTGCCCGAGCCGGAGGGTGCGGCCGAAGACATCCCGGGCCATTAGCGCGGCCGCCTGGTTGAACAGCTCGACCCGGCCGTCCGGCTCCAGCAGGAGGAAGGCCTGCCCGGTGGACTCGACCACCGCCTGCAGCTCCTGTTCGGAACGCCGGAGGTCGCGGGTGCGGCGCTCGAGCAGGTTCTGCACCCGCAACAGCGACTTTTCCCGGCGCGCCATCTCGCAGAGGCTGGAAAGATATTCCGGGGCGAAGGGCCGGCGCAGGTGCGCGCTGGCCCCCGCCTGCATCGCCCGGACCGCAATCCCGGGGTCGTGCTGAGAAGTGAGGGTGAAGAAGGCCGCTTCGGGCCACCGGGCGGACAGACCCGTCAGCAGTTCCAGGTCGATGCCGGGGGCATCGAGGTCAAGCACGACGACCTCGCCTCCACCCTGGACAAGTGAGGGCTCCGCTCCGGCGCGGTCGGACGCCGGCCGCACCCGGTAGCCGTTGGCCGCAAAGGCCGCCGCCAGCGTGGCGGCCTCGACGGCGTCGGCCGAGACCAGGAGCACGGTCGGTTCCGCTGCGGGGGGCGCGTGGTGCAGAAGCTGGTCGACCCGCTGGAGCAGGAGTTCCGGTTCAACCGGCAGCCGGACAAAATCGTTGGCCCCCAGCTCGACAATGATGCTCCCGGTGTCGGCCCCGGCATAAGTAGCCGAGGCGACGAGGATCGGCGTCTCGTTGAACTGGGCGTAGGCCGGGGAGCGCAGCATCCGGCAGAACCGCACCCCGTCGATATCCGGCAGGCAGAGGTCGGTGATGACGAGGGCGGGCGGTTCGACTGCCATGGCTTCCAGCGCCGCCCGGACCGAGGCCTGGGCGGAAACCCGCAACCCGTGTTGTTCCAGCAGCACGGCAAGCGGCCGGCGCTGGATCTCATCATCATTGACCAGAACGATCAACGGCCGGGGTGCTGGGTGCTCGGTTGGCATCAGACTGCGGAGGAGGCGCAGAAAAATGATTCGGGACTATTTTGGCGGCAATGGCAAGAAATGCGGCGAGGGCTTCATGCACCCCGTCAACCCCGGAGGACCCGTCCTGCCGGTCCGCCATCTCCAGCGCCGCCTGCGCCGCCTCGCGCAGGGCCGGGGCGGAAAGGTTGGCGGCGTCATCCCGGAGGCGCTGCAGCGCCCCGACGAGGCCGGCCCGGTCGCCGCCGGCCTCGGCGGACCGCGCCGCCGCCAGCAGGCCGGGGGCCTCCCCGCAGAATTCCGCCAGCAGCTCTCGCGCCAGCGCTTCGTCACCACCAATCCGGCTGAGAAACTCCGGCCATTCGAGCACGCCGGCTGCGCTCACCGCGGGCCGGCCCGTGCCCAGCAGCCGCGCGAGAATCTGGTCCAGTGCCGCCGCATCGATGGGCTTGGCGAGATAGTCCGTCATGCCGGCCTCAAGGCAGCGCTCGCGGTCGCCTTTCATGACATTGGCGGTCATGGCCACGATGGGAATCTGCCGGTTCTGCACCGGTGAGTCTTCGCCCCGGATGGTGCGGGTGGCCGCATAGCCGTCCATCTCCGGCATCTGGCAGTCCATCAGGACCAGATCGTAGGGCACCCGGGAAAGTGCGGTGACCGCCTCGCGACCGTTTCCGACCACGTCGGCCCGGTAGCCCAGCCGGGCCAGCACCGCGAGCGCCACCCGCTGGTTGACCGAGTTGTCCTCGGCGAGCAGCAGGCGCCAGTGGGCCCGCGCGGCCGCGGGCCGGGCGGGAAAGCCGGCCGCAGCCGATCCCGCCGACCGGCCCTCCGCCGCCCGGACTGTCCGGGTGACCGCCATAACAAGGCCTTCCCGACGGAGCGGTTTGACCAGCACAGCGCACACCCCCGGTTTGCGGGCGGGTTCGCGATGACGCAAATCGGTGAGCAGGATCGCAGGCACACCGGGGCGGCCATCGGGCCGGCATGCCACTCCGGCGGCCTCCAGCAACCGGTCGCCGTCCGGGGCGGAACGGTCGAGGAGCAGCACATCCGCGGGTGCGTCCGCCGGGCTTTCGAACCGGCCGACGGCCGCGGCGGCCGTCGCAAACGTTTCCACCCGGGCTCCGGCGGCGGTGAGAACGGCGGCAAGATGTTCGGCGGTGGGCGGATGGGGCTCGAACACCAGCACCGTCTGGCCCGTCAACGGCGTCGGGGCGGGCACGGCCGGGGTTGAGTCCGGGCTCAGATCCAGCTGCACCGTGAAGCTGAATTCGGCCCCCTGGCCGAGGCGGCTGCGGACGCTGATATCGCCCTGCATGGCCTCGACCAGCTGGCGAGAGATGGCGAGGCCCAGTCCCGTGCCGCCATACTTGCGGGTGGTCGAGGCGTCGACCTGGGTGAAAGGCTGGAAGAGCGCGGTCGCGCGCTCGGGCGGAATGCCCACCCCGGTGTCAGTCACGGTGAAACGCAGGGTGACCCGGTTTCCCTCCGCGGTCAGCCGGGAGACGCGCACCACCACGTCGCCCCGCTCGGTGAACTTGATGGCGTTGCCAACAAGGTTGACGAGGATCTGCCGCAGCCGGCCCGGATCCCCGCGGACGGCCCGGGGCGTGCCGGGCGCGACCAGCCCGGCGAGTTCGAGTCCGCGCTCGTGGGCGCGGATGGCGAGCATTTCCAGGGTTTCCTCGAGGACCTCGGCAAGGTCAAAGTCCAGCAGTTCAAGTTCGATGCGGCCGGCCTCGATCTTGGAAAAGTCGAGGATGTCGTTGATGAGCTGGAGCAGGGCCTCGGCGCTGCTGCGCACGGTTTCGGCATAGCCGCGCTGTTCCGCCGTCAGCGACGTGTCGAGCAGCAGGCCCGCCATGCCGATGACGCCGTTCATGGGCGTGCGGATCTCATGGCTCATGTTGGCGAGGAAAAAGCTCTTGGCCTGGCTGGCTCCGGCGGCCTCGCGGGCCAGCTCGTTGGAACGCGTGATCGCCTCCTCCATCTGCTGGTTGGCGAACTCGAGCTCGGCCTTGGAATTCTGCAGCGCAATCTCGGCCTCCTTCCGGGCCGTGATGTCAGACATGGTGCCAATCATCCGGCGCACCCGGCCGACGGCGTCCCGGTCGATGACCCGGCCGCGGTCGCAGACCCATTTGTAGCCGCCGTCGCGGGTGCGCATGCGGTGCTCGCTCTCGTACTCCCGGGTCCGGCCCGTCAGATGTTCCCGCAGCCGGACCTGCACGGCCGCCAGGTCCTCGGGGTGCACCCGCTCGGACCACTCCTCGGGCCGCTGGCCGATCTCGTTTTCAGCATGGCCGAGCAGTTCCTTCCAGCGGCGGGACAGAAAAAGGTTCCGGTCCTCCGGCCGCCAGTCCCACACGCCCTCTCCCGCCCCTTCGAGCGCAAACTGCCAGCGCAGCTCGCTCTCGCGCAGCGCCTCCTCGGTCAGCTTGCTCTCGGTGATGTCCATGATGTGGCCGTGCCACAGGACCGAGCCGTCGGGCTCCCGCTCGGGATTGGCCTGCCCGCGCAGCCATCGCACCACGCCGTCGGGAAAACTGACGCGATACTCCAGCCCCCAAGGTTCCAGCTGCCGCGCGGACTGCTGGATGGAGGCGGTGACCCGCTCGAGATCATCCGGATGCAGCACCGCGAAGACCGCGGCAGCGTTCTCCTGCACTTCCTCCGGCTCGACGCGGTAGATCTCTCGGATCCCCTGGCTCGCATAGGGAAAGCACGAGGTTCCGTCCGGCCGCAGCCGGTACTGGTAGACCACGCCCGGCACCATGGCCGCGATCTCGGCGCTCAAGTCCAGTTGGTCCGTTTCGGTCATGGCCGGACCGGGCTTAGGCGCGCCCCGCCCCCCTGCGGACGGCGGTGGTGATGCGTGACATGCTTGATCATGGAATTGCAGCCGGGACAGTTTCCCATCGGCCGGTTGTCCCAGCACTTGAGTGCGCCGGATGATTTTGTCCGCTCCCCCGGCCCGCCCGCCAGTCCGTTCCGCGCGCACAATCGCAGTCAAGTCTCCACGCCAAAGGCCGATAGATACCCCATCGGACCAATCTGATCATGCTCTCCGCACCCGCCCAAGGCCGCGTTCTGCTCGTGGACGACGATCCCACGACCCTGATGCTGCTCCGTACCATCCTGACCCGGGGCGGCCTGGCGGTTGAGACCGCCACGGACGGCGCCAAGGCTCTGGAGCGGCTCCGGGAGCTCACGGCCGCGGCCTTTGATGTGGTCCTGACCGACTACCGGATGCCGATCCTCGACGGCCTGCAGCTGCTGGAACAGATCCGGCTGCTGGACCCGACCCTGGCGACCATCATCAACACCAGCGATTCGGAACGCACCACCCTCTCGGCTTCGCTGCGGGGTGGAGTCTGCGATTTTCTCGAAAAACCCTGCGCCCCCAAGGTCATCCTCGCCGCCGTCGAGCGCGCGGTCAGCCTGACCCGGCGGCAGCGTTCCCTCGAATCCGCCGAGCGCAGCCTCGCCGATGTCGCCGCCATCCAACAGCGCCTCGCGCCAAGTCGGCTCGACCAGTCCGGCGTGCCGGGCCAGCTCGACTGCGAGCTCACCACGCGCAACTGCCCGATTCACGAGGCCGGCGGCGACTTCGTCAGCGTCTTCCGCTCCGATCCTGGCTCGGTCCAGCTCGTCCTCGGCGACGTTTCCGGCCACGGGGTACTGGAGGGTTTCATCGCCGCTTACTTCCAAGGGATGGTGAAGGGCATGCAGACCGTCGGCGTGCCGCCGCTGCGCATCGCGGAGGCCTGCAACCGTTTCCTGCTGGTCGAGTGGTCCGGGGGCGAACTCAGCCACCTGCCCTCGTCCCTCAGCACCGTGTTTGTCAGCATCGACCTGGTCCGCCGCGAACTGCAGGTGCTCAACTGCGGGTGCCCCGCTGTCCATTTGCTCCTGCCGGGCCAGCCGCCGGCCGCCCTGGCGGGCCGCAGCAGCCCCCTGGGCTGGTTTGAGACGCTCACCCCCGGCGTCGCCACCGCCGCACTGCCCGAAACCGGCTCCTGTTGCCTCTGGAGCGACGGCCTGCTCGACCAGGCCAAGCAGCTCAACGTCACCCCCCACGCGATCGCCGCCCGGCTGCTCCTCACTTCGCTCGAGGATTTTCCCGCGCTCCGCCGCGCCACCCGGGTCACGGACGACATTCTCGTCGCCCGGCTGCGCTGGTTTCCGTCCGACCAAGTCCGGGCCGACGACGAGCTGCCGCTCTTTCACGAGGCCCTGCCCGGAGACTCCGGTCCGGAGATCGACGCCTTTCAGGAGCGCTTTGCGCGCAACCTCGTCCACGCCCTGCCCGATTTGTCGGCGGACTGTCTCTCCGCCATCCTGCTCTGCGCCCGCGAGGCGCTGATCAACGCCCTCGACCACGGCTGCGCCGGACTCCGCGAGGCCGTCGCCCATGTCACCGCCGTCTTCCGGCCCCGGCAGCGACGGGTGGAAGTGACGGTTTCCGATCCCGGACCGGGCCGCCCGCTCGTGGCGCCGAATCCGGCCGAATTGCCGGACCTGCTCGCGGGCACCGGCCATATTTCCCTCGGACTGCAGGTCATCCACACCCTCAGCTCCGCCACCCGCGAAGCCCGCAACGGGGCTGAGCTCACGATGGAGTTTGCCCTCGCCGCCGCCTGACCGCCCCGCCCCCCCACCATGCAAGCGCACCTCGACCACGGAACCCTCCGCCTCGCCTTCGCGGGCGACATCCTGTCCACCAACGTCGCCCAGCAACGCGTCGCCCTGCTCAGCCATCTCGCCGCCCACCCCACGGCCGCCGGCATCGTCGCCGACCTCACCCACGCCCGCGCCATCGACTCGCAGGGTCTCAACCTCCTCATCGCCCTCTACCGGGAGTGCGAACGCCGCCAGCTCTCCTTCCGCGCCGAAAACCCCGCCCCCGAAATCCTCCGCCTGTTCATCGCCCTCAAGCTGGCCGAGCGCTTCGGCCTCCAGCCCGCCCTCGCCTCGCCGTGAGCATGAACGAAGACGAAATGCTCGGGCTCTTTGTCCAAGAGTCCCGGGACCATCTCGCCACCCTCGAAGCCGACCTGCTGGCCCTCGAGAGCGACGCGGGCGATGCCGACCGCCTCAACCGCGTCTTCCGCGCCGTCCATACCGTCAAGGGCACCGCCGGTTTCTTCGGCTTCGCCGCCATCACCTCCCTCGCCCACGTGATGGAGAGCGTTCTCGCACTCGTCCGCGACGGGCGCATGGCCGCCACCCCCGCACTCGTCACCGACCTCCTCGCCGCCACCGACCGCCTGCGCACCATGGTCGCCGATCCGCGGCAGGCGGCGACCATCCCTTCCGCCGCGGAGCTCGCCGCCCTCCAGGCCCTCCTCCACCTGGAACCCGCCGTGGCCGCCGCCCCCGCCGCCCGCTCCGTCCCGACCAGCCTCCACGCCTTCCGCTTCGATCCCGAGCTCATCCGCGCCGCGCTCCGCGAAGGCCATCACTTCTATGTCGTGCAGCTCCGGCTTCAGGCCGACATCGAGGCCGCCGGCCAGACCCCGCTCCACTACCTCCGCGAAATCGCCTCCGTCGGCACGCTCATCGACACCGCCCTCGACCTCGGCAGCGTCGGCGGCCTCGAGGACGACACCCCGACGGATCTCGTCTGCTCCATCCTGTTTGCCACGCCGATGGAGCCCGACCTCCTGCTCGGCGCCTTCGGCATTCCCGCCAGTCAGCTGGCGCAGACGTCCTCCGAGTTCTTCCACGACTGGCTGCGAAGCCAGCCCACCTTGGTCCCGCGGACATCTCCGCCCGCCGCGACTGCCCCTCATCCCCGGCCGGATGAAACCGTCCGCCTCCCCACCCGCCTCCTCGATGAACTGACCCAGCTGGTCGGCGAACTGGCGCAGGGGCGGGACCACCTGCTGCTGCTCGCTGCGGAGCCCGGCACCCCGGCCGAGCTCAATGCCGCCGTCCAGAGCCTCGCCACCGTCGCGACCGGCCTGCAGCACGCCCTCACCCGCGCCCGCTGCCAGCCCGTGGGGGACCTTTTCGGCCGGTTTCCCCGCCTGCTTCACGATCTCGGCCGGAAATTGGGAAAGGATATCCGGCTGGAAACCTCCGGGGACGACCTTCCGCTTGACCGCGCGCTGCTGGCCGGTCTCACCGATCCGCTCACCCACCTCATCCGCAACAGCGCCGACCACGGCATCGAGTCGCCCGCCGAACGCCGCCGGCTCGGCAAGCCCGCCGTCGGTGTTGTCTGCCTCCGGGCCACCCTGGAGGACGGCACCCTGGAGGTCGAGGTCCGCGACGACGGCCGCGGCCTCGACCTCGCCCGCATCACCGCCAAGGCAATCGAGCGCGAACTAGTTTCCCCGCACCAAGCTGCCGGTCTCTCGCCTGCCGAAGTCCGGCAGCTCATCTTCGCCCCCGGCCTTTCCACCGCCCCTGAGGTCAGCGACGTCTCGGGCCGCGGAGTCGGGATGGATGTCGTCAAGACCGACATCGGACAGCTCGGCGGCCAGATCAATCTCGATTCCGCACCGGGCGAGGGCACCGTGGTCACCATCCGGCTGCCCGTGCGTCAGCCCCGTCTCCAGCTGGAGCCCGCCCGGGCGGCCTAAGCCAACAGTCAGGCCGTCGAGGTTTGAAGGCCAGATCGCTGATC
Organism: uncultured Opitutia bacterium; assembly: GCA_903873805.1. Lineage (GTDB taxonomy): Bacteria > Verrucomicrobiota > Verrucomicrobiia > Opitutales > Opitutaceae > CAIQQB01. Next base: position 12,263 of record CAIQQB010000111.1, on the reverse strand, counting down.
TGGCTTCTCCTTTCGGAGCCGGCTCAACCGGCTGCCTGCCAAAATGACCCCGCAATCCGTTTAATCACGCGTCGAAACAGGGGTGATTCTCCTCCACCCGAACCTGGCCGTGGGCGTCGATTTGGCCCGCCTGTCGCGAATTGGCCCGGTTTTCGCTTTTCGCCCGGGTCCAACCCGCGCATCGTCACGCCCCACCGCTCCCCAACCGTCCATGGCCCGTTCCACCGCCTCCCGTCCCCCCTCCACCGCCCTCCGCTCGATGGTCACCCTTCGCGCCGAGATCCGTTCGCTCGGCGCCACCCTCGGGCGCGTCATCCGCGAGTTGGAGGGGCCGGAGACCCTGGAGACCGTGGAGCGCCTGCGCACCCTGGCCAAGGCCAGCCGGACCGGCGACGCCGCCGCGGGTCCCGCCCTACGCAAGACCGTCGCCGTCCTGTCTCCCGCCCAGGCGTTCAACCAGGCGATGGCGTTCACCCTCTATTTCGAGCTGGTCAACCTCGCCGAGGAAAACTTTCGCATCGGGATTCTCCGCCAGCGCCAGGCCGCCCGCCTGCTCGCCGGCCCCGGCACCCCCGAGCAGCGCCCGATGCGCGAGTCCATTGAGGCCGCCGTCCTCGAACTCCGGCAGCGCGGGGTCGACACCGCCGCGATGCAGCAGTTGGTCGACCGCATGGCCATCGAGCTGGTCTTCACCGCCCATCCCACCGAATCGAAACGCCGCACCCTCCTGACCAAGCTCCAGCGCCTCGCCGAACTGCTCCGGTTGCGCGCCCACCCCGAGCTCACCGGCGGCAATGTCGCCAGCCCCGGCGCCATCGAACGCGAAATCGCGTCCCTCTGGCTTACCGACCGCAGCCGCGCCGAACGACCCGAGGTGGCCGACGAGGCCCGCTCCGGCCTCTGGTATTTTGACAGTACGCTCTACGACACGCTGCCGCGCCTCCAGACCGACCTCGAAGCGGCCCTCCACCGCCATTTCCCCGAGGTCAAACCGCCGTCCCGCTGGCTCACCTTCGGCTCGTGGATCGGCGGCGACCGCGATGGCAACCCCAATGTCACCGCCAAGGTCACCGCCGAGGTCCTCATCCTCCACCGCCGGCTCGCCATCGACAAGGCCCGCCTTTCCGCCCGCGAACTCGCCCGCACCCTCACCGTCTCGGACCGCCGCGATGCGGTGTCGCCCGCGCTGCTCCAGCTCCTGACCGAAAACCGGCAGTTCTCCAAGCACGTCGAGGAAATCGGCCACCGGTATCCGCACGAGTCCTACCGCCTGCTGCTCGGCGTCCTCCGCGAACGCCTCGCCCACGCCGCCGTCGAGATGCGCGACGCCACCCACCTCGGGGCCGACACGATCGGCGACGAGACCCAGCTCCCGCTCTCCGTCGTCAAGGACACGTTTGCCGTGATCGACGACAGCCTGCGCGCGGGCCGCGGTGCCCTGCTGGCCGACGGCGAGCTCAAGGACGCCCGCACCCGGCTCGACATCTTCGGCCTGCACACCGCCCGCCTCGACCTGCGCCAGCACTCCGCCCTGCACGAGACAGCAGTCTCCGAGGTCCTCGACCGCGACGACTACCCGCGGCTGTCCGAAAACGACAAGCGCACCGTGCTGGTCGACGCCATGCGCCACGCCCGCCCGCTCGGCGCGCTCGCGCTCGCAAAGTTCTCCGGGACCACCCGCAGCGTCCTTGATCCGCTGCGCCTCGCCGCCCTCGCTTCCGCCAAGTTCGGTCCGGCCGCCCTCGGCATCTACATCATCAGCATGACCGACGCGGTCTCCGACCTGCTGGAGGTCGAGTTGCTGATGAAGTTCACCGGGGCCGACCTGCCGATCGCCCCGCTCTTCGAGACGCTCGACGACCTCCAGCGTGCGCCCGAGATCCTCGGCAGCCTGTTCGCGCATCCCGCCTACCTCCCCCACCTCACGCGCGACGGCCGCCATCAGCACGTCATGCTGGGCTACTCCGACAGCAACAAGGACTGCGGCTATCTCACCGCCAACTGGGCGCTCTACCAGGCGCAGGAAACCATTGTCCGCCTCTGCACCTCCCAGAACGTCCGCGTGACGCTCTTCCACGGCCGCGGCGGCAGCATCGCCCGCGGCGGCGGCCCGGCGGCCAAGGCCATCCTCGCCCAGCCCGTCGGCCTGCGCGACGGCGGCATCCGCGTCACCGAGCAGGGCGAGGTGCTCTCCACCCGCTACCACGACCCCGATCTTGCCCACCGCATCCTTGAGCAGATGACCTACGGCGTGTTGCTCGGGATGCACGCCGCGCAGCACCCGTTCACCCCGCCCGCCCCCTGGCTCGACGCCATGGAGGCCATGAGCACCGCCGGCTTCGCCGCGTACAAGGCCCTCGTCCACGACGATCCCGAGTTCCTCATCTTCTGGAAACAGGCCACGCCGATCGACGAGATCTCGAACCTCAAGCTCGGTTCGCGCCCGACGTTCCGCCGCAACACCACCAGTGTCGAGGACCTCCGCGCGATTCCGTGGGTGTTCTCCTGGATGCAGAGCCGCTTCAACTTCCCCGGCTGGTACGGCCTCGGCTCCGCCCTCGAGTCCGTCCTCCGCCGCGGCCCCACCGGCCGCCGCCTGCTGCGCGAAATGGCCGCCGGCTGGCCCTTCTTCCAGTCACTCATCGACAACGCCCAGCTCACGATGCACAAGGCCGACATGGGCATCGCCGGCCTCTACACCGGCCTAGTCGCCGACGCCAAGATCCGTGACCGCATTTTCAGCATCATCCTCGCCGAGTTCGAGCGCACCGAACGGGCCATCCTCGCCATCACCGGCCAGAAACAGCTCCTGGCCCGCGAGCCGGTGCTCCTCAAGTCGGTCCAGCTGCGCAACCCCTACATCGACCCGTTGAATTATATCCAGATCGACATGATGCGCCGGCTTCGCAGCGGCGAGATGAAGGACAAGGACGAGGCCGACGCCATCCGCAGCGTCATCGAGCTCACGATCAACGGCATTTCCGGCGGCCTGAAGAACACGGGGTAGCCTGCTCCGAGTGTAAGCGGGGTGTCCCACTCCGCTCTGTTCCCTGGGGAACGCGACGCCCTCGTCGCGTTTCAGGGCGAAACTGTAGCCGGGGTCGCTGACCCCGGGGCTTGAAATCCCCCATTTCGAACCCCGGGGTCGGCGACCCCGGCTACAACCAAGCCCAAGCCAGCGTCGGGGAATGAACCCATGTGAGATTCAATACCGCCCGCCCTGCCCCCCGCGCGCAAAAGGCTCGCGGCGCGCGCGCCGACCGCCCACATTGCCCCGCGTGATTCTATCCCCCGCCGAACTTGCCGCCTTCCTCGCCGCCAAGTGCGGCTGCCCCCACGATTTTCTCGGGATGCATCCCGCCAAGCAGGGCCGGCTCTCCGGCCTCGTCGTCCGCGCCTTCATCCGCGACGCCGCCTTCTGCGCCGTCGTCGAGCTCGGCACCACCAAAGTCCATGCGATGACCCCGCTCGCGCCCGAGGGCTTTTTCGAACTCTTCCTCCCGCGCCGCAAAAATATTTTCTCCTACCAGCTCCGCGTCACCCGCCACTCGGGCGAGCTCCACCAGTTCTACGACCCCTACTCCTTCCTGCCCACGCTGAGTGAACAGGACCTCTACCTGTTCAACGAGGGCAACGAGCATCGCGCCTACGAGAAACTCGGCTCCCACTTGCGTTTCATCAACGGAGTCAGCGGCGTCTCCTTCGCCGTCTGGGCCCCCGGCGCCGCCCGCGTCTCCGTCGTCGGCAACTTCAACCACTGGGACGGCCGCTACCACACCATGCGCACGCTCGGCGCTTCGGGCGTGTGGGAGCTTTTCATCCCCGGCCTCGGCGAGGGCGAGCTCTACAAGTTCGAGCTCTTCGACCAGGGCGGACGCATCCGGATCAAGACCGACCCCTACGGCACCTACTTCGAGGCCCCGCCCGGCAACGCCGCCATCGTCTGCAACCCACGCCGGCACCAGTGGAACGACGCCGTCTGGCTCTCCCGCCGCCGCGCCGGCGCCGGCCAGCTTGACCAGCCGATGTCCATCTACGAGCTGCACCTCGCCTCGTGGAAGCGCCACCACGCCGACGGCGACCGGCCGTACACCTACCGCGAGCTCGCCCCCGTCCTCGCCGACTACGTGGCCGACATGGGCTTCACCCACATCGAGATCATGCCCGTCGCCGAGCATCCGTTCACCGGCTCATGGGGCTACCAGGTCACCGGCTTCTACGCGCCCACCCACCGGTTCGGCACACCGGAGGATTTCTGCTTCTTCGTGGACCACCTCCACCAGCGCGGCATCGGCGTCATCCTCGACTGGGTGCCCGCCCACTTCCCGCGCGACAGCTTTGCGCTCGCCGAGTTCGACGGCACCCACCTCTACGAGCATGCCGACCCGCGCCAGGGCGCCCACCAGGACTGGGGCACGCTCATCTTCAACTTCGGCCGCAACGAGGTCCGCGGCTTCCTCGTCGCCAACGCCCTCGCCTGGCTCGACCGCTACCACCTCGACGGCCTCCGGGTTGACGCCGTCGCATCCATGCTCTACCTCGACTACTCCCGCAAGGAGGGCGAGTGGATCCCCAACCAGCACGGCGGCCGCGAAAACCTCGAGGCCATGGCCTTCCTCCGTGAGACCAACCGGCTCGTCCATGACTACTATCCCGGCGTCCTCATGATCGCGGAGGAGTCCACCGCATTTCCCGGCCTGACCAAGGCTGTCGCCGACGGCGGCATCGGCTTCGACTTCAAGTGGAACATGGGCTGGATGCACGACACGCTAAAATATTTCCAGAAGGAGCCCGTCCACCGCCGCTGGCACCACAACGACCTCACCTTTGGCGCGCTGTACCAGTTTACCGAGAACTTCGTCACGGTTTTCTCCCACGACGAGGTGGTCCACGGGAAGGCCTCGATGCTCTACAAGATGGGCGCCTGGCACATCCCGGAAAAGGCCGCCAACCTCCGCGCGCTGTACGCGCACATGTGGGCGTGGCCGGGCAAGAAACTGCTCTTCATGGGCAGCGAATTCGGCCAGTCGCACGAATGGGCCTATGCCGGCCAGCTCGACTGGCACCTCTGCCAGTATCTCGACCACGAGGGCATCCGCCTGCTGGTGCGCGATCTCAACCGCCTCTACGCCTCCGAGCCGGTGCTCAGCCGCCACGACCTCGACTCCCGCGGCTTCCGCTGGATCAACTGCACCGACGGCGACCACAGCACCGTCGCCTACCTGCGGATGGACGAGGACCAGGGTGTCATCTTCGCCGTGGTTGGCAACTACACCCCGGTAATCCGGCACGGCCACCGCGTCGGCGTGCCCCGCCAGGGTTTTTGGAAGGAGTCGATCAACACCAACAGCCAGTATTACGGCGGCAGCGGCCTCGGCAACGACGGCGGCCGGACCACCGAGAACATCCCCTCCGACGGCTTCAGCCAGAGCCTGAGCCTCACGCTCCCTCCGCTCAGCACCACGATCCTGCGATGGTCGGCAGAGGGGTAGGACGGCCAAAACATTTTATCCAGTATACCAGCCCGTAAGAGATCTTACCCCGCTTGTTCATTGCCCAACCTCGACCAGTCGTCATCTGCACGCCCATAAATTAACGAAAAGCGGCCTGACCCCTTTGACTTGGCGGTGTCATCTTTGTTGACGTCTCGAAAGCGATGGCGACCAACTGTTGGTCGGTCGGTAGTGGCGCTGGTGGCAATTGGGCCGGTGTTTGGACGCCCGGGGGTTTTTCCATCCGGCCAGTGCAGTCGCGGTGCGCCGGCGGGACAGTTGAAAATCGGATTGGCAACCCTTCCTTTTTCCGGCTGAATACCACCGTGAAAACTCCCCTGGTTTCCATGGTGGCTGTGCTCCTGTTCTCGGGTTCGCCGACCGTTGGTGCCCCACTTTCGCCGCTCGTCGCGGAGGTTTCGGCAGCCGAGGCCGAAACCGCCAAGGCGCTGGACGCGATCAAGGCGGATTTTCCGCGGCCACCCGAGGTGCAAATTCCACCGCAGGATAAACCGATGGTGTCGTCGGTGAACAAGAGCCGGCTGATCGACCCGCAGAACAACCCCCAGATGCGGGATCTTTACGAAAAATACAAACGCAACGCGGGCACCTTTCAGGTCAAGAGTCTGGCGCAGAATTGCCGGATCATGCGCAATGATCTGGCGCGGGACATTCCATTTCAGCAAAACATCGTGGCGACGTCATCGCCCACGAGTAGTGCCACCCGGGACCAGTACTACGTGGCCAAGGCCAATCTCGACTGGCTGCAACAACAACTCACCCCCTGGCTCGACCGGGCTTCGGCTTTGCTGCCCTCCGTCCCCGCCAAGGGTTAGGTGACCCGCCGTTGGCGCGGTCCGCCCCACATCCCGCTGCCCGGAACAATCCACAAACGCGGGGGCGTTGCTTCGTTCATTGCGCTGGCTCCGGCTGGACGAAACCTGCGTGCGATAGTCGCGGGGGCGCGCCGCTTCACTGAACGCCCGGCGGCACGGACCTGGTGGGCAGCCTTGGGTGCAAGCTCCAGCCCCAACGCGTGCGCTGTCGCTGGCATTTGGCTGACGTGACAGGGGGTCAGTTGCCGCTGTCGATGCGAACCCGGGCAAACCGGCGCGCCGGCAGTCCGGTGACGTCGTCCTGATAACGGACGCGCTCCCAAGTGTTGTCGATCGGCTGGAGCTGGACGACGGTTCCGCCCGCGGTCCAGGTGACGAGGTCCGTGGAGAACTCCACCACGTAAGTGATGTTCGGATTGCCCGAACTCTTGCGGCGGACAAATTCAACGCACAGTCGTCCGCTGGCGGGGTCCAGCCAGATCGCGGGCAAGCCCTGGGTGCCGGTGCCAACGGCCTCCACGTTCGACTGCTGGCCGATGGGCAGGTTGAAGGCAAACTTGGCCAGGTTCTTGACGCCATCTATGTCAGGGGCGGTGCTGCTGGCCCGGCCGGTGGGTTGGACGGTGCCGTAATTGGCCAGGCACCATGCCGCCATTTGGGTATACGTTTGCACCCACGCGACCGGCGAGGCGCCGGAGCTACCGGTCCGATTCACGGCTTTCACCCGGTAGGCGTACCATGTCGAAGGCGCCAACGACGTGTCGGTATAATACGTCGCGGACGGGGCGGTGGAGGCAATGGCGGTCCAGTTCGTCCCATCACCGGACCGCTCGACCGTGTAACTGACGATGGTGCCGGTCGCCCCCTGCCACAAGAGCGCGACACTTGTGTCCGAAGAGGGCGAAGCCAGCACAAAGGTCGGGGCGGTCGGCAAGGGAAGGACGACCGATTGGACATAGACATCATCCAGCGCCCACGCGTCAAAATTCAGGCCGCTATTGGACAGCTGGCGCCAGCGGAACGACGTGTGCGTGCTGCAAGCCACGGCGGGAACCGCCACGTCAAAGACCGCCCAGTTGCTCAACGCGGGATAGAGGGTGTCAATCGACTGCAAATTCGTCCAGGTGGACCCCCCGTCCAGCGAATATTCCAGCACGACGCCCTCCCCCGCATCGGAATTCTCCCAGTAGGTGCTGCCATCGATGGTCGTGTTGCCAGCCCGCATGCGAAAGACCACGTGGCCGCCATTCGAAACGTCCACAGGCACGGTGGCCGCAAGGCGGGTCCCGGCCGCACCGAAATGCAGGACGTTCGAGCCGGGAAACCCGGCGGTGCCGTTCATGACGGAGCCACCTGTGATCGTTTGCCAGACCGCCGGATTCAAGGCGGGATCAAAGCTGTCCGCCAGGAGGGGAAGATAGGTGGCCGGCGTGACGCTGGCGTCGCTGGTGAACGCCGAACTGCCGGCGGTGTTGAAGGCCTGCACGTGATACCAATACTTCGTGCCAACGGTGAGCCCGGTATCGGTGTAAGTCGTCGTGTCAGTCGGCAGGGTCGCGACCGGGGTCCAGGTGCTTGAGCCGTCAAGCCGTCGTTCCAGGCGGTAACCGGTCTCGTTGCTCACATTGTTCCAGGTGACCCCCACCGAACCGGTGCCCAGCGGAATCGCGCTCAGATTGGTCGGCGTCGCGGTCGGCGTCACGGCCGGAGTGGTCACCGATTGGACGGCCGAATAGGCGGAAGCAACGCCATTGAGCGTGGTCTTGACGCGATAAAAGTACGTGGTCGCGGCCGCGACGGAATTGTCTGTGTATTGGGTGGTGCCGGATGCCAGGGTGGCAATCGTGGTCCAGGTGTCGGTGCCATTGGGCGACCGTTCAATGACGGTCGAGCTGTAAGTCCCCGTCACGCTCCAGCTCAGGGCCACCGCAAAGGAACCACTGGCCGATGGCAGGCTTAAGGTCGGCGTCGGCGGTGGCACGGTCAGGGTCGTGGTGGCGGCGGTATTGCTCCAGGCGGAGCTGGCCAGGGGACTGTCAGCCTTGATGCGAAACTCATAGCTCGTCGCGGAGGCCAGTCCGGTGACAGTGTAAGTAATCAGGTTGGCAGCGAGGGTGGAGGACACATCGGTCCAACTGGCCGCACCGGCCACCCGCATCTGCAGAGTCAGGCTCGATTCCAAAGCGGTGTCGGTCCAGACCAGGCTCGCGGACGTGGCGGTGGTAGCGGTCACCGACATGACGGGGGCCGGCAGGAATGTCTCGCTGACGGGGTAGAATCCGAGGGCCATCCCCTGCTGGACCACCAGCTTGCCCGTGGTGGAATTAAAGGCGCTGACCGTGGTGGAGACCGGCATCGACAAGACCGCCTGCTTCAGGGTGACATCATAGATTTTGGTCTGGGAAAAGGCGTACCGGCCGTCCCCCGAGGCGCTATAGATGATGTCGCCGATGGACCATTGCACCGTCAGGTCCGGGTTAAAGGCCGTGCCACTCCAAAAGATACGCGCCCCATTTTCGGCCACGACGACTGACCGGTCGCCGTTTCCGCTCGCCTGAGCCAACTGGGTCAAGATGTCCCCGGTAGTGTCGAGCTTGTGAAGCATGGAGCCCGAACTGTTGGAGTCACCGTGATAATAGGTGCGTGCGTCTGCCGCGTACGCACCACCACCCATCCGCTCCGTCACCGTATTCAGCACCGCCCCATTGGAGGTGTTGAAGATGGACACATGCACCCACTGATCCTCGGCCTCGATCACCAGGCGTCCCGGCCCGCCGGCCGAGATCCGATACACATCCGAGGTGCTGTAGCCCACTCCGGAGAAGGGCGGCACCGCATACGTCCGCTCCACCGCGAAGCTGGTGAGGTTGACCGCCAGCAGGGAACCGATCAGCCAGTTGGTGACGTAGACCCGGTTGTCCCCGTGGTGGATCGCCAGGTCGGTCACGCCCGCGCCCACCGGCACCACGCGGGTGATCGCCTGTAACAGACTGTCAATTTCCAGCAGGTAGGCGCGCGAGGTTCCGCTGGTGACCGCCGCCTCGCTGATCGCGTAGATTTTGGCCGAGGCCGGGTCGGACCGCATGGCGGTCAACGCCAGCGCGTCCACCTGCAGGCTGACGGGGATAGTGTAGGCGGCGGCTCCGGCGCCGATGGTGATCGCCGCCTGATTGAGTCCGGCGCTGAGCTGGGTGGCATCGAGCGCAAGCTGCAAGGTCGCGGGAGTCGTTCCCGTGGTGGTGACCAGCTTCACCCAGCTGGCGTTGGCGCTGGCGGTCCAGCTGGCTCCGGGAGCGGCCGAGGTCAGGCTGATGGAAACCGGGTAGCCCGGATCGCCCTGGACGGTCGTGGCGTTGACTGAAGTGACGCTGGAGGCGATGGTCGCCACCGAGAAGCTGGCCACATTGCCGGTGGCCACCGCCCCACCCGCCATTACCGGATCCACCCGCCAGTAGTACTGTCCGACGGCCAACGTCGACGCAAAGTTCAGCGTCGGGCTGGTGACTGTGCCCAGATACTCGGCCGAGCCGGTGCCGGCCTGGGTGACCGCCGCCAGCGATGTTCCCAGATACACCCGGTAGCCAGTCGCTCCCGGCAGCGCCGACCACTGCAGGCTCGAGGGCGGCAGGATGACCGCCTGGTTCTGCGGCGACATCGCGTTCCCCAGCAGGCCGGGGCCGACCAGGCTGTAAAATCCAAGCGCCGTGCCGTTTTGCGCCACCAGCCGACCGGTCGCCGAGTTGTACGCACTAATCGTCGTGGACACCGGCATCGCCATGACGGATTGCTTCTGGGTCACGTCATAAATCTTGGTCTTGGAAAATGCATAGCGGCCGTCCCCCGAGGTGCTGTAGATGATGTCGCCGATGGACCACTGCACCGTCAGGTCCGGATTGAAGGCCACGCCATTCCAGAAAATCCGCTTGCCGTCCTCCGAGACCACTACCGTGCGATCGCCGTAGTAACTGACCCCGCTCACGGTCGCATGGGCCACCTCGGAAAAGGTGTCGCCCAGAGTGTCCAGCTTGTGCAGCTGCGAGCCCGAATCGTTGTCGTCGCCATGGTAGTAATAGCGTCCTTCCGGGCTGTAGCCGCCGCCGCCCTCGCGCTCGCCGGTGCTTTTCAGGACCGCGCCGGTGCTCGTGTTGTAAATGGAGACGTTGATCCACTGGTCCTCGGCTTCCGTCACCAGGCGGCCCGACCCGCCGGCGGAGATCCGATAGACATCCGAGGTGCTATACCCCACCCCCGCAAACGGCGTCACCGCATACGTCCGCTCCACCGCGAAGCTGGTGAGGTTCACCGCCAGCAGCGAGCCGATCAGCCAGTTGGTGACGTAGACTCGGTTATCCCCGTGATGGATCGCCAAGTCCGTCACGCCCGTGCCCACCGGCACCACGCGGGTGATCGTCTTAAACAAGGTGTCGATCTCCAGCAGGTAGGCGTGGGGCGTGCCGGTGGAGGCCGCCTCACTGATGGCATAGACCAGCGTCGAAGCCGGGTCAGACCGCACCATGGTCAACGCCAGCGCGTCCACCTGCAAGTTCACCGGGAGGGAAAAGGCACCGTCGGGACCCGTGATCGTGATGGTGGCCTGATTGGTCCCGGCGCTGAGCTGCGACGCGTCCATGATGACCTGCAGGGTGGCGGGCGTGGACCCGCTGCTGCTGACAAATTTGACCCACGGAGCCGAAGCTGTCGCCGTCCAGGTCTTGCCTGGCGCAGCCGAGGACAAGCCGATTGCGACCGAGTAATTGGCATGGCCCTGCACCGTGGCCGCGTTGACGGCCGAAACGCTGGTCGCGATGGTGGCCACGGTGAAACTCATCACATCGCCGGCGGCGACTTGGTTGCCCGACACGGAATCCACCCGCCAGAAATAGGTCGTACCGGGCACGAGCGCCGTGGTCAGCGCAATGGACGAGCCGGTGACATCGCCAAGGTATTGGGCCGAACCCGGGCCGGCCTGCGTCACGGCGCTGCTCGAGTTGCCAAGATAAACCCGGTAATGGTCGATGCCCGGCAGGGGCGTCCATTGCAGCGCGGCCGGTGGAAGCGTAATGGACTGATTAACGGGCGCTGTCACCCGGCCCAGCACGGTGGAGCCGAGCACCTGCAGGAGGTTGACGGTCTTGAGCAGCTTGGCCGTGGCATCGAAATAGACGAGCCGCGCGTAATCGGAGGTGACCGCCTGCACGGTGCTGCTGACCGGCAGGTCGTACAGCTTGTTGCCGGTGCTCCACTGGTAGATGGAGGACTGGGTGCAGACAATCTCGGCGTTGGGGCTGATCGCATAGACCGGAGAGGAAAATGTGCGCAGGGTCGTGGTGATGGTTGCAGGGCTGACGGCCAGCTGTTTCATCAAAACGATCTGATTGTCCGCGCTCATCAGTGCAGGCGTGTTCAACGGGTCGCGACTCAGCGTGGTCGGATAATTGGATGCGGTCTGCGCGGCAAGGGTCAGCGTTCCATCCAGATTAATCGTAAACTTGGAGATATAGGAACCGGCCCATCCTGCGGACCAGCCATATTGAGCCCAGCCGAACAGCGTGGATTTGTCCCCCGAGACGACGAAATCGCCGAATCCATTGCCACTGGTGGACTGGTCGATGCCCACATTTTGCAAAACCTTGAGTGTGCTTCGATCCAGCACATGGAGCAGAGGTGCCCAGGCCCCGTCGGTGTAGTAAATGATGCTGCCGGGACCATAGGCGACATGGGCGGAAGTCGAGTCCGGCCCCCAATCCGTGTAGACTGGCAGAGCAATTGTTCCGGTCACCACCAAGGTCTGAAGATTAAGGCTAAATGTCATTTACTGTGGGTAAGCCCGGGAGCCCGAAATGGTGGAAACGGACTGGTCTTCGCCTCCGGCTCCGATCCACAATCCGCTTTGAATGAAGGATGAAACCAGCGTTTTCGCAATGGCCCTGGGGCT
>CAIQQB010000110.1 GCA_903873805.1 uncultured Opitutia bacterium | reverse complement strand
CACCTACACGTTGAACCCGGTCAAGATCGGCAATGACGGTGAAGACCTTAACGATTTGGGGTATGAGTCCAAGGGCAAATTCAAAAACTATCTGGATGGCTTATGCTCAAAGCAGTTGGATGATTCTGACCTAGCGGTCTTCGACCGAGACGGCGACACCTCGCAAAATCGGGTGGCTAAGCTTTATTGTGATCGTCTCGAACAAATACCCACGGCTCCTAAGAACAGCCTTAACGTTTGTAAGGAATACGAGGATCGCAAGAAGACTGATTGTAGTTTGCTGGCGGACACGACCGCATTCTACAATTGGCCAGCTAGTCGACATGTGGCATTCGAAGGGGGATGTCCCGGGCGCTGTTGCAAATGGGTGGGCGCCGGACCATTGGACGTTACGCTGCGGTGCTGAGCTGATCAAGAGCGCGGTCGTTGACGACGGCGTCGGCTTGGCGGGCCATCTGGCGTGCCAGCAGGGCCGAACGTAGCGTCGGCAATTGCTTGTAAGCCCTCAGGCGGCGGAACCCTTTTTTGGCTTCCATCATGCCGGCGGCCGTCCAGCGCAGAGCCATCGAGGCGTCCCTCCAGCGTTTGACGTTGCGGCAGACCTGGCGAATGATGCTGTTCATGCTCTCGATGATGTTGGTGCAGGCGAGCGACCGGCGCAGGTCCGTGGGCAACCCAAGTCGGGCAACGCATAGGATTTCGTCCAGCCCTTCCAGGATCGACGCCGAGATGCCGGGCCATTCCTTCTCCAGCCGACGCGCCAGATTTCGGACCAACTGCTCGGCCTTGGCTGGGTCTTCCATCTCCCAGGCTTGGCGCAGGGTTTTGCGCACCGAGGCGTGCATCTCCTTGGGCAGCCGCTCGGTGATGTTGCGAGCTTTGTGAACCTGGCACCGCTGGATCGGCGTGTCCTTGCCGAAGGTCCGGCGGATCGCCTTCGAGAGCGCCTTGGCGCCATCGACGATGAACAGTCGCACCACCGCCGGGTCGAGGCCACGCTCGATCAGATTGTCGAGCAGAGCCTGGACGGTGGCGGCGTTCTCGGTCGCGCCCTCGACCAGACCGAGCGTGTGCTTCACACCGGCGCCGTCGATACCGACCGCGCCGATCAGGACCATTTCCTCGGTCACATGGAGGCCGTCGATCTGGATGGCCAGCAAATCGAGCTTGGAGAGGTCGGAGGCCAGCCACGCCTCCATCTTCGCCGCCGACAGCGCCACGAACCGGCGCGACACCGCCGATTTCGAGGTGGCATCACCCCGGAAGGAGCCGACATCGCCGTCGGGCAAGCGCACCGAACGCCGGAATTTTCGCGTCGAGACGTTGATGAGCATCTGGTTCAGCGCCCACGGCCCCAGCCAGTCCTCGGCCATCGCCGCCGTCCAGCTCGGGAGTTCTAGTTCCCGCCCGCCGTCAACGGTGCGCACGCGCGGCCGTTCGATGGCCACCTCACCGCCATGGTATGGAACCCGACTCCGAGCCGTCCCCCAACGTCGGCCCTGCCGTTCGTCCTGGCGCTGGTGTCGTGCCCCGCACAGCGCCGCCACCTCCTGGGCCATCATGTCCTGGAAAGCCCGCAGGCCGGCCGACAAACACAGCTTTTCAAAGCTGTGCTGAAAGGCCTGGGCAATCAGTTCGCTCGTTTCGTCGTCGTTCGCCGCTGGCGCCGAGGCAAGGGCTTCCTTGGAAACCGTTTCACGCATACTCTTCTTCACGGGTGTTGCTCCTCTTCGTGGATTCGACAACCCGAGCCTACCGGCTCAGGGGAGCGACACCCACCTCAGATTTGCAACAGCCGCCGGGACGATCCCCTGGTCCAGCCTAACGGCCAAGTCGGCGACGGTCTTGGTGACCATGGCGATGTCACGGGCCAGCTCCGCGGCGTCAGCGCGCACACGGGATTGTGTGATGCTGCGCTCCAACCCTTCTGCCAGTCGTGTGACAGTGAGATGTACATCAGATTCTGACTGGCCTAGGTCACGGACGCCGGCTGTATCGCCTGAGGCGGCTTTGGCCTTGCTGATTTCAGCTCGGATTGTGGCCACGGTG
>CAIQQB010000109.1 GCA_903873805.1 uncultured Opitutia bacterium | reverse complement strand
GGCCAAGCGCAAATCCCGCGGCTTCCGCTCCATCCGCAACTTCCGCGCGATCATCTTCCTGCTCGCGGGCAATCTTCATTTTGAACTGCCAGATCCATTCCCGGGGTCGGCACTAAACCCACAGTAAATGACATTGTGCCATAGCAATGCGACCGCTCCATCGCCGTAGCCATTCTACCCGCTCGAAAACCGAGCCGGCTCATCCGGCCGTCACGCCCTTCTGCTGCGAAAAAGAACCAAGGTTCCCCAAGATTGACCCGCCGGTTCGTCCGGAGTAGCACTCCGTCACCCCCTCCACGCCATGCGCTTGCTCCCCTGCCCTGCCCTTGTGTTCGCTTTGCTCGGCCTGACCGGCACCCCGTTTGCCGCCTCGGCCGCGCCCGCCGCCCCGCCGATTGACCGGCAGGCGGTCGTCAGCCGGCACAATGTCCACGTCACCAGCCTCGACCCCGAGAGCGCCCTCAGTGTGGGCAACGGCGACTTCGCGTTCACCGTGGACGCCACCGGGCTCCAGTCGTTTCCCAAGGAGTATTACGACGGCGGCATCCCGCTCGAGACGCTCTCGACCTGGGCCTGGCACTCGTTCCCCAATCCGGACGGCCTCAAGCTCGACGACGCCATGATGTCCTACGATTTCCACGGGCGCACGGTGAAGTTCGCCGGCTTGCAGAGCAGCCCCGCCGGACGCTATTTCCGCGAAAACCCGCATCCGATTCCGCTTGGGCAGATCGGTCTGCTCTACAAAGGACGGCCACTCACCCCCGCCGACATCGGCGCGATCGACCAGCAGCTCGACCTGTGGACGGGGATCGTCCGCAGCCGCTACACCCTCGGCGGCCAGCCGGTCACGGTCGAGACGGTCGCACACCCCGGATTGAGCGAGATCGCGGTGAGCATCCATTCGCCCCTGGTACAAAGTGGCGACCTGGAAGTGCGTTTCCATTTTGCGTATTCCTACCTGTTCACCGCCACCAGCGGCAGCGCGAAGAACAAGCCGCCGCTCATCTGGGACCAGCCGGAGAAGCATCTCACCAGACTCGGTGCGGGGACCTGGGGATTCAGCACAGATGGAGGTGGCCCCAGCTCTGGCTCCACCCAGCTCGAACGCACGCTCGACGACAGCAAGTATTTCGTGAACGTCGCCTGGCAGGGCGTGGGTAGGCTCACTGAGGCCGCCCCGCACGACTTTCACCTGAAAACGGCGGACGGCGACGCCCTCACGTTCACCTGCACCTTCGCGCCCGATGCCGGCACAAAGGCGTTTCCCAGCCTCGCTGACGTGCGCACTGCCAGCGCCGATGGCTGGAAGGATTACTGGACGAAAGGCGGCATGATCGACCTCGCGGGCAGCACCGACCCGCGCGCGGCCGAGCTGGAGCGCCGCGTCGTCCTCTCGCTCTACCTGATGAAGGTGAACTACGCCGGCAGCGTTCCGCCCGCCGAGACCGGGCTCGCCTCGATCAGCTGGTATGGGAAACACAACAGCGAGGTGTATTTCTGGCACGCGGCGCAGTTCTACGAATGGGGCCACACCGACCTGCTCGAAAAAGGCCTCTCCTGGTATCGGAAGATTCTGCCCTCCGGACAGGCCGAGGCGGCGGCGCAGGGCTTCGACGGCGTGCGCTGGCCAAAGATGAGCGGCATCGACGGGCGCACCGGCCCCGGCACCATCAATCCGTTCATCATCTGGAACCAGCCCAACCCGATCGCGCTGTGCGAGCTGGTCTGGCGCGCGCACCGCGACCGGGCGACGTTGGAGAAATACCGCGACGTCGTGTTCGAGTCGGCCAAGTTTCTCGCCTCGTTCGCAGTCCTCGACCCGAAGACCAACCGCTACGTCCTCGGGCCGCCGATCAAAAACGTCAGCGAAAAGGCCGGCGTCAACGACACCCAGAACCCCACCTTCGAGCTGGCGTACTGGTATTACGGCCTCTCGGTGGCGCAAGCCTGGCGCGCCCGCCTCGGCCTTCCGCCCGAGCCGCACTGGGCCGACGTGATGGCGAAACTCTCCAAGCTCACCGTGAGCGACGGCAAATATGTCGAGATCGAGACCGAGCCCGAAATCTTCGCGAAGCCCGGTAGCGTGCCCACGACGATGTTCATGGCCTACGGCTACATGCCGCCGACGCCGATGGTGGATCCCGCGGTGATGCGGACGACCTGGGATGAGGTGAACCGGCGCAACGGTCCGCTGCACTGGGCCAGCTGGCAAATTGGCGAGGCCGGCATGACCGCCGCGCGCCTCGGCCTGCCCGACGCCGCGGTGGCGATCCTCACCAACGCGAAGGCGCCCGCGACGCCGTTCATGAACAGCGGCTACGTCCGCCGCCCGAAGGAACCGAACGACTGCCCGACCTATCTGCCCGTCAACGCCTCGCTGCTGGATGCCGTCGGCCTGATGGCCGCCGGCTGGGACAACGCGCCAAAGGTCAACACCCCGGGCTTCCCGCAGGACGGAAAATGGAACGTGAAGTGGGAGGGGCTGAACCCGATGCCATAGGGACGGAACCTGCTGGTTGCATCAGCACATTTTAGGGCTCGACCTTGCGTCGAGCCTTGGCGGGGAGAGATCGCATCCGAAAACTGTAGGCCAGCTCGCTGAGCTGGCTCCGAAGACGCCCAGCCAGATCATCGACTTGGCCAGTGGTGGCTCAGTTTGCCGTTTGCCGCCGTCGGTCGGGCTTCACGCCCGACGAGTCTGGGATATACCCCGACCTACAATTCGCAAACTGCGCCAGCACCACCTGGCCTACAGCCAGCAAGGCCTCACGCGAGGTGAGGCCCTACAACCGGCCGGATCCGGTCTACCTTCGCCCCTTCAGAAATCCTGCAGTCGGCCCTCGCCGGGGCCGCGCTCGGGGTCGAGCCGTTCTAGGACCTCGCCGAGCAGGTAAATCGAACCGGTCACCACCAAGACATCGTCCGGTCCGCCCGCCGTGCAGGTGTGCGCGTCAGGGAACAGCTCCGGCACCGTCGCCCTTCTCACCCCGCCGCGAAAATCCGCGGGCAGCAGCGCCTCCAGCTCCGCGTGGCTGCAGGCCCGCGACTGTTTCGGCACCACGAGGTGAATCTCGCGCGCGTGCCGGGCCACCGCCGCCAGCAGCGGCTGCGCCCGGGCCGCGCCCAGCGCACCCGTGATCACGACCGGCCGGCGGCCCGTCTCCACCACCAACCGCGCCAGGTTGGTGTCCAGCACCGCCGCACCTTCCGGGTTGTGCGACGCGTCGAGGATGAGGATACGGCCGCCGAGCAGCCGCCGCTCCCAACGTCCGGGCCAGCGGACCTCGCGCAGGCCGCGCGCCATCACGTCCCCCGTCAGCCGCCAGCGATCCGGCAACAGCCGCGCCACCAGCGTCGCCGTGGCGGCGTTCCAGCGCTGGTTGTCACCCGCGAGATTGGTCTCCGGATAATGATCCAAATTCTCGCCGTAAACCTCGCCCACGGCCTGCACCGGGGCTTCCAGTTCAGCGGCGATGGCGCGGATGACGGCCTCGGCGGCCGCGGGCATCCGGCCGAGCACCACCGGCACGCCCGGCTTGATGATACCCGCCTTTTCCGCGGCGATCAGTTCCACCGTGCCCCCCAGCATCTCGCAATGATCCAGCCCGATGGACGTGATGACGCTGACCTCCGGCACCACGATGTTGGTCGCATCCAGCCGCCCGCCCAGCCCCACCTCGATCAGGCTGAGGTCGCAGCGGCTGCGGGCAAATTGGAGAAAGGCCATCGCCGTCATGAACTCGAAGAAGCTCGGGTGGTCGTCGGGGGCGCCGGCGGCCGCCAGCCGTTCCGCGACCGGACGCAGCTCGTGGGTGAACGCGATGATTTCCGCCTCGCCGAGAATCCGCCGGCCCACCTGCACACGCTCGCCCAGGCGCACGAGGTGGGGCGAGGTGTAGAGGCCGGTGCGCCAGCCGGCGGCGTGCAGCACGGCCTCCAGCATCGCGGCCACCGAGCCCTTGCCATTTGTCCCCGCAACATGGATACACGGCACGGCGCGCTCCGGATGGCCGAGGGCCGCCGCCAGCAGCCGCATGCGGTCGATGCCGAACTTCGGCCCATCGACCTTCAACGAGTAAAGAAGTTCCTGTGCCGCAGCATAATCCGCCGCGACCGTTCCGGCCTCTGGTTTAGGATGCGCCAAGCTCATGGTGTCTGGCCCCAGCCTCCGTCGTAGGGCTCGACCTCGCGTCGAGCCTGGCTTGGCAGCGGGGAACGAGAAGGCCTCACACAAGGTGAGGCCCTACCTTGGGCCGGTCGGATGGTCTGCACGGTGGAGCGCGGCGTCCCCGACGCGCTCTCCGAGTGACGTGCTTTCCATCGGCGTGCGGCGCACAGCACCAATCGGCCGCCAACATGGGGACGCGGCGCCCTCGCCGCGTTTCGAATCCGAGTCCGTCCGGGGCGAGGGCGCCCCGGCTCCATCAAAAAAAGGCCCGCCGCCATTCCATCGAGCCTGAATCGTTGCGCGTTCAAAGCTGAACGTTGAGTGTTGGAGGTTGAACGTTGCGTGCAGCGCGCTGCCTCCCCGCCTCACGCGGCGGGCGCCGGCTTTTTCTTCAGGTAAAGAGCGGTCAGCAGGTCGCGCAGCCGGTCGCGGAGCTCGTGTCGGCCCACGATCTGGTCGATCAGGCCCTTGCGGAGCAGAAACTCCGCCGTCTGGAAACCCGCCGGCAGCGTCTGCTTGGTGGTTTCTTTGATGACCCGCGCCCCGGCAAAGGCGATCAACGCCCCCGGTTCGGCGAGGTTCACGTCGCCCAGGGTCGCGAAGCTCGCCGACACGCCGCCAGTCGTCGGGTTCGTCAGCACCGAGATGTAGGGCAGGCGGGCCGCCGCGAGCCGGCCGAGCGCCGCGCTGGTCTTGGCCATCTGCATCAGGGAATAGATGCCCTCCTGCATGCGCGCCCCACCCGAGGCGCTGAAAATGACGCAGGGGATCTTCTGGGCGAGTGCCGCCTCGATGACGCGGGTGATCTTCTCCCCGCACGCCGAGCCGAGGGTACCGCCGCAGAACCGGAAATCCATCACGGCCACCGCCACCGGAATCCCGTGAATCTTGCCCACCCCGCCGATCACGGCCTCCTTCAGGCCGCTGGCCTTCTCGTATTTCTTGATCCGATCCGGGTACGCCTGCAGGTCGACAAACTTCAGCGGATCGGCCGAGCGCAGGCCGGCGTCCATCTCCACAAAGGTCTCCGGATCGAACAGCGCCGCGATGCGTTGCCGCGCCCCGAGCGGGAAATGGTAGCCCGATTTCGGCACCACCATGAGGTTGTCCTCCAGCTCCTTGTTGAAGACGATCTCGCCCGAGGCCGGACACTTGGTGTAAAGCCCGGCTGGGATGCCTTTCTTCTTCTTGGTGCCGGTGGAATAGTTGGGTTTGTTAAAGTGTGACATGGCAGTTAGTTATCCGTGGCCGAACGTGACGACATCCAGCTGCCGGGCCCCTTTTTGCCGGAGCAGGCCGGCGCAGGAATTGAGGGTGGAACCCGTGGTGAAAACGTCATCAACAAGAATGTAATGTGTGCCGGGATTAATGACCGCCCGCGGGGCCAGTGCAAAGGCATTTTTCAGGTTGTCCCGGCGGGTTGCCCGGTCGAAGTGGGTCTGCGTCGGCGTGTCCACCACCCGGCGGAGCAGTCGCGCCACCCCGGTCCCGCCGCCCGCCGCCCGTGCCAACGCCTCCGCGAGCAGCCCTGCCTGGTTGTAGGTGCGCCGCCGTTCCTTCCGCGGATGCAGCGGCACCGGCACCAGCGTGCCGCCGCGGATGAAGTTCATCACCGCCTCGTTTTCCCGCGCCAGCGTCTCCATGTCCGCCAGCACATGCCGTCCGTGATGGTATTTCAGCTCGTGCACCAAGGCCCGGGCCGGGCCCTTGAGCAGCACCAGGGTGCGGCCCTCGCGGTAGGCCGGACGCAGGCTTTCGCAATGCGGGCACATCCGCTCGCCCGCCAACTCACCGTAAAACGGATGGCCGCAGGTCGAGCAGAAGGGCGCCTCCACCCGGGTGATCAGCGGGGCGCAGCGGTAACAAACATGCCGATACGGCCCTCCCTCCACCAACCCGCCGCAGTCCACGCACACCGGCGGAAACACCGCCTCGGCCAGCCCGCGTCCGAGTTCCTGGAGCACCCCGTTCATCGTCACTCTGGTGTGGGCGGGGTGCCCCCACCCCGCTTGCGGGCCCGCTCGTTTTTGACCCCGCCATAGTACACCCGCGTCAGGCAGAGCCCCTCCGGCGGCGCAGTCTTCACCCGATGGGTGCGCTCCCGGCTGCGCAGGATTGCGGTGAGGTCGTCCGGCGTCAGCCGGCCCAGCCCGACCCCCACCAGGGCACCGACCAAGCTGCGCACCATTTTGTACAGAAATCCGTCGGCCTCGGCCGCGATGCGGATGCGCGGTCCGCGCGCCGTCACCTCGAGCCGGCGCAGGGTGCGCACGTTGTCCTCGCGCTCCTCGCCCTTCAGCGCGCTGAACGCCCGGAAATCGTGCCGGCCCACCAGCCGGGCGGCGGCCGCCTTCATCGCGGCCACGTCCAGCGTGTGCGGGAGCGACCAGCAGAAGGGATATTCAAACGGATCCCCGAAGCCGCCGTGCCGGATCTCGTAATGGTAGATTTTGCCCCGGGCATCGAAGCGCGCATGAAAACCGGCCGGGGCGCGCCGGGCCGACTGGACCTGGATCGTCGGCGGTAACCGGGTGCGAAACGCCGCCAGCAGCTTGGCGGGGTCGTGCGGCCAGTCGCCGTCAAAGTGAAACACCTGCCCGCGGGCATGGACGCCCGCATCGGTCCGGCCGCTGCCGTGGATCCGCACCTCGCGCCCGAGAATCTTGCCCAGCGCCGCCTCGATCAGGTCCTGCACCGCCCGGCCCCCCACCTGGCTCTGCCACCCGGTGAACTTCGTCCCGTCGTAAGCCACGGTGCATTTCCAGCGCGGGAGCTTGGTGTCGGCCGGCGTCATGGCTGGTCCGCCGCGGGGGGCGGAAACTTTTCGTTCAGGTAGTCCTGCAGGATCAGGGTCGCCGCGCGTGAATCGATGATCCCACTCGCCCGCACCTCGCGACGCCGCGCCTTCGGGATCGTCGCCTCCGCCTCGTGGCTGGTGAGACGCTCGTCCACCAGATGCACCGGCAGGCCGAACCGGGTGCGGAGCTTCACCGCGAACGCCTCGGCCTCCTTTGCCTTCGGGCCGGCGGTGTCGTCCATGTTGAGCGGCAGCCCGAGCACCAGGTCGGTGATCCTCCGCTCCCGGATGACTCCGGCCAGCCCGGCCTCGCGCGCGGCCGCGTCCGCCTGCGTCAGCGCGGGCAGCGGCGTCGCGACGCCGAGTTCGTCGCCGTAGGACAGCCCGATGCGGCGGGTGCCGAGATCAATGCCGAGGCAGCGCATCAGGTTGGGAGCACGGGCGTCCCGCCAGTCCGAGTTTTCGTAGGGCCGCACCTCGTGTGCGGCCTTGCCTGCTGGATTGTTGTAGCCCGGCTCGGGAGAGCCGGGACGTAGTGCTCCCAACTCTAGGAGCGCCCGCAACACCTTCCACGAACCTCCCGCCGTTCCCGAGGCGGGCTAAAAAATATCCGTCAACCCGCGCGCTCATAGCCACCGCGCGCCGCCCTTGAGCGCCTCGACCCGCTTGAGCAGCGCCTTGATGTCCTGGGCCCGTCCCTTCGGGCACACCAGCGTGGCATCCGCGGTGTGAATGACCATGAGGTCGTCGGTGCCGAGCACCGCCACCAGGTGTCCGCCCTCGGCAAACACCAGATTGTTGCCGCCCTGCTCGACGACGGCGAGGCCACGGGTCACGTTGCCCGCCGCGTCGGCGGTGCAATGCTTGACGACCGCCGGCCAGGCACCGACATCGTCCCAGTCAAACGAAGACGGCAGCACCACAACATTGTCCGACTTCTCCAGCAGCGCGTAGTCCACCGAGATCTTCGGGAGCTTGGGATAGAGTTTTTTCAGCACCGGCGCGAGCGGCCGGCCCCGCGCCAGCCCCGCCCGCACGGGTGCCAGCCCGGCGTCGAGCTCCGGGGCAAACCGGGCGAGCGCCGCCTCCACCACCGGCACGCTCCACACAAACATGCCGGCGTTCCAAACGTAGTCGCCCGCCGCCAGATACTGCTGCGCGACGGCCAGGGCCGGCTTTTCCACAAAACGTTTCACCCGGTCCAGGGTGCGCCCGCCAAAGGTCCGCCAGGCAACGCCCCGCTGGATGTAGCCGAAGCCCGTGGCCGGCTCGGTCGGCGTGATGCCGATGGTCACCATCACCGGCTCGGCCGCCGCCGCCGCCAAGGCCGCGCGCAGATCGGCCTGGTAGGATTTGGTGTCGCGGATGACATGGTCCGCCGGCAGCACGGCAAACACGCCCTGCGGATCGCGCGCGCCCACGAGCGCCGCCGCCAGCCCGACCGCGGCAGCCGTGTCGCGCCCGACGGGCTCGGCCACGATGTTGGCCGCCGGAATTCCGCGGCACACCGACCGGACGGCACGGGCCTGGATTGCGCTGGTGATGACAAAGATGTTCTTCGCCGGGGCGAGCCCCTTCACCCGGGCCAGGGTCTGGGTGAGCAGCGGCGTCGTGCCGACGACAGGCAGTAGGTGCTTGGGCCGGGGGGCGCGGCTCTGCGGCCAGAAACGCTCCCCTTTCCCGCCGGCGATGATGACGATATAGGGCTTGGACATTGCCGCCGGTTCTAGCGGCGGCAGCGGCAGGCGCAATTATCATTTGCCGCGCCCGCCTTTCGCAGCTGCGCTCTCCGGCCACCTTCACTCCCTCCTTTCCGCCATGAAGCCGAACTGTCCGCTTGAAATCTCCGTCCGGGAAACCAAACGCCTGCTCGATACGCAGTCCGACCAAGTGCTGTTGATTGATGTGCGCGAGACCGAGGAGGTGGCGATCTGCCGCATCGCCGGCGCGCGTCACATTCCGATGCGGGAGATTCCCGGCCAGCTCGGCGCCCTGCCGCCCGACCAACACCTGCTGATCCACTGCCACCACGGCGGGCGCAGCCTGCATGTGACGCAGTTTCTGCGCGACCATGGGTTTCCCCGCGTCAGCAATGTGGCCGGCGGCATCGACACCTGGGCCGAGGAGATCGAGCCGGGGATGGAGCGGTATTGAGCCAGGGCAGTCCAATATTTGGCCTATGCCTCACCGGTTTGAGCAGAAGCTGAGGCGTGGGGAGATACAGAAACATGGAGCGTGAGAGCGTGAAACAGTGCGATGGCAGACGGCCCGATCTCCAAGCAACACGTGTCTGCATCGCCAAATATATTTAGCGTCCGAAACGTAACACCCGGGAAACAGGCGAGCCGAAGAAACTCGTCACGATTGTGCTCAAGGAAATCAACCGCTTCACCCGCGACGTCCAAGGGATAAGTACCCTCATGAATATCGGACCATTCCACCCATGAGTCCGCCGCAACGCTGCCGTCGCTCAACGCATCGCCACAGTGAACAATCCCGTCGGGTTTCAAAGCAGAAGCCTGAAGGAAATCTTCCGGGCGGAAACTGGGGCCGCCAAAGACCAGAGTGTAACCTGACTTGAAGGCATTAGGTTTCATGGTCTGAAGATGATGGCTGAACGATGCTGAATGTAATTGTTGCAAGGTTGCGAGAGAAGACCGGAAGGCCTCACACGAGGTGAGGTCCTACATCAGCATAAGTCTTCCCTCACACCGCCAGTTCCGGATGCGCCCGGGCATATTCGGCGGCGTAGGCCGCGAACGCCGCCTTGAGGCGCAGGCTCACCGTCGTGTCGCCCGTGCGGAATGGCAGATCCTCGAGAGCACGGACCGGCTGCACATCTTTTGTCGTGGAGGACAGGAAACACTCCTCCATCTCGGGCAGGTCCGCGGGCTTCAGCGCGACCTCGTGCACCATTACGCCGGCCGCCGGCGCCACCTTTTCCAACAGCACCTGCCGCGTGATGCCGCCGAGGATGCCGGCGGACAGCGGCGGGGTGACCAATCCGCCCGCCCGGATGAACATGATATTGCACACCGCCGCCTCGGTCAGCTCGCCCGCCAGATTCAAAATCACGACTTCGTCAGCGCCGCGCGCCCGCGCCTCGCGCAGGCAGAGCAGATTGTTCAGATAGTTGCCCGTCTTCCAGGCCGGATCCAGCGCGGCGGCCGGATTGCGGCGCAAACCCTGCGCAAACGCCAGTTTCAATCCCGCCCGCACCGTCTCGGCCGAAGGCAGCGCAAGCTTCTGCACGAGGATGACGAAGTCCGTGCCGTCGGCCAGGGC
The DNA here is from genome assembly GCA_903873805.1 of uncultured Opitutia bacterium. Classification (GTDB taxonomy): domain Bacteria; phylum Verrucomicrobiota; class Verrucomicrobiia; order Opitutales; family Opitutaceae; genus CAIQQB01. Next base: position 12,989 of record CAIQQB010000109.1, on the reverse strand, counting down.
CGGGTCGAGTCCGATGGGACCGCCGCCGCGGGTGATTTGCAGCCGCACATAAAGTTCGCCGCGCTCGCCCGTCGCGGTCCGGAATGCGGCGGTCGTGCGCTTGATTTCCGCCAGCATGGCCGCGGGCGTCAAGGGCAGGACCAGATAGAGGGCCGCGGCGGAACGCTCGAGCCGCGCCCAGTGTTCCGCCCAGGCAAAGATCACGCCGTGATAGGTGCGCCAGACCTCATAGATGGCGTCGCCATAGAGAAAGCCCCGATTGAGCGGGGCGATGGACGGCTCGGTGGCGGCGTGCAGCCGCCCGTTGGTATTGGCCTGGATGAACACGGCGCTCATGGGACGTCCATCGGCAGACCAACCGGCCCGCATCGCAAGCGGGAAATAAAACGCCCCCGGTCCCGGAGCGGGCGCGGGGGCGGGTGAACTGGGGATTTCCCGGAAGATTAGGCGCGAGCTTTGACGAGCCCGAGTTCCTTCTTGATGTTCTGGACGCTTGGCAGGGAGATGCCGAGTTCCTTGGCGATCGCGGACCCGGTCTTACCGGCCGCCACGGCGGCCTTGAGCTGCTCCTTGATTTCCGGGGTGATCTTGGCGCGCTTGCGCTTGGCCACCCGCTTGGCCTTTTTGACCTTGCGGGGCTTCATGCGCTTGCCGCCGGAAGCCGCCTTCAGAGCTTTGATAAAGTCCTTCAGGCTGGCATAACCATAGGATTCAGGAAGCGTGGCCAAAGCCTCTTCGCGCTCAGCAATCACGCTGGCTTCGAGTTTGGCGGCACGGATCTTGAGTTCCTGGAGTTGTTTGATTTTGTCGGTGACCATAGCCCTCAAACCATGATGTTTATTGCGCTCAGTGGCAAGCTATAAACATTACCGAAACCCCGACTGCCGACCCTTTGAAGGCCGAATGGCATCCTACCGATTGCCTCCTTATTAAATCACATCGGGTCATGCATAATCGGAATATGCTGGAGTTTAAACACATAGAATAAACACTATCCCTGAACACTCCGTCTGGGGCGACATCGCAGTGGACACTCCGATCCAACTCACTTCTAACCGTCGGCCGCATCAGCCCGGCCGACTCAAATGGTCATCGCATGGTAGCCGCCGTCGACGACCAGTTCCAGACCGGTAATGAAGCTGCCGGCGTCGCCCGCCAGCAGCAGGGTGGCTCCGATCAGCTCCTTCGCATCGCCAAAGCGTTTCATCGGAGTATGCCCCATGATATTGCTCACTCGCTCCGGCGTGAGCACCTTGCGGTTCTGCTCGGCCGGGAAAAATCCGGGGACCAGCACGTTGACCCGGACGTTTTTCGGGGCCCACTCGCGCGCGAGATTCTTGGAGAGGTTGTGCACCGCGGCCTTGGTGGCCGAATAGGTGAACACCCGCGACAGCGGCACCAGGCCGGACATGGAGCCGAGGTTGATGATGGAGCCGCCGGTGCCACGCTCGACGAGATATTTGCCGAAGACTTGGCAGCCGAGGAAGACCGCCTTCTGGTTGATGCGGACGATGCGGTCATACTCCTCCTCGGTGATTTCGAGAAACGGCGTCGCCGAGTTGACCCCGGCGCCGTTCACCACGATGTCGACCCGGCCGGAACGCGCCAGCACCGCGGCGAGCAGCTGCTCGAGCTGGGCTCGGTCGCTGGCCTCAGCGGCGTAGAACCAGCCCCGGCCCCCGGCCGCGGTGATCTGGGCGAGCCGGGCCTGCGCCTTCTCGGCATTCCGGCCCACCAGCACGACCTCGGCGCCCGCGCCCGCCAGGCCCAGGGCCATGGCACCGCAGAGCTCACCGGTGCCGCCGATGACGACGGCCACCTTGCCGGCGAGTGAAAACAGGGAGTTCAGATAGGAAGATTCAGTCATGAGGAAAACCGCCACTAGGCACGACCCGGCAGCGAGGGGCAACGGCAAAAGCGGCCCGTCGCCTCGCGTTTGCGCATCCCAGTTTTTGTATGGCAGTCCGGAGATCGAGGTGGGCCGGGCGCTCCGCTCGCGGCTGGTTTGAGTGGTGCAGCTATCCCATCTGCACCGGATGGAGGGCGGCCTGAGTGCTGGTCGCCCACTGGCCGCGCGAAGGAGCGCACGGCCCACCCCGATCCACCACCAACCCTGCCAAGAAACTCGGATGCACCCGCTTCGCGCTTGCGCGCGGGCGCAAAGGGGTGGTTATTGCCCCATGGCCCGCATCCCGCTTGAAGACAATGTGACCGACATCCTCCGGAAGGCCCAGCGCGGCTGGAACATCACGGATGCCGAGCTCGCCGCCCGCGCCGCCGTCTCGCCGGCCGAACTCGCCGCCGTCCAGGCCGGCGAGCCCAACGATGTCGTCCTCCGGCGCATCGCCCGGCATCTGCATCTGGGACCGGACGCGCTGGAGGCCATCGCGCACGACCGCTGGTATCCCCAGGCCCCCGCCTTCCCGCGCGGCTTCGCCATTTTCAACACCCCCTTCGGCGACATCACGGTGAACAGTTATCTGGTCTGGGACTGCCATTCCCGGGTGGCGGCGGCCTTCGACACCGGTTCGGACTGCACGGCGATGCTCGACCTGGTGGCCGCCGAAAAGCTGTCCCTCCAGTATATCTTTCTCACCCACACCCACCCGGACCATATCGCGGACCTCGCGCGTCTGGCGGCCGGCACCGGCGCCGGGGTGTGGGCCAGCGAACTTGAGCCCGCCCCCCATCCGGGAGCCCGGACCTTCCGGCAACACGCCCATTTCCACCTCGGCGAAATCGCCATCAAAACGCTCCTCACCCCCGGGCACTCGCCGGGCCTCACGACCTTCTTCATCACTGGCCTGAGCTGGCCGCTGGCCATCGTCGGGGACGCCCTCTTCGCCGGCTCGATCGGCGGCAGCGCCACCCGTTTTCCCGAACAATTCCGGAATGACCGTGACCAGATCATGACCCTGCCGCGCGACACGGTGCTCGCCTGCGGTCATGGCCCCCTCACCACGCTCGCGGAGGAGAAACGCCACAACCCGTTCTTCACCCGCTGAACGCAATCTTCAGGATGGACTTTGGCGCGTTTTGAAGCAGTTTGTCGGCGTCACCACCCCACTGACGCAATCTCCTGAATGGATTCCATGAAACGCAAAACCGCGCTCATCCTTGCCCTCACCTGCAGCCTCGTGGTGGCGCTGGCGGCCGTGATTGCGGATGACAATGTGCGGGAGAAGCTGGGGTCCACCTACTACGTCCTGGCGCTGTCCATCATCGGCTGCGTGCTCCTGGTGCTCGCCGGCTATGTGTGGGACCGAGCCCTGATTGAGCGCCTCAAAACCCTGCGCGATTCCGCCCGCAGTTCGAATGCCGCCGACACCGGCCCGGAGGACTCCGACCCCGATGCCATCATCGGGGTGGCCCGCCAGATCGAGCGCATGGCGCGCAAACTTCAGCAGATCGAGGCCAGCTACCGGGGCATCGTGGAGGACCAGGCGGATCTCATCTGCCGCTACCGCGCCGACGGCCGTCTGACTTTCGTCAACGGGGCCTATGCCAGCTTCCTCGGCCGGAAACGCCAGGATTTGCTCGGCCAGCCCTGCCTCCTTTGCTCCGCCGGATTGCTCCCCTTTGCCAGCGGCCCCCTGCCGGCCAGCGCCACATTCGAGCATGAGTCGGCCGAGTCCGGCCATCGTCGGGTCGTGCATTCCTGGACGCACCGGGCGATCACCGAGGGCAGTCCGGATGTGCTGGAATACCAGGCGGTGGGCCATGACATCACCGCCAGCAAGGAGGCCGAGGTCGCCCTCCGCGCCTCCAAGGAGGCCGCCGAGTCGGCCGACCGGGCCAAGAGCGAATTTCTCGCCATCGTGAGCCATGAGATCCGGACCCCGATCAACGCCGTCATCGGATTTTCCAAGCTGCTGAAAGACACCCCCCTCACCGCCGAGCAGGCCTCCCATCTCGAGATGATCATCACGAGCGGCAAAACGCTCGAAACACTCATCGGCGACATCCTCGACCTGTCCAAGATCGAGGCCGGCACGATCGAGACGGATGACTCACCCTTCGCGCTGCGCGCCTGCCTCGAGGAAGTTCATGCCGTGCTCGCGCCCCGGGCCCGCGAATCCGGCCTCACGCTGGAGATCCGCATCGCCACCGGGGTTCCAGCCATCCTCAACGGCAATGCGGCCCGCCTGAAGCAGATTCTGAACAATCTGGTCGGCAACGCGATCAAGTTCACCGAACGGGGTAGCATCAATGTCACGGTGGACTGCGTCCGCGGCGATCTCCTGCCCTCGGCGGACCGCCGGTCGGTGCGCCTCCAGTTTGCGGTGCGCGACACCGGGATCGGTATCCCGCCCGACAAACTGGATCTGCTTTTCAAGCCCTTCAGCCAGGTGGACAGTTCGGCCAAACGGCGCCGCGGCGGCACGGGTCTCGGGCTGATCATCGCGAAACGGCTGTGCGAGCACATGGGCGGGGCGATCTCCGTCGAGAGCCGGGTCGGCGAGGGTTCGACCTTTTATTTCACCATTCTGGCGGACTATCATCCCGGTGACACGAGCGAGCCCTTCAATTCGCCCGCCGGCGCGCCGAATTCGACCCCGGCCTGATTTTCCGCACTTGCAGAAACCGGAAACCTTCTGCAACGTCCGCGCTCCCTTAGCGGCGCGGTCGCCAAGTGGTTAAGGCCGAGCTCTGCAAAAGCTCTACCGCCGGTTCGACTCCGGCCCGCGCCTCCAGGTTTGCAACGTGTATGATCCCAGATTCAGCAGTTGGCCACAGAGGGCAGGTAAAATCCTAGTTAACAGAGAAATACATCGAACGACGGGAAGGTCTTCCGGTCACCCGCCCGGTGCGATGATTGCGGTCACTCGGGATTGTTCAACTGGTTTGCTCCGTGAACTCTGGGTCAGCTCTCAGTGAACTCCGTGTCATCCTGATGCGGTTTTTCGAGAAATCTCTGCGCATATCTTGTGTTTTGGCGCATTCCCCTTGCGCGCACAGAGCACTTTGGGCTGGATAGGACTGTGAATGTCAGCCCGATATCCTCCGCTGGTGTCTCCCGTTTTCGATTGTTGACCCTAATACATGCAGCAGGACTGGATCGTTTGCTGGCTGGGATAGCTTTGGCGATGGCGTTTTCCGGTGCAGAGCTGCGAGCGCAGAGCAATTACGCCACGCCCTACACCTTCACTACGCTGGCAGGGAGTGCGGCCTCTGGGATCACGGATGGCACGGGCAGCGCCGCACGGTTTTATCATCCCCAAGGCGTGGCGGTGGACGGGTCGGGCAACCTCTATGTCGCCGACACCTCCAACCACACGGTCCGGAAGATAACGGCCGGTGGGGTGGTGACCACGCTGGCCGGTAGCCCGGGAAACTCCGGCACGGTGGATGGCACGGGCAGTGCCGCACGGTTTAATTCTCCTTATGGTGTAGCGGTGGACGGGTCGGGCAACCTCTATATCGCCGACACCAACAACTGCACGATCCGGAAGATCACGGCCGGTGGGGTGGTGACAACGCTGGCCGGCAGCCCGGGAGTCTCCGGCAGCGCGGATGGCACGGGCAGCGCCGCGCGGTTTTTTCAGCCCTACGGCGTGGCAGTGGACGGGTCGGGTAACGTCTATGTCACCGATCCCTCCAATTCCACGATTCGGAGGATCACGGCCTCCGGGGTGGTGACGACCCTGGCGGGCAGCCCGGGTGTCTCTGGTAGTGCAGACGGCACGGGCAGCGCCGCACGCTTCAATCAGCCCGCATTTGTGACGGTGGACGTGACGGGCAACGTCTATGTCGCCGACACTTGGAACGCAACGATTCGGAAGATCACGGCCGCCGGGGTGGTGACGACGCTGGCGGACGGCACGGGCAGCGCCGCGCGGTTTAATTATCCCCAAGGTGTGGCGGTGGACGGGTCGGGCAACGTCTATGTCGCTGATTCCTCCAACTCCACGATCCGGAAGATCACGGCCAGCGGGGTGGTGACGACCCTGGCTGGCAGCCAGGGGAACCCCGGCAGCGCGGACGGCACGGGCAGCGCCGCGCGGTTTTATAACCCCTCGGGCGTGGCGGTGGACGGGGTGGGCAACGTCTATGTCGCTGACTATAACAATACGATCCGGACGATCACCGCCGCCGGGGTGGTGACGACGCTGGCAGGGAGCGTGGGAGGCCCCGGCAGCGCGGACGGCACGGGCAGCGCCGCACGGTTTAATCAGCCCCAAGGCGTGGCGGTGGACGGTTCGGGCAACATCTATGTCGCCAACACTTGGGACCACACGATTCGGAAGATCACGGCTGCCGGGGTGGTGACGACGCTGGCGGGCAGTGCTGGGGTTGCCGGCAGCGCGGACGGCACGGGCAACGCCGCGCGGTTTGCTAATCCCACCGGCGTGGCGGTGGACGGGGTGGGCAACGTCTATGTCGCCGACTACTCCAACAACACGATCCGGAAAATCACGGTCGCTGGGGTGGTGACGACACTGGCGGGCCTCGCAGGCTGGTCCGGCAGCACGGACGGCACGGGCAGCGCCGCGCGGTTTTATCAGCCCGGTGGCGTGGCGGTGGACGGGTCAGGCAACGTCTATGTCGCGGACTATGGCAGCACGATCCGGAAGATCACGGCCGGCGGGGTGGTGACAACGCTGGCGGGCAGCCCCGGGGTCTCCGGCAGCGCGGACGGCACGGGCAGCGCCGCACGATTTTATCGTCCCTCGGGCGTGGCGGTGGACGGGGCGGGGAACGTCTATGTCGCGGACTACTACAACTACACGATCCGGAAGATCACGGCCGGCGGGGTGGTGACAACGCTGGCGGGCAGCCCCGGCGCATCCGGCAGCGCGGACGGCACGGGCAGCGCCGCGCGGTTTATTTATGCCCAAGGCGTGGCGGTGGACGGGTCGGGCACCGTCTATGTCGCCGACGGTAACAATTACACGATCCGGAAGATCACTTCCGACGGGGTGGTGACGACACTGGCGGGCAGCCCCGGAGCCTACTACGGCAGTGCGGACGGCACGGGTAGCGCCGCGCGGTTTTCCACTCCCGCTGGCGTAGCGGTGGACGGGACGGGCAATGTCTATGTCGCCGACAGAAACAACAACACGATCCGGAAGGGTTCCCTCATCATCGTCGCGTCGAGCATCATCAATCACCCATCAAGCCAGGCGCGGACGGCGGGCCAGAACGCGAGCTTCAACGTGACGGGCAACGGCTATCCTGTGCCGACCTTCCTCTGGCAGGTCTCGACGGATGGCGGCATCACCTGGAGCAGCCTGAGCGACAGTTCCATTTACTCCGGTTCGGCCACCACAACCCTGACGGTCACGAATGCCACCGTCAGCCTGAGCGGCGAGCAGTTCCAATGCATTGCCTCCAACTCCGCGGGGAGCGCCACCTCCAATCCGGCCACGCTCACGGTCACAAAAGGCACGGCCACCGTGACGCTCGGCAACCTGAGCCAAGCCTACACAGACTCGGTAGTGGGCGCGACGGCGACGACCAGCCCGGACGGGCTGGCGGTGACGTTCACCTACAACGGCAGCGCAACCGCGCCCACAAATCTGGGCAGCTATAGCGTTGTTGCGACGGTCAACGACGCCAATTATCAGGGGACGGCCTCGGGCACGTTCACGGTCAGCCTCATCAACACCCAGCCGCTGAGTCAGACGGTAACGACGGGACAGGGCACGGTGTTCACGGCCGGGTTGGTTGGATCTCCGCCGTTGGCCTGCCAATGGCAGCGACTGCCGGCCGGGGCAAACGTGTGGATCGACCTGGCGGATGGTGGCAACTACAGCGGTTCGGCCACCCCCACGCTGACGATCACCGGCGCGACCAACGCCATGTCGGGCGATCAATTCCGTTGCGTGGCCACCGGTTCCGCCGGCTCGTCCACCAGCAACCCCGCCATCCTCACGGTCAACCTCGTGCTGTCCATCACGACGCTGGCGGGCAGCCCCGGGGTCTCCGGCAGCACGGATGGCACGGGCAGCGCCGCGCGGTTTTCCACTCCCGCTGGTGTGGCGGTGGACGGGGCGGGCAACGTCTATGTCGCCGACTCCTCCAACCACACGATCCGGAAGATCACGGCCGCCGGGGTGGTGACGACCCTGGCGGGCAGCCCGGGAGCCTCCGGCAGCGCTGACGGCACGGGCAGCGCCGCGCGGTTTTATGGTCCCAGAAGCGTGGCGGTGGATGGGGCGGGCAACGTTTATGTCGCCGACTTTTATAACTACACGATTCGGAAGATCACGCCCAGCGGGGTGGTGACGACGCTGGCGGGCAGCGCCAGAGTCGGCGGCAGCGCGGATCGAACGGGCAGCGCCGCACGTTTTTATAGTCCCATCGGCGTGGCGGTGGACGGCGCAGGCAACGTTTATGTCGCCGACTTCTACAACGACACGATTCGGAAGATCACGCCCGGCGGGGTAGTGACGACGCTGGCCGGCAGCGCCGGAGTCGCCGGCAGCGCGGACGGAACGGGCAGCGCCGCACGTTTTTATTATCCCTACGGCGTGGCGGTGGACGGCGCAGGCAACATTTATGTCGCCGACTCAGGCAACGACACGATTCGGAAGATCACGCCCAGCGGGGTGGTGACGACGCTGGCGGGCAGCGCCGGGGCTGCCGGTAGCACGGACGGCACGGGCAGCGCCGCGCGGTTTTATAATCTCACCGGCGTGGCAGTGGACGGGGTGGGCAACGTCTATGTCGCCGACGACTCCAACCATACGATCCGGAAGATAACGGCCGGCGGGGTGGTATCGACGATGGCGGGCAGCGCGGGAGTCTTCGGCAGCTCGGACGGCATTGGCGGTGCCGCGCGGTTTTACTATCCCTACGGCGTGGCGGTGGATGGTTCGGGCAACGTCTATGTGGCCGACACCTCCAACCAGACGATCCGGATGGGTTCCCTGATCGTCGCACCTGCGGTCATCACGCACCCGTCCAACCAGGCGATGACGGCGGGCCAGAACGCGAGCTTCACTGTGGCGGCCAGCGGCACACCCGCGCCTACGTTTCGCTGGCAGATTTCGACGGATGGCGGCATCACCTGGAGCAATCTCAGCGACAATTCAATTTACTCCGGTTCGGCCACCGCGACCCTGACGGTCACGAATGCCACCGTCAGCCTGAGCAGCGAGCAGTTCCAATGCGTTGTGACCAGCGCCGCCGGGAGCGCCACCTCTAATCCGGCCACGCTCTCGGTCACAAAGGCCACGGCCACCGTGACGCTCGGCAGCCTAAGCCGGGCCTACACGGGTTCGGCGGTGGTCGCGACGGCGACGACCAGCCCTGGCGGGCTCACCGTGACGTTTACCTACAACGACAGCGCGACTGCGCCCACCAATCCGGGCAGTTACCGCGTCACTGCGACTGTCAGCGATACCAACTATCTGGGGACGGCCTCAGGTACGCTCATCATCCAACCGAACTTCGCCGCCTATCAGTCCCAGTACTTCTCAAGCGGTCAACTGGCAGATCCGACGGTCAGCGGGCCGAGTGCCAACCCCGCCCACGACGGGATGGACAATCTGCTCAAATACGCGTTCGGCCTCGACCCCACCCTGGTGGATTCAGCCGCCGACCTGCCGGTCGCGGGCCAGACCGCCGGCGCGCTCACCCTGAGCTACATCCGGCGGCACGACATTTCTGACCTAGCCTACACCGTCGAGGTTTCCAGTGACCTCGTGACCTGGCAGTCGGGGCCAAGTTACACCCAGGAATTGAGTGTGACCCCCTTGGACGCCCAGCGCGATCAGGTGTTGGTCACCGATCTCGCCCCGCTGAGTGGGTCCATAAAACGGTTCATTCGCCTGAGGGTGACGCAACCGTAGATTGCTGAATAGAGTCCGCGCCTTGCCCGCCCCGCCGCTGCCAACACACGGGGGATGGTGGCCGCGGCACCGACCGGCCCGTCGAAACGGTTGTGACCAGGAAAATTCTGCGCATATTTTGTGTTTTGGCGCATTCCCTTTGCACGCACGGGGCCCATTTGCTTTGATCGGGCTGTGAATGTCAGCCTGATCTCCTCCTCGGAAGCCTTCTCTTTCCGTTCGTTGAGCCTGGTCGATGCGGCGGGACTGAGTCGCTTGCTGGCTGGGATAGCTTTGGCGATGGCGTTTTCCGGCGCAGAAATCCGGGCGCAGAGCAATTACCCCACGCCCTACACCTTCACGACTTTGGCCGGGCAATCCCTTTTCGGCAGCGCGGACGGCACCGGCAGCGCCGCACGGTTTTTTCATCCCCAAGGCGTGGCGGTGGACGCGACTGGCAACCTCTATGTCGCCGACACCAACAACCACACGATCAGGAAAATCACCGCCGGCGGGGTGGTAACGACGCTGGTGGGCAGCCCGGGAAACTCCGGCAGCACGGACGGCCTCGGCGGCGCCGCCAGGTTCTTTGGTCCCTCTGGTGTGGCGGTGGACGCGACCGGCAACCTCTATGTCGCCGACACCGCCAACCACACGATCCGGAAAATCACGGCCGCAGGGGTGGTAACGACGCTGGCGGGCAGCCCAGGAGTCTCCGGCAGCACGGACGGCACCGGCGGCGCTGCACGGTTTAACTCTCCCGTAGGTTTGGCGGTGGATGGGGCGGGCAACCTCTATGTCGCCGACACCGCCAACAACACGATCCGGAAGATTACGGCCGCCGGGGTGGTGACCACGCTGGCCGGCAGCCCCGGCGCATCCGGCAGCGCGGATGGCACCGGCAGCGCCGCACGATTTTGGAATCCCCAAGGCGTGACCGTGGACGGGACGGGCAACGTCTATGTCGCCGACACCTCCAACAACATGATTCGGAAGGTCACGGCCGGAGGGGTGACAACGATGCTGGCGGGCAGCACGGGATTCTCCAGCAACCCGGACAGACCCCCCGTAGTCGGCAGCGCGGATGGCACGGGCAGCGCCGCGCAGTTTTATCACCCCGCTGGCGTGGCGGTAGACGGGGTGGGCAACCTCTATGTCGCCGACACTTACAATGACACGATCCGGCAAGTCACGGCTGGCGGGGTGGTGACAACGCTGGCGGGCAGTGCAGGGGTTACCGGTAGCGCGGACGGCACGGGCAGCGCCGCGCGATTTAATATTCCATCGGGCGTGGCGGTGGACGGGGCGGGCAACCTTTATGTCGCCGATTATAGCAACACGATCCGGAGAATCACAGCCATCGGGGTGGTGACGACGCTGGCCGGCAGCGTGGGAGGCTCCGGCAGCTCAGACGGCACGGGCAGTGCCGCGCGGTTTTACTCTCCCTCTGGCGTGGCGGTAGACGGGTCAGGCAACGCCTATGTCGCCGACACCTTTAACAACACCATTCGAAAGATCACGGTCGCCGGAGTGGTGACGACGCTGGCGGGCAGCCCCGGCGCATCCGGCAGCGCGAACGGCACGGGCAGCGCCGCGCGGTTTAATAATCCCTCGGGCGTGGCGGTGGACGGGGCGGGCAACCTCTATGTCTGCGAACTCTTCAACCATACAATCCGGAAGATCACGGCCATCGGGGTGGTGACAACGCTGGCAGGTATTGCAGGGGCTGCCGGCAGCGTGGATGGCACAGGCAGCAACGCTCTTTTTAATTATCCAACAGGTGTATCAGTCGATCGGTCTGGGAATATCTATGTTGCCGACAGCAACAACCATACGATCCGGAAAGTCACGGCCGGCGGGGTGGTGTCGACATTGGCGGGCAGCCCCGGGCAATGGGGCAGTGCGGATGGCACCGGCAGCGCCGCGCGGTTTCATGGTCCCGGTGGCGTGGCGGTGGACGGGTCAGGCAACGTTTATGTCTCCGATTACTCCAACCACACGATCCGGAAGATCACGGCCGCCGGGGCAGTGACGACGCTGGCCGGCAGTCCGGGGAACTCCGGTAGTGCGGATGGCACGGGCAGCGCTGCGCGGTTTTACTATCCCGCTGACGTGGCGGTGGACGGGACGGGTAACGTCTATGTCGCCGACAGCAACAACCACACGATCCGAAAGATCACGGCCGCCGGGGTGGTGACGACGCTGGCGGGCAGCCCAGGTGTCTTTGGCAGCGCGGATGGCACAGGCAGCGCCGCGCGGTTTTACTCTCCCAATGGCGTGGCGGTGGACGGAGCGGGCAATGTCTATGTCGGCGAAGGCAGCAACAACACGATCCGGAAAGGCTTCCTCATGATCGCACCTGCTCTTATCACGCACCCGCAGAGTCAGGGGCTGCCGGCGGGCCAGAACGCGAGATTCATCGTGACGGCCAGCGGCAACCCGATGCCGACCTTCCTCTGGCAAATCTCGGCAGATAGCGGCACTACTTGGACCAGCCTCAGCGATAGTTCGATTTACTCTGGTTCGGCCACCGCGAACCTGACGGTCACGAATGCTACCGTCAGCCTGAACGGCGACCAGTTCCAATGCGTTGCCACCAACGCCGCCGGGAGCGCCACCTCTAATCCGGCCACGCTCTCGGTCACAAAGGGCACGGCCACTGTGATGCTCGATAGCCTCAGCCAAGCTTACACGGGTTCGGCGGTGGGCGCGACGGCGACGACCAGTCCCAATGGGCTGAATGTGATGTTCACCTACAACGGCAGCGTAAACGTGCCGACGGCGCCGGGAAGCTACCGCGTCGTCGCGACGATCAGCGACGCCAACTATCTGGGGACGGCCTCAGGTACGCTCATCATCCAACCGAACATCGCCGCCTATCAGGCCCAGTACTTCTCAAGCGGTCAACTGGCGGATCCGACGGTCAGCGGGCCGAGTGCCAACCCCGCCCACGACGGGATGGACAATCTGCTCAAATACGCGTTCGGCCTCGACCCAACTCTGGTGGATTCAGCCGCCGGCCTGCCAATCGCGGGCCAGTGCGCCGGGGCGCTCACGCTGAGCTACATCCGGCGGCACGACATCTCTGACCTAACCTACACCGTCGAGGTTTCCAGTGACCTCGTGACCTGGCAGTCGGGGCCAAGTTACACCCAGGAATTGAGTGTGACCCCCTTGGACGCCCAGCGCGATCAGGTGTTGGTCACCGATCTC
>CAIQQB010000108.1 GCA_903873805.1 uncultured Opitutia bacterium | reverse complement strand
GATGATCTCGACCGGCCGGCCGGGCCGGCGGATTTCCGTCCGCTCCGGGCCGCAGGCAAACACCTTGCGCGGCCGGCAGCCGATGAAGCTGTAGCGGTAAAGGTTTTCGCCCCCCTCCACGGACTCGAGCAGGTAGGCCGGGCCCGCGCCCTTGAGCTTGGCGTAGGCGGAGACGGGGGTTTCGAAGTCCGCCATCAGGTCGGTGTAAACGGGCACGACATTGCCCGTCGCGGCGAGGCGCAGAAATTCGTCCCGGGTGGGAGTGATGTCCATGGTGAAGGAAAAACCGCGAAGGCGGACGGAAGGTAACGCAGTAGCCGGACCGCCCGGTCAAGAAAAGGATTATTTGAATCTGGAACTCAGAAAATCAGGGTCAATGCCCAAGGCCGTTCGGAACTGGTGAAGCAACACGCGGCCTCCGGCTGGGGATGTCCCAGCAGTCGTTAAAAGTCCTGAGTGGACGGTGGCTTAAGGGATAGGTTCAGGGATTGGAGGATTGGGCAAGAGTCAAAAGACTCGGGGAGGTGTGGAGGGGCGAAGCCCCTCCACTTCCTGAATTGGATTTTCTTCCGGCCAGCGCGGCGAGGAGCTTGGGCAGGTCCGCGTAGCCGCGGATTTTGTGGAAGCCCGCTTCGACGTGCAGGAGGGCCGTAGCGGACCAGCGGGAGATCTGGTTGGTCGCCGGTTGCCAGCGGGTGACCTTGTCGGTTTGGCTCCGATAATTTCGCATCACGTTCTCAATGGCGTTGGTGGATAAGAGCGAGAGGTTCAAGGTGGCCGGCACGTTGAGGCGGTGGACGGTGACGAGTTCGTCGCCAGCCTCGTCGAGGCTTGCCAGCGCGGCGGCGTTACGTGCGGCAATAAAATCCCGCAGTTGCGCGAACGCTTCCTCGCCGGCCACTTGGCCTTCGGCCCGGCGGAGCCGTCGCCAGAGGCGAGCCGCTTCGCTGTGATCGCCTTGCCGCAAATAACCGTAGAGGTTGCGCTCCTTGTGGACGAGGCAGCGCTGGATCAGGGCATCGGGCCAGGCGGCGAGCACCGCCGCGTGCAAGGGCGCGGAGCCGTCCAGCACCGCCAGAAGCTTGCTCCCCGGTGGCGGCCCGAAGCCGCGGGCCTGCAACCGGCTGACCAGCGCGGTGGTGACCGCGGCGTTCTCGCTGGCGCCGGGTTCAAAGTCCAGAACGCACTTCTCTCCGCTCTCGGTCAGTCCCAAGGCGACGACCACCACCGCGCCGGCGCCCAAGGCGACGCCGTCGAGCATGAGCCCGAAGAAAACGCTCTGGCGCAGATCGCGTTCGCGCAGTTCCGCGATCTTTGCCGCCGTCGCCTCAATCCAGTGCCGCGAGGCCGCCGATTTGCTCATCACTCCTTCGCTGGCCCAGGCCTGGCTGCGCGTGCTCATGCCGCCAGCGAGGGTTTTGACGACCGCCGCCGCGTTGTTGCTCGGCCGGCGCATCACCGCGTAGCTCGCGAGCACATGCTCGCGTTCTGCCCCATCGGGGCCGCGCCGCCGCACCCGCGGCCGTTGAATCGCTTCCCGACGGCCCTCGGTGTGGCAGACGCCCCGCTCGCTGCCAGCACGGCGATATTCCGCCGCCGGCTCCGGTTGGTAGCTTGCTCCGCACAGCACGCTGACCTCCTCGGCCAGCATTTGCTCCGCCGCCGCGCGCAGACTATCGCGCAGCAGGGTCAGCAATATTTCTCGATTTTCACTCGGGACGGCTTGCGCCGTCGACGTTTCACAGGCGTTCTTCTTCATGGATGGTGGTTCTTGGGTTTTCGACTTCCCACTGCCTTTCTGGCAGAGGAACCACCATCCACCCAGTTATTAACTTTTAACGGTCAACGGGACGCTTCCGCCAGGGCGGTAACCCAAGGTTCCATCATCGCATGGCGGATCTGCTCTTGCCCGGCCGAAAACCGGTCGTTGAACGCCACCAAATATTCGCGATAGGACTTGCCGATGAAATTACCTTCTCCCCCCTTCCTCTTTGATCGACGCAGACGGTTGAGTCCACGACGGGCGTAATTGTCGTAAGGG
>CAIQQB010000107.1 GCA_903873805.1 uncultured Opitutia bacterium | reverse complement strand
TCGAGCTCGTTGATCTTACCCCAGAAGGTGATGCGCAGCGAAGCGATCTGCGACGGAGCGATCTGCTGGACGAGCGTGCCGAGCTTGGTGCCGAGGTCGAGGTAGGGCCCGAGAATCTTGAGCGCGCTGGCGTCGATCGAGGGCATGTTAACGGCGTTGCGGATGACGCCGCCCGCGAGGACGTCGGCGATCTGCTCGGCGATCTCGATGCCGACGGACTCCTGGGCCTCGGCGGTCGAGGCGCCGAGGTGCGGCGTGAGAACGACGTTGGGCAGCGTGCGGAACTCGCTGTCTTTGGCCAGCGGCTCGTCCTCGTAAACGTCGAGGCCGGCGGCGGCGACCTTGCCGGACTTGAGGGCGGCGAGCAGGGCGGTCTCCTTGATGATGCCGCCGCGGGCGCAGTTGAAGATGCGCAGGCCCTTCTTGCATTTGGCGAACGCCGCCTCGTCGATCATGTACTTGGTGGCATCGGTCAGCGGCATGTGGACCGTGATGTAGTCCGACTGGGTGAGCAGCTCGTCGAGCGTGACGGCCTCGACCTGCATGGCCTTGGCGCGGCTGGGCGCGAGGTAAGGATCATAGGCGAGCACGCGCATGCCGAAGGCCTGGGCGCGCTTGGCGACCTCGCCGCCGATGCGGCCGAGGCCGACGACGCCGAGGGTCTTCTTGAACAGCTCGATGCCGCTGAAGCTCT
Source organism: uncultured Opitutia bacterium (assembly GCA_903873805.1). Taxonomy (GTDB): domain Bacteria; phylum Verrucomicrobiota; class Verrucomicrobiia; order Opitutales; family Opitutaceae; genus CAIQQB01. The sequence continues at coordinate 44,442 of CAIQQB010000107.1, read as the reverse complement.
TGCGGTCCCACTGGCCGGCCTTCATCGAGGCGGCGGCCTGGGGCACGGGACGCGCGCCGCAGAGGAGGTGGGTGAACGTGAGCTCGGCCGTGGCGATGGTGTTGCCCGCCGGGGTGTTCATCACGACGACACCGCGCTCCGTGGCGGCCTCGACATCGACGTTGTCCACACCGACGCCGGCGCGGCCGACGACCTTGAGCAGCGGAGCGGCGGCGAAAACTGCGGCGGTGATCTTCGTCTCCGAGCGGACGGCGATCGCATGAACATCCTTCACGAGTTCGAGCACCTTTTCCGGCGAAGACCCGTAGGCCTCGATGACTTCAAAGCCCGGCTGCTGACGCAGGTAGGCAACGCCTTTGGGTGAGATCTTGTCGGCGACGAGGATTTTCATGGGAAAATGGGTCTCATGGAAAAGCCTGACGGCGGGGCAAGCAAGGAAAAGGTTCTCGCCGGCCGGGCCCAAACGGTCCCAGAGTAGCCCCAGCCTCCCCACCCTGAAGTCTGCAACTCCCCAATGTCGAACGACAACCGGCTCGCCCAGCAAATGCGATTCATCCTCGAGGTGGACCGGCTCAAGGAGATCTTCCGCCAGTCGCTGCTCACCCGGAGCCGCCGCCGGGAAAACGACGCCGAACATTCCTGGCATCTCTGCCTGATGGTCCTCGTGCTCGCGGAACACGCCAGCCCACCCGCCCCCGATCCGCTCCGCGTGCTGAAGCTGCTGCTGATCCATGACCTCGTCGAGATCGACGCCGGCGACACCTTCGCCTACGACGAGGCCGGCCGGGCCGGGCAGCACGACCGCGAAGCGGCGGCGGCGGAACGTCTTTTCGGCCTGCTGCCGTCCGATCAGGCGGCGGAATTCCGCGAGCTGTGGAACGAATTTGAGGCGCGCGCCACGCCCGAAGCGAAGTTCGCCGCGGCGCTCGACCGCCTGCAGCCGATGCTGCTCAACGCCCACACGGAGGGTGCGGCCTGGCGGCGACACGGCGTCACGCACGACCGCGTGCTCGCCCGCGCGGAACACATCCGCGAAGGCGCCCCGCCGCTGTGGGAGTACACCGCCGCCATGCTCGCGGAAGCGGTGGCCGCCGGGCACCTCGACCGGTAAACGGCCTGACATGCGCGCCGAACCGTCACCGCGACCGTGGCTGTTTTCCCCGGCCGTCGACCTGCTGGTGGGTTGCGGAGCGTGGTCGCTGCCGCTGCTCGGCCTGACATTCTGGCTCCAGCGCACCCACGGCGCCGGCCTCGCGATGGGTTTTTACCTGCTGGCCCTGTTCTGCAACCAGCCGCATTACATGGCAACCCTCCACCGCGCCTACCGCACGGCCGGGGACTTCCGCAAATACCGTTTTTTCACCGTCTATGTCACCGCCCTGTGCCTGCTCACCGCGGTAGTCGCGCACCTCGCGCCGGGGCTGTTTCCCTGGCTGATCACATTCTACCTGACCTGGAGCCCGTGGCATTACACCGGCCAGAACTTCGGCATCGCCCAGATGATGGTGCGCCGCGCCGGCGCCCCACCTGACCCCACCGCCCGGCACCTGCTCTACACCTCCTACGTGGCCTCGTTTGCCGTGTGGGTGCTGATGCTGCACTCGACTCAGGTGGGGGACGACAACTTCCTCAGCCTGCGCCTGCCGGAACGCTTCACCGCACCCCTCCAGATTCTCGGCGGCCTGGTCTTTGCCGCCACGGCGGGCGCCGCATTTCTCCGGCTCCGCCGATACCTCCCCTGGCGTGCGCTCGCCCCCGCGCTCACGCTCAGCCTCACGCAGTTGGTTTGGTTCGTGGCCCCGGCGCTGCTGGTGCATCTGGGCGCGCTCACACTGCCCTCAAGCTACTTCAGCGCCGGGGCGCTGGCCTTCATGCACTGCGCCCAATACCTCTGGATCACGGCCTATTTTGCGCGGCAGGAGGAAGGGCGACCGGGCACCTCCCCAGCCGCGGGAGCCGGATTCTCCTTTGGGCGTTACTACCTCGGACTGATCGTGGGGGGCATCGCGCTCTTCATCCCCGGGCCGTGGCTCGCGAGCCGGGTGCTGGGACACGATTTTGTCGAGAGCTTCCTGATCTTCACCGCGCTGGTGAACCTGCACCACTTCATCCTCGACGGCGCCATCTGGAAATTGCGCGACGGCCGGATTGCGCGGCTCCTGCTCGGACGCAATTCGCCCGTCGACGATCCACACGCGGAATTCCACAATCCAGATTCCAAATTCCAAAATCATCTGGGCTGGCTGTTCGGGCCGGCACCCGCCGCCCGGATCCTGCGCCGCGCGCTCGGGGTCGCCTTGCTGGCACTCGCAGTGCTCGACCAGTGGCAGTACTATTCCACCACCCGGTCGGCCGATGCCGCCACCCTCGCCGCGGCCGAGACGGTGAATCCCCACGATCCGCGACCCGCCTTCCGCCGGGCGCAATTCGCCGTTGCCGCCAACGACCTCGCCACCGCGCGCCACGAACTGGAGCGTCTCGTCGAACTCAATCCCCGCAACGTGCCGGCCCTGCACCTGCTCGGAGAAGTGCTGCTGCGCGCCGGAGACCTGCCGGCCGCGCGCGCCCTCTACGACCGGATGTTCGCCCTCTTCCCGGCCGACTTCGCAACGGCGCTCAACCGCGGCATCGCGGCCGCCCGGGCCGGTGATCCGGCGCGGGCCGTCACCAGCTTCGAACGGGCGGTCCAGCTGGCCCCGGATGATCTCTTTGCCCGGCTTGCCCTTGCCAACCAGCTGTCCGCGCAGGGAGCAGTCCCGGCGGCCATCGATGCCTTTGAGGAGTACCTCACCCGGGCGGAGGCTGAGTCCCAGCCCCCGGACCTGTCCGCCTACCTGACCGCCTGTGCCGACCAGGCCGGCCTGTTGCTGGCGTCGGCGCCGGCCGACCGGCTTCGCTTGGCCGAACCCCGGTTGCAGCGCGCGGCCGATCTCGCCGCGACCCGGCATCTGTTTGCCGAAGCCGAAGGGTTGCTCAACCGCCTGGCGGATGTGCAGGACCGGCTGGGCCGCCCCGCCGACGCCGCCCGCAACCGCACCCTGGCCACCCAGGCTAAGTCCTTTGGCAGCAAACCATAATCCGGATGATCCGAACGCAACCCCAGCCCGCATCCACAGTCTTGCGTGCCGCCCAAAGGCCGGCCAAGTTGACAGATTCAACATGAACCTCACCGATCGCAACTGGCTCTGGCTCGCCGCCGCGTGCTACCTCACGGGTTTTGCGCTCGGCACCGTGGCCCTGCTGCAGGGCCGGCGGCACTCGCGCGCCGCCATGCTGATCACGCTGGCAGCCGGCTATGCGTTCCAGTGCTTCGGCCTCTACGTCCGCGGCCTCGCCGTCAAAGGCTGCCCGCTGGGCAACACGTTTGAGATCTTCCAATTCACCGCCTGGTCGGCCGCGTCGCTCTACCTCGTCATCGGCCCGACGTTCCGCCTGAGCCTGCTGGGCTACTTCACCGCGATGCTGTCGGCAGTGCTGACGCTGGTCTCGCTGGCGTTTCCGGCGTGGGACCAGCCGTACAAATCCGGCGTCTTCGGCGGCAACCCCTGGATCGAGTTTCACGCAGCGATCGCGCTGTTCAGCTACGGGGTGTTCGCGCTGCTTGCGCTCACCTCGGGGATGTTTTTGCTGCGGAACTACTCGCTCAAGTCCAAGCGCGTCGGGGGCTGGTTCTCCTTCCTGCCGTCGATCCGGGACCTCGACCACATCAGCGTGCGGCTGTTGATCGCCGGCGTGACGCTGCTCACGGCGGCGCTGGCGGTCGGCGCGGTTTACTGGCTGCCGCATCCGGAGACGGTCAACACCGCCAAGCTTCTCACCACGGTTTCGGTGTGGCTGGCCTACACGGTCGCCCTCGCGCTGCGGTGGCGCAGCGTGTTGCCGGCGCGCCGGCTGGCGTGGGCCTGCCTCGGGCTGTTTGCCGCCGCCCTGTTGTCACTTGCGCCCGTCAACGCCAGCCGGAACCCCACGCCGCCGCGCGCGGCCGCCTCCACCCCATGAGCGGCCAGCCCACCCTATTTGTGCTGGGCGCAAGCCACCGCACCGCCCCGCTGGCGTTGCGGGAGAAGCTCGCGCTCACCCCCGAAAAGGCCGCCGCGCTGCATGCCCGGATGGGTCCGGCGGCCGGCCTCCGGGAACTCGCGGTGCTAAACACCTGCAACCGCCTCGAGTTCTACGGCGTCGCGGCCTCGGCCGAAGTGGTGGTGCAGCTCGAGCGCGAATATTGTGCGCTGCAGGATCTGGCCGTGGCGGAATTCGCCGCCGCCCGCCGGCACGCCGCCGGCAGCGATGCCATTGCCCATCTGCTCTCCGTCGCCGCCGGCCTCGATTCGCAGATGGTCGGGGAGAACGAAATTTTCGGCCAGGTCAAGGACGCGTATGCGGACGCCCAGGCGCGCGGCGGCGCGGGTCCCGTGCTGCACCGCGTTTTCCAAAAGGTCTTCCAACACGCGAAACATGTCCGGACGCACACGGCCGTCGCCGAGGGCCAGGTGAGCATCGCCGGCGTGGCCGTCGGCCTGGCGCTGAGCATCTACGGCAAGCTTGAAGGCGTGCGCGTGCTGCTGCTGGGCACGGGCGACATCGGCGAGAAGACCGCCCGGGCGTTCCAGAGCCGCGGGGCGGGACCGCTCACCGTCGCCAACCGCACGGCCGAACGCGCCATGGCGCTGGCCGCGGAGCTCGGGGCGTCCGCCCTGCCTTGGGAGCTGGTCGCGTCGCGGCTGGCGGACCACGACATCGTTGTCGGCTCGACCTCCGCCCCGCATGCGGTGGTCTCGTCCGCACAGGCCGCCGCCGCGATGCGGGCCCGGCCCGGCCAGCCGCTCTTCTTCATCGACCTGGCGCTGCCGCGCGACATCGAGCCCGAGACGGCGAAACTGGAAAACGTCTTCCTCTACAATCTCGACGACCTGGCGAAGATCGCGGAGGAAAACCGGGTCGCGCGCGAAGCCGAGGTCGGCCAGGCCCGGGCCATTGTGGCCGAGAAGGCCGCCCAACTCTGGCGCCAGATCGAACCGCGGCTGACGGCCGACCGCAGCGGTGCGCCGCCGCCGGCCGCCCGTTGATCGTTTGGCCCGAATTTCGGGGCCTGACGACGAATCGCAATTATTTCCCCTCCGCTCAGGCCGGATTGGATTCGCCGATGGCGCGGCGGACGGAACGGGCGCGATCGAGGGCCGCGGCCAGCTCCGGGTGTTTCAACGGCTTGCTGATGTAGTCGTCCATGCCGGAGGCCAGGCACATTTCCCGGTCGCCCTGCATCGCATTGGCCGTCAGCGCCACAATCCATGGCCGCGGATGGCCGGGCTGGGGCGCGGACCGCATCCGGCGCGTGGCCTCGAGCCCGTCCAGCTCGGGCATCTGCACATCCATCAAAATGACGTCGTAGGGCTGGCGGCGGGCCGCCTCAATCGCTTCGAGACCGTTCGCCACCATGTCGGCGTGGTAGCCGAGCCGGGCGAGCATGTGCAGCGCCACCTTCTGGTTCACCGGGTTGTCCTCCGCGACGAGGATCCGGTCGGCATGCGCGGCCTCCGCCGGCGGACGGGTGGGCACGCTGGTGCGGATCACGGGCATGGCTTCCTCCCAAGTGAAGAGACCCGCCAGGGCGTCGAAGATGTGCGAGGGCTTGGCGGGCTTGGTAAGGCAGGCGGCGAACAGGATGTGTTCATCCGCGGATTCCCGCTGACCGAGCGACGACAGGAGGATGAGGGGCAGGCCTTCGGCGGGCCGGAAGGCGCGGATCTCGCGGGCGAGCATCGTGCCGCTCATGTCCGGCATCTGCATGTCGAGGATGCCCACATCGAAACGCTCACCGCCGCGCAGCAGCGCCAGAGCCTCGGGGCCCGAGGCGACGGCGCGCGGCACCAAGCCCCAGTTTTGCGCCTGGGTGGCGAGGATGCGACGGTTGGTGGCGTTGTCGTCGACAATGAGCAGGCGCTTGACCTCCAGCTGCACCCGGGCGGGGCTGACAAAAGGGCGCGGAGTGGTGGCCACCGGCTCGACCCCGAGGACGAAGGCAAAGGTGGAGCCCCGGCCAACCTCGCTCTCGACCCGCATGGTTCCGCCCATGAGCTCGACCAGGCGTTTGCTGATGGCGAGACCGAGACCGGTGCCGCCGAAGCGCCGCGTGGTGGAGGCGTCGACCTGCGAGAAGGATTTGAACAGCCGTTCCAGGCCTTCGGGCGGAATGCCGATGCCGGTGTCGCGCACGGCGAAGGTCAATTCCGTGCAGCCGGAACTGCCGGCCAGCGCGGACACCGACAGCACAACCTCGCCGACTTCGGTGAACTTGATCGCGTTGCCCAGCAGGTTGACCAGCACCTGTTGGAGGCGGGTGGCGTCGCCGCGGATCAGGCCGGGCACGCCGTCCGTGATCTCATACAGGAGGTCGATTTTTTTCTCCGCCGCGCGCGGCGCGAGCAGGTCGAGCGCACCCTCGACCACGCCGCGAACGGCGAACGGCTCGCGCTCGAGTTCGAGGCGGCCCGACTCGATCTTGGAGAAGTCGAGGATGTCGTTGATGATGGTGAGGAGACTGTCGCCACTCTGGCGGATGGTCTCGGCGTAGTCGCGCTGCGACTCGGTCAGGCTGGTGTCGAGCAGCAGCGAGGTCATGCCGATCACGCCGTTCATCGGCGTGCGGATCTCATGGCTCATCATCGCGAGGAACTGGCTCTTCGCCAGGCTCGCCTGTTCCGCGGCCTCCTTGGCCAGCCGGAGCTCCTCCGAGGCGCGCTTGAAATCCGTGATATCCACCAGGGTCGTCACCGCCTGGCGCTGGCGCGTGCCAGGATCGACGAACAGGCGGGTGGTGAATGCCACCCAGACCACCCGGCCGTCCGGATGCAGATAGCGTTTTTCAAAGGTATAGTGGTCGATCTCGGCGCGGGTGAACTGCGCATTGAGATCGCGCTGCCGCAGCACGTCGTCCGGATGCGTCACCCGGACGAAGGCGCCCGGCTGGCGGGAGGCCTCGGCCGTCACGCCGGTGAGCCGCACATGCTCGGGGTTGACCATGTGGGAGGCGACTTCCCCCGGCACGCTCCACGAGATGCCGACCGGGACCGACTCGAAAATGAAACGGAACTGGGCCTCCTTGCGCTCCAGGTCCTCCGCCGAGCGTTTGCGCTCAGTGATGTCCACGAGGGTTCCCATCTGCTGCCGCTCCCCGGTGGCCGGATCCACCAGCACCCGGACGCTGAGGATGGCCCAGACCACCGTGCCGTCGGGATGAACGTAGCGTTTTTCCAGAGTGAAATGATCCGTTTCGCCCCTTTCCAGGCGGGCGGTGAGCTCCCGTTGGCGCAGCAGGTCGTCCGGGTGGGTGGCGCGGGAATAGGCGCCGACCTCGCGGCACCGCTCAGCCGGCACGCCGGTGATGCGGGAGTGGGCGGTGTTGACGAGGTGGGTGTCCTGCTGCTGGCCGACCCGGAACCAGGAAAGGCCGACCGGTACCGACTCAAAGATGAAACGCAGCTGGGCTTCCTTGCGCGCCAGTTCCAGTTCCGCCTGCTTGCGGCCGGTGATGTCGGTCTCAATCGCCATGAAACCGGTGACGGTCTTGTGGTCGTCGCGGAGCGGTTGCGCGTCAATTTCGACCCAGAAGGGCCGGCCGGATTTGGAGTAGTTGAGGATCTCCGACTTGAAACCGGTCCCGGACCGAATCCCCTCGCTCATCTGGGCCGCCACCTTCCGGTCGGAAGCGGGGCCCTGCAGGACGGCACCGGGTTTCCGCCCGCGCACTTCCTCGAGCGAGAAGCCCGTGATGCGGGTGAAAGACTTGTTAACCCATTCGATGCGGCCCTCACGATCGGTGAGAATGACACTGTTGCTGGTGTGGCTCGCAATCAGCGCGAGCTTGTGCGACTCCGCTTCAGCGCGGGCGAGGTCGCGGGCCATCTTGCCCGCGAGATTCCAGGCCCGTTGCCGCGCACTGCCCAGCAAGGTCACCAGCACCGCGATCAGGACGCTCGCGAAGACGCCCACACCCCAGACCAACGGCGGGAGCCAGTCATTCAGCCGCGCCACCGAGTCGGGCCGCGCCAAGACTCCATCGATCCAGCCGCGCACCGCGTGGCTGACCAGCCACGTCACGGCCAACCCGCCGCAGATCACGGCAATTAGCACGAGAGCCCGCCCGGGCTGGAGCCGGGGCGGTGGCTGACTGGCAGGCGGTTCGATCATGAATGGGGCAGACGTTTGCGCCGCAGGGTGATTAATCCCACGGGTTTTGCAATGTCGGTGATCCTTATCGGCACACCTGGCGCCAAATCCAGTCCGCCGCGGACTCGCCCTCCGATCGGCCCAGCAGGGCCCGCAACCGCACCGCCTGGGCCAGAGTGCGCTCCCGCCGGGCGGGGTCGCTGATACAGGCCCGCAGTTCGGCCGCCAGCGCCGCCGGCGTGGCCTCGCCCTGGATGTATTCCGGATACATCGCCTCGCCCAGCAACAGGTTGGCAATGCCGATGTACTTGACCTTCACGAGCAGTCGGCCGAGCAGGTAAAAGAGGGGGTCGGCGCGATAGGTCACCGCCCCGGGGATGCCGGCGAGAGCACAGTGCATCGACATTGTTCCGCTGGTCGTGAGCACGGCCGCCGCCGCGAACGGCCCGTCCGGTCCGCCTGTCCGGCGAAGCACAACCTGGGCGGGCAAGGGGAATCGTTCCAGCACGGCGCGAATCCCTTCACTCGGATAAAGCACCACCGCCCCGCGATCCCCGCCCCACGCACGGTAAGCGGCCAGCAGAATCGGAAAGATCCGCGCCACCGAGGCCGTGCGGCTGCCCGGAAGGAGCAGGACGGGGCCGGCCGGGTCGTATCGGACCGGAGGCTGGTAATCCGCCGCGGCGAACGGGTGGCCGACAAACTCCACCGGCAGTCCGGTGTCGGCATACACCCCGGGCTCAAACGGAAAGATCGCCGCCAGGCCGTCGAGGTGCCGGGCCATCGCAAATCGGCGTCCGGCCCGCGACGCCCAGATCTGCGGGCTGATGTAATACAGCGTTTTCGTCGGTCCGCCGGCCTTGGCCGAATAGCCCCGCCCAAAAAGCGCCTTGGCGATCCGCAGGTTCAGCGTCGAGGAATCGACGAAGCAGACCGCCCGCGGCCGGTGTTCTCCGATCCACCTTACGGTTTCGGCGATCAGGGCGCGGAAAAATGAGAGCTTCCGCAACACCTCGCCCGGGCCGATGGCCGATGATAGCGTGAGATCGCGCAGCAACTGGGCTCCGGCCGCTGCCAGCCTGGGACCGCCGAGTGCCGCGACGGCAAGCCCGGGCTCCCGGGCGAGCAGACCAGCCACCATGCGCGCGGCGTGTTCGTCGCCCGAATGCTCCCCCGCGATCACCAGCAGGTCCACCCGCCCGCCCGTCGGCGGTGGCAGGCGGAGAGGCAGTGGGGTTGGCTCGGTCATGGGAAAGTGGCAGGGGGCGCCGGGCGCGAGGGGCGTTGGCGAGGTCCCGGGTTTCCGCGGTCAGCGGTTCTGATCCGCGTTCCGGATCTGCTCCGTGATCGCGATCGCCACCTCCAGCGCGCTCAGGCCGAGGCGGCCGCCGACCTTCGGCTGCTTCGCCTTGGCCACGCTCTCGACGAAATGCGCGAGTTCCAGGGCGAGCGGCTCGCCTTTTTCGATGGGAATCTGTTTCACCGGGATTGCGCTCAGGTCGCCCGCCTTGACGAGGCCGATCTTCATTTTCAGGCCGTAGGCGATGATGTCGCTCTTCTTCACCAGGTGCCCGGCCTGGTTCATGAAGTCGAGCGAGAGGTAGGCGTTGCCCTGGAAGATGCGGATTTCACGGGCCTTCTTCGTGCTCATCCGGCTCGCGCTCAGGTTGGCCACGCAGCCGTTCTGGAACTGGATGCGGGCGTTGGCGATGTCCTCGCTCTTGGAGAGCACGGTCACCCCGACGCTGTCGATCTTTGCGATCGGCGACTTCACCAGCGCGAGCACGATGCCGATGTCGTGGATCATGAGGTCGAGCACCACGCCGACCTCCGTGCCGCGGGTCTGGTAGGGCGCGAGGCGCTCGGCGGTGATGTAGCGCGGCTCGTCGGCGTTCTTTTCGAGGAAGGCCATCACCGGGTTGAAGTGCTCGATGTGCCCGACCTGCACCAGGCAGCCGTGCGCCTGGGCCGCCGCCAGCACCTGCTCGGCCTCGGCGAGCGAGGCGCAGAGCGGCTTTTCAATCAGCACGTGGCACTTCTTCGCCAGCAGCGGCAGCGCCACCGCCGCATGCCGGTCGGTGGGCACCACCACCGAGACGGCGTCACACGCCGCCCCCAGCTCATCCAGCGTGGCGAAACGCGCGCAGTTGAACTTCGCGCAGATCTCCGCCGCGCGGGTGTCGCTGGTTTCGTAGATGCCGGCGAGCACCGCGCCCGGGAGGGCGGCGTAGATGCGGGCGTGATGCTGGCCGAGCGAACCGACGCCGGCGACGCCGCAGCGGATTTTAGGGGATGCCATGGGTTCGCACGATAGCTGCAACCGCCTGAACTGCTACATGAAAAATAGGCGCGGGTTCACCCTGGCTGGCACGGCTGACCCCGGATCGGGAAGATCCGATCCGGGCAATTCCGCTGTCAGCCATCGTCAGCTCCGGCTCCCGCCCTACCCCAGCACGCCGTTGTGCAGGAAGAGCTGCCGGCCGGTCTTGGCGGCATGGGCGGCGTTGTGCGTCACCAGCACCAGGGCCGTCTGCGTCTCGGCGCAGAGGCCGAGCAGCAGCTCGATCACGCTGTCGCCCGTCTTTTCGTCGAGGTTGCCCGTCGGCTCGTCGGCGAGGAGGAGGCGGGGCCGGTTGATCAGGGCGCGGGCGATGGCGGCCCGTTGGCGTTCGCCGCCCGACAGCTGGGCCGGGAGGTGGTGGCCGCGTTCGGCGAGACCGACGCGCTGCAGCAGCTCCTGCGCGCGCTCTCTCTCGGCGCCGCCGGGCGGATGCAGGATGCGCGAGGCCATGAGCACGTTGCCCAGCGCATCGAGTTCGGGGATGAGATAGAACGACTGGAACACCAGGCCGAGAAACGCCGCCCGGTGCTCCGGCGGCAGCGCGGGCCGGCCCTCCCAGGCGAGCATGCCCGTGTCGGGCGAGTCCAGACCGGCGAACAGGTGCAGCAGCGTGGATTTGCCGGAGCCGGACTCGCCGCGGATGCTCACGCTCTCGCCGGCGGCGACCGTGAGATCCACGCCGCGCAGCACCTCGATCCGGCGGTCGCCGCTGCGGTAGCCCTTGCTGAGGGCCGCGGCCGCCAGCACGGGCGGCGGCGCCGGGACGGCGCCACGATCAACATTCAACCTTGAACGTTCAACGTCCGAAGCAGGAGCGTGGAAATTGGGCGGAGTGTCCGGCATCGGTGATCGGAGATTGGGGTTTGAACGTTGAGCGTTGAACGCTGGAGGTTGGACGTTGCGCCACGAGCTCACTCGTTGCGGAGGGCCTCCACCGGCTTGAGGCGGGCGGCCCGCCAGGCGGGGATCAGGCCGGCCAGGGTCGAGATGACGAGGGTGAAGACGACGATCTCAACGACGTCACCCGGGAGCGTGTGGGCGGGCAGCTGGCTGAACTGGTAGAAGCGCTTCAGTACTTCCTCGCGCTGCGTGGCGCGGGCGAGGCCCAGCACAATGTCGTTCCGCACCGCCAGCAGCGCAAAGCCCAGCGCCAGGCCCAGCACCGTGCCGCTGAGGCCGATGATGAAGCCCTGCGCGCAGAAACACGCCGCCACCTGGCGGGGCCGGCCGCCCAGCGCGCCCAGCAGGCCGATCTCCCGGGTCTTGCGCACCACCGAAATCAGCAGCGAGCTCATGACGGAAAACGCCGCGACCACCACGATGATCAGCAGCAGGAAAAAGATCATGCCCTTCTCCAGCCCGAGAACCCAGAGAAACTCCTGAAAACTGTCCTGCCAGGAAAACGCCCTGAGCGTCCCCGGCAGCACCGCGTTGAGCCGGGCGGCCGCCGCATCCTCGTCGGTGCCGGGCTTCAGGCGCACGTTGATGCCGTGGACGCTGTGGCCCAGCCCGTAGATGCCCTGCACGAAGCGCATCGTCCCGTACATGCGGCTGCTGTCGAGCTGCTGGTGCCCGATTTCCATCAGGGCCACGACCCGCACCTCGCGGGGTAGCACCACCGTGTCGCTCTTCAGGCTCTCGATCAGCAGCGGAGAATACACCTCGATCCGGTCGCCGACGTTCGCGGCGAGCGCCGCAGCCAGCTGGGAGCTGAGAATCACCGAGTCATCGTCCAGATTGTCCAGCGAGCCCTCGTAGATGTATTTGGCGAGCTGGAAGACACTGTCCACGGTGGCCAGATCCATCCCCTGAATGAAGGAATAGGCGACATGCTTGGAATGTTCGACCAGCACGCCGCCCTCGGAAATCGGCGTCGCCGCGGCCACATCGGGCTGGGCGTCGAGCAACCGGATCGCGGCCGAATAATCGTCGATGGGATTTTGCGCCTTGATCTGCACCTCCCCCTGGGTCTCGACGATCATGCGCCGGATCTCCGAGCCGAAGCCGCCCATCACGCTTGTCACTACCACGAGAACCATCACCCCCAGCGCCACCCCCATCACGGAGATGGCCGTGAAAAACGGAAACCGCCGCCCGGTCGGGAACAGCTGCTTCAGGGCGAGATAAAGATACCAAGGCATGAAGGAAGTGCGGAGTGGTGATGGCGGAGTGCGGAGTGAGCTTTCGCAGCGGCGGACATGCTGGCCCAATCATTCCGCATTCCGCAATCCGCATTCCGCCATCACCCCGCCGTGCCCGGCCGCAGTTGCGGGAACAGGATGACGTCGCGGATGCTCTCAGCTCCGGTGAGCAGGATACAGAGGCGGTCGATGCCCACCCCCATGCCGCCGGCGGGGGGCATCCCGTGCTCCAGCGCGAGCAGGAAGTCCTGGTCGATGTTCTGCTGCTCCCCGCCGGCCTGCGCCTCGAACATCTGGCGCTGCACGTCGGGGTCGTTCTGCTCGCTGTAGGCGGGCGCGATCTCCATGCCGCCGATGCAGAGCTCGAACACATCGAGCACCGTCGGGTCCTCCTGGTTGAGCTTCGCCAGCGGGCAGAGCTCCTTCGGCAGGTGGATCACGAAGGTCGGCTGGATCAGGGTCGGCTCGATCAGCTTGGAAAAGATCTCGTTGGTGATTTCAAACTCCTCCCACTTCGGGTCGACCGCGAGACCGAGCTTCTCCGCGCCGGCGATCTTCTCGGCCTTGCTGCGGCCGAACCACTCCGCGTCACCCGAGGTCGTGCGGATGAGGTCCCGGTAGGGCACCTCGCGCCACGCGCCGCCGAATTCGATCTCCTGCCCGCTCGCCGCGTGCTTGATCCGCGAGGTGCCGAGGACGTCGGAGCAGAGCGACTGCAAGAGCGCGCGGATGAGTTCCATCATACCGCGGTAGTCGCTGTAGGCCTGGTAGACCTCGAGCATGGTGAACTCGGGGTTGTGGCGGCGCGACACGCCCTCGTTGCGGAAATTCCGGCCGATTTCGAACACGCGGTCGTAGCCGCCGACGAGCAGCCGCTTGAGATAGAGCTCAAGCGAGATGCGCAGCACGAAGTCGACCCCGAGCGTGTTGTGGTGGGTGGTGAAGGGCCGCGCCGCCGCGCCGCCCGCGACGGTCTGCAGCACCGGGGTTTCCACCTCGATGAACTGCCGCGCCTCCAGAAACCGGCGGATGTGCCCGACAATCCGCGGCCGCAGCATCAGGCGCTGGCGCGACTCCGGGTTGACGATCAGGTCGAGGTAGCGCTGGCGGTAGACCTGTTCCGGATCGCTGAGTCCGTGCCACTTTTCCGGCAGCGGACGCAGCGCCTTTGCCACGAGCGTGACGCGCTCCGCCCGCACGGTGATCTCGCCGCTCTTGGTCTTGAACAGCGTGCCAGTGGTCCCGATGATGTCACCGAGATCGAACTTCTTGAAGGCCGCATAGGTTTCGTCGCCCACCACGTCCTTCTTCACGTAGAGCTGGATCTGGCCCTGCTGGTCGAGAATCTTCACGAACTGGCTCTTGCCCATGTCGCGGATTGTGACCAGCCGGCCGGCCACCGACACGCTGACGGCGTTGTCCTGACCCTCGACGTAGAGTCGGATGGCGTCGGCTGAGAAATGCGTTGTCGGGCAGCTGGCCCGGAAGGGATCCTGGCCCGCCGCCCGCAATTCGGCCAGCTTCTGCCGCCGCACCGCGTGCTGGTCGTGGGAGATATCGGTGGTGAGTTCGCTCATGGAACCGGTGACGCTGGCAACCCCCGCCCGGCGGCGCAAACGGAAAAACCGGCGGCGGGCCGCCGGTCTTGCGGAGGTGAAGGCCCCATTGGCCCGGCGGCCGGAGCGTGGTAACGTGCCCTATGAATCCACTCCTATTGATCATTGTTCTGCTCCTTCTCTTCGGCGGCGGCGGTTTTTATATTGGCGGGCCCGCGATCGGCGGCGGCGGCCTCGGCTTGGTTTTGCTGATCTGCCTGATCGTCTATTTGATGGGCGGGCTGCGCTCGAAAAGCTGATCTCGGCCGCGGGGCAGTTCACCGGGTGGTGTTCGTGACTCATAGTCGGGACGGACTGGGCTGGAGGGATAAGGTCTATTGACCCACGTCCGACAGCCTGATCGGTGAAAATCTCCCAATCAATTTGCCATGCCGACCCCATCACACTTGGAACCCGTCGCCGAACGGTACCCCGCGCTGGAGGAGCAGGACTTCATCCTGACCTATTGCGCCCCGGAAGCCCGGAGCGTGCAGGTGGCCGGCACTTTCAATGGCTGGCGTCCGGAACTGTGTCCTTTGGCTCCCACTGGGACCGGTGACTGGACCGTCCGGCTGAAACTCAAGTCCGGACAATATGAATATCGTTTTGTTGTCGACGGCCGCTGGGCGGACGATCCGCAGGCCGCGCAAAGCGTGCCCAACCCGCATGGGGGTCGGAATTCTGTTCTCTTGGTGGGTCTCGATGACCGCAGCGATCTGCTGTGAGTCAATCGCCCAGGACCGGACGGCCGGTCGGGTTAGACCTCATATCGTCCGCCCAGGTTGCGATGTAGTCTGTCCTCATCATGCCCGACCTTCCCAACAACCGTCCTGCCACCACCCCAACGACCGCTTCCAACCAGACGGGTGAACAGCCTCCTGCGCCCGTCGCGACGTCCGCACCGGCTTCCCCGCCCGCAGGCGTGTCGCGCTGGGCCATTCTCTTCGGGGCCACGTCGGTCATCCTGCTGGTCGCCCTCGTGGTCTCCGGCACCAGGGTCACGGCGCGCAACGCCACCATCGCGCAGGACAAAAACCGGTCGGACCAGTATGCCGCCGATACCACCCGTTTGCAGTCGCAACTGGACGAGGCCAAGGCCGCCTCTGTCACTTTGCAGACCAAGGTGGATGCGGCCCAGTCGGAATCGGCCCAACTCAAGCTGCAGGTGGATGCCGGCAAAACCGACTCCGCCGGACTCCAAACCCAACTGGACCAAACCCGGGTGCTCGCCAACGGCTACCAAGCCAAGATGGAAAGCGCGACAGTCACCTCCATCCGCCATCAGGGCGAAGTCGAAGTTGCCCAAGCGCAGTCAACGGTAATGCAGGCGCAGCTGACCGAGGCCAAAACCGACACCGCCCGGCTGAAGACCCAGCTGGATGCCAGCCGGGCAGATTCTGATGCCCTGCAGGTGAAGTTGGACAAAGCCGAAAGCGAAGTCACACAGCTCAAAAAAGCACCGGCGAAAAGCTGAACTTCCTTAGCCGGTCACGCCGGGTTGGTGGCGGGTGTCTTGACGCCGGGCGCCTCTTCCGCCAATAGCTAGGCCCAATGGAAACTCCTGCCGCCGATGCGACGTTCCTGCGCGATCTCATCAAGGGGTCGCGCCAGCGTCCGACGCATGTGGGCTGGGCGGACCGGGATGGCACCCCCCGCATGACCGCACTGACTTCGCCCGAGTCCGTCCGTCTCAACCAGATCGCCCACCGGCTTGGCGTTTCCCCCTCCGAGGTGCTGCGGCTGGCCGCCTATGTGCCGATCGCGAAGCCGGGTCCGGCCCGCGCCGAGGGGTCCGAGCCTGGGTCCGTGAGTCCGGCCTGAACAGCCCGAATCCCGGTGTCGCCAGGCGGGGACATCCCGCCGATCGGCCCAAGTTGTGCTCGGGAGGGCAAATTTCCTCTTGCGGCCGGGTGAAATCCTTCCGTAGTAACTCCCCTCCCGCAGCCCATCGGCGGCGGGCGCTTGGTTCTTTCCCATGTCCTGGTTGGTTCAGCACCGCTTCGGTTTTCGGGCGCAGGCCTGTGAATTCGACCCGGCACCTGGGCGAGCCGGGAAATGAAAAGCCCTAAGTTGTTAGTAGATGGCATCATGGCTTCCTAGCTCAATGGTAGAGCAGTTGACTCTTAATCAATTGGTTCGGGGTTCGAGTCCCCGGGGAGCCACCATGCCGCCCCTTTTTCAGCTCCGTCCGGCCGGTGGCCGGCGAATTGATTCTTTGTTTTTTTCCAGTCATCCCTCCTTAGCAAAACGCGCGATCCCCATCGCCGGCGTAGCTCAACGGTAGAGCACCTGTTTTGTAAACAGGCGGTTGCGGGTTCGAATCCCATCGCCGGCTCCATTTTGTCCGCCGGCTGAGTCCGGTGTCCGGCCGTCCCGTTTTCCGCGTTTTCGATTTTTCACTGCCCGATGGTGTAATGGTAGCACGAACGACTCTGACTCGTTCTGTCTAGGTTCGACTCCTAGTCGGGCAGCCACTTTTTACGGGGCGCCGTGGCGCGCCGCCGGACCCGCGGCCGCCGATCCGGCGGTAGCCCGCAGGGATGACGATAAAAAATTGCCCCATGGTTTCGCCGTTGAATTTCTCATGGGTTCATTGCCCGAAGCTGGCTTCGGCTTGGTTGTAGCCGGGGTCAGCTGACCCCGGGATGCGAAATTGTCGATCTGAGGCACCGGGGTCAGCGACCCCGGCTACAGTTTCCGAAATGCCCCCTAGCTGGCTCTGGGATGTTTACTTTTCCCGCGAATTCGCGCGCTTGGTCGCGGGTCTGCGGACTCAGAATCAGACCGTCCGAAAGAATTAAGTTGCACCGCATCCGTCCGGGCCTTTCCCTCTGCCCTCCCAAGCCGTCGGCTTGGGCAAGACTGCGGGGTGTAGCTTAGCCTGGTAGAGCGCTACGTTCGGGACGTAGAGGCCGCGAGTTCGAATCTCGCCACCCCGACCAGTCACCAGGACAAGGGAATCGAAAAGCCCAGCTCGAGGATTTCCGCGCCGGGATTTTTGTCGGCCAGGTGCGCGTTGGAGATGTGGCCGAAGCGCACGTTGATGGCCTCGCCGTCATGGCAAAGATAGCCGACCTCGCCATACGAGTAAAATTCCAGATCCTGGCCGAGCTGTTTGCCCACCGCCGTGGTGTAATAACTCGGGGCAAATCCGAAGGAGCAGCGCCAACCGTCCGTCTGCACCGTGTAAAGCAGCCCGGCCGAGGCAAACCAGGTGGTCCCCTCCGACGCCGCCACCCCCAGCCAGGGGCGCAGCCCACAGATGTGCGGCGCCAGCCGGTACTCGACCGACGCCAGCCACTGCCGGTCGCCGTTTAGCACGTCGAAGACGCCGCTCGCCGCCACGAGTTCGCCTCCCGGCATCGACGGGACGGTCGCGGCCCGGAGCGGGCCGCCGAATGCAATCACCAGTACGCTGCCCAGGAATAGCTGCCGGATGGTCATCGGGAAACGGATGGCACACGAGAAATTCGCCCGCGCACACCCGTCAAGCTGATGTGACATTTTTGTGGCCGCCCATCCAGTTCAATCGCCGGCCGCCCCCCCGTCCCCGGAGCGGAAAGTTACCCAATCGTCACCCGCACGACGTGCCACCGTGACCCGGGGGTGCGATTATGCCGAGGATGCGTCCCTTTATCCTCAGTGTTGACGACGAGCGAGATGTGACCGATCTGGTCCGGTTTCTCCTCACCCAAGCCGGTTGCGATGTGGCCACGGCGGCCAGCGGACGGGCCGCCCTCGCCGCTGTGGCGGAGCGCCGCCCCGACCTCATTCTGCTCGACCTCATGCTGCCAGACATCGACGGCTTCGGCGTCTGCGAAATCCTGCGCCGCGAACCGTCCACCGCCACCATCCCGGTGATTGTCCTCACGGCTTGGGCGACCACGGACGCGCAGAATCTCGGACTTGAACTCGGCGCCCTTGACTACCTCACCAAGCCCTTCCGGCCCCGCGAACTCGTCGCCCGGGTGCAACGCCTGCTCGCCCCCCGCCACGTGCTCCGCATTACCTGAGGGACAGCCTCGACCCACTCACCTTCCGCGAAACAATTGCACTTGCACCCAGAGTGCCCGATGGTTAGGCGATTCACGCGATGATTGCCGTCCAACCATTTTCTCACGGGAGACCGCGGTGCCTGCTGTTGTGCGCCGGCCTTTTGTTGACGGCCGGAGCGGGGCGCGCGCAGTCGATCCTTTCGGATTTTAACCTGAACGCGGACGGCTGGCATGCCTACACGGCCGCCGATCCCAACACCGTCGTCGTCTACACTGCAAACGGTGGCACCAACGGCAGTGGCGCCATCATCCTCCAGGAACCCGCCAACGGGGCCAACGATTATTTCGACGCCCCGGCCCAGTTTCTCGGCAACCAGGCTGCGTATTACGGTGGCACCCTCAGCTTTGACCTGAAGCTGAGCCTCTCGTGGAACGGCACCGAAGCTGACATGGTGGTACTGACCGGTAATAACACCTCCATTGCCTTCTCCGCGCCACAGGCGAACTGGCCGGTCACCACGAACTACACTTCGTATTCGTTCAAGTTGGACGGCACCCAAGGTTGGACGCTGGCCGGCTCCAGCACCCTGGCCACCACGCAGCAAATCTCCAGCGTGCTCGGCAGCCTCACCGACCTCCGGATTCTCGGCGACTGGACCAACAGCCAGGACAACGATCTGCTCGACAATGTGAAACTGGCTGCAGTGCCCGAACCCGGCACCGTCGCTCTACTCGCCTTCGGCGGCGCGTTGATGCTCGGAGCCGCCTTTCGCCGTCGCGCGCGGCCGGCTGCCTGAACGTCCGCGGTTTGCCGTCCGCCAGGCAGCGGGACGCCGCTCAAATCGCCTCTTCGTAAAGCCGTTCGTAGGCGCGCGCCGCCTGGGTCCAGCTGAAATTCTTCCGCATGCCGCGGGCCTGCGCTGCCGCCAGGCGGGCCGGCTGGTCGAACAGCTTAAGCGCCCGCGAAAGTCCGTCCCGCACGCCTTCGGCGGTCGGCGCAAACATCAGGCCGGTGCCTGCGGCGGGATACTCGTCGAGGTCCGTCACCGTGTCGGCCAGTCCGCCCACCCGGCCGACCAGCGGCAGGGTGCCATAGACCAGCGAATACATCTGGTTCAGTCCGCAGGGTTCGAAGCGCGAGGGCATCAGAAAGAAATCGCTGCCCGCCTCGATCAGGTGGCTCATGGATTCATCCTGACGCGTGCTCACCGCCACCCGGCTGGGACACGCCTTGGCCAGCTCGCGCACCGCCGTCTCGAAGCGCCGCTCGCCCGTGCCGAGCAGGACGAGCCGCACGTCCGCCGCCTTGAAAAAGTCCGCGTTGGCCAGCACCAGATCGATGCCCTTCTGCTCCGTCAGCCGGCAAACCATGCCGAAGATGGGACCGCGGAACTCCGGATCTAAGCCGTGGCGTTTGAGCAGGTCCGCGCGGCAGCGGGTCTTGCCGGCCAGATCGCCCACGTTGTAGTGCTCGGGGATGAGACCGTCGACCGCGGGATTCCAGATGCGGGCGTCGATGCCGTTGAGCAGGCCGGTGATTTCGCCGGCGCGAGAGAGGACGACGCCGTCGAGCCCGCAGCCGAACTCGGGCGTCTGGATCTCGACGGCATAGCGCGGGCTCACTGTGGTCAGGCGGTCGGCGAAGAGCAGCCCCGCCTTCATCATGTTCATCTGGCCGTAGAACTCCACGCCGTCGATGCCCATGAGCTCGTCCGGCAGGTTGGTCCGGTAAAACGAGCGCATCGGAAAGATACCCTGAAACGCGAGGTTGTGGACCGTGAACACGGTCTTGATCGCGAGCGTGGCGCCGTGGCGCTGCTCGGCGTGGCGCAGCAGCAGCGGCAGCAGGCCGCACTGCCAGTCGTGCCCGTGGACGATGTCGGCGCCCAGCTCCAGCAGGCGGAGGGTCTCGACCACGCCCTTGCAAAAGAAGATGAACCGGTGGTGGTTGTCCTCGTAGTCCCTTTCCGGCGTGCCGTAGAGGTGGCGCCGGTCGAAGAATTCCTCCCGGCAGACAAAGTAGATCGTGAGGTTCTTCCGCGGGGAGAACGACCGCACATCGCCGCTCATGAACACGTCGCCCATCTCCACCCGCAGCTTCAGCCGGTGCTCGGCCTGGCCCGCGAGCGGGTGCTCGACGGCCACCCGGTAGCCGGGCAGAAACACCGAGACCTCGTGCCCGAGGTCCGCCAGCGTCGCCGCCAGCGAACCCGCCGCATCAGCCAGTCCCCCCGTTTTCGCGTAGGGAAAGATTTCGCTGGCGACATGGACGATTTTCATCGCCCCAAGAGAACCCCCCGGGTTGCATTTTGCCAGCCGCAAAACGCGGCCTTCCGGGATGACCGCCTCTGTCCAGCAGACGCCCGGTGCGCCCACCAACGCGCGCCCCGACCATCCCTTTCCGACCCTCACCCATGAAATTTCGCGAACGACTCCTCGACCGCCTGCGCCAGCCCGACTACCGCCCGGCCAGCGGCACCGATCTCTCCCGCCTGCTCAACCTCAACAAGAAAGAACGCAACGTCTTCACCCACGAACTGCGGCTGCTCCTGTCCCAGGGCGCCGTCGTGCTCGTATCAGGTGATCGCATCGCCCTACCCGGCGGCAGCCGACCGCGCCCCGCGCGGGATGAACGCCCCATCTTCCAATCGAGCCGCGTCGCCGCGCGCCGGGAGGCCGCCGGTCATCCCCCGCCGCCGGCCGCGGAACCGTCGCGGCCGGCCGCGCCCGCCGGACGTGGTCGGACGCGCGAACCCGCGTTGCCGCCCCCGCGCAGCCACGCCAAGGCGCGGCCGGGTCCGGCCGCGGCGCGCCCCCCGGCGGCCGACCGCCGGGACCTGGTCACCGGCAAGATCCAGTTCCGCGCCGGCGGCTGGTCGTTTGTCGTCCCCGATGCCGTGCCCGGCCGGCCGGCTCCCGACTCCATCCAGATCCCGCCCGAGGACAGCAACGTCGCCCTGCCCGGCGATCGCGTCGAGGTCAGGGTCAACCCCGGCCTCCGCCGCCGCCGCGATGGCCGCGGCGAGGAGCAGACGGGCTGCGTCGTCGCCATTGTCGAGCGCGGCCGGGCCGAGGTGGTCGGCACGTTGCAGCGCCTCCGCGGCGCCTGGTGCGTCGTGGCTGACGACCCGCGTTTTGTGCAGCAGGTGCTCGTCGCCGATCCGGCGGCGGGCGGGCTCAAACCCATCCCCGGCCCCGGCGACAAGGTGGTCGTGCACCTTCACGAGTGGACGGAGCGCAACCGCCCCATCGCAGGCGAGATCACCGAACGCCTCGGCAAGACCTGGGAGCCGCGCGCCGAACTGCTCGGCGTCTACCGCAAATACGCCCTCGACCCGCGCTTCCCCGCCGAGGTCGAGCGCGAGGTCGCCGGCCTGCCCGACACCGTGCGGCCCCGCGAGCTCGCCGGCCGCCTGGACTACCGCGCGCTGCCAGTGTTCACGATCGACCCGGACGACGCCAAGGATTTTGACGACGCGCTTTCCCTTGAGACACTCGACCACGGCGAGGTTCGCGTGGGCGTCCACATCGCCGACGTCTCGGCCTACGTGAAGCCTGGCACCGCACTCGACCGCGAGGCGCAGCGGCGCGGCAACTCGACCTACCTCGTGGGCAGCGTGGTGCCCATGTTGCCGGAGAAGCTGTCCAACGGGCTCTGCTCGCTCGTCGAGGCGCAGGACCGGCTGACCAAGGCCGCGTTCCTCGTGTTCGACAAGACCGGCCGGCTCAAGTCGACCACCTTCGCCAACACGGTCATCTGCAGCCGCAAGCGCCTCACCTACAAGCAGGCCTACGCCCTGCTGTTCGAGAGCAGCCTGGACAAGATCCGCGCCCTGCCGCTGCCGGCCAAGCACCAGACGGGCTCGACCGGCCGCGCCCTGAGCTCGCTCACTGATCTCGAGCTCGTCGACCTGCAGGGCTGGATTCGCAAGCTCTGGGCCATCGCCAGCCTGCTCCGCCGCGACCGCATGGCCCACGGCAGCCTCGACCTCGACATGCCCGAAACCAAGATCTTCGTCGATGCTGAGGGCTACGCCGACCGCCTTGAGAAGATCGAGCACGACGAGAGCCACCAGCTCATCGAGGAGTTCATGCTCGCCGCCAACGAGGCCGTCGCCCGCCTCACGCGCACCTCGCGGCTGCCGTCGCTCTACCGCGTCCACGACCAGCCCGACCCCGAGCGGCTCAATGAGCTGCGCGAGCTGCTGGGCACCTTCGCCATCCAGACCGGCGACCTCGGGCGGCGCGAGGAGATCGTCAAGCTGCTCGCCACCCTCAAGGACCACCCGCAGGGGCACACGCTGCGCACGCAGCTGCTCCGCAGCCTGAAGAAGGCCTGCTACCGCGGCACGGCCGACGGCCACTTCGGCCTGCACAAGCGCGACTACACGCACTTCACGTCGCCCATCCGCCGCTACTCCGACCTCGTCGTCCACCGCGTGCTCGACACCTATTTTGCCAAGGAAGCCAACGAGGGCCGCAGCTGGGGCACCCCGCCGCCCGCCGGCGCGGAACGCGGCGCGGACCATCCGTTCCAGCCCCCGCCGAAGATCATCGGCTACGACCTCGCCCGCATCACGGCGCTCGGCGAACACCTGAGCCTGACCGAGATCAACAGCTCCGAGGCCGAGCGCGAGTCGCAGAAGATCAAGCTGCTCGAGTTCTTTGAGCGCGAGTTGGAGAAGAAGACCAAAACCCGCTTCGCCGCCGTCATCACCGACGTCCGGCCGCACGGCTTCTTCATCGAGCTGATCGAGTCGATGGCCTTCGGCCTGGTGCCGGCCGCCGGCCTGGGCGAGCCGACCCTGTTCAGCGAGTCCGGCCACGGGTCGCTCATCGGCCGCCGCACCAAGCGCCGCTACGAGCTCAACGGCCGCCTCGACGTGGAGGTGTACCGGGTGGACCGCGTCAAGCGCCTGATCGACTTCCGCCCCGCGCCGGAACGGGAAGACAATAATTGAAGCGGGAAGCCAGGAAACCAAGAGACGGCCAAGCGCAATGCCGGCGGCCAGGTTGCCAAACCGAGATTCCCCGGCATCCAACAACCCGATTGCCCGACCGGGCCATTTGCGTTTCCATCCGTTCCTGGCTTCTTGGCTTCCCACTTACCGTTCTCACCCATGAAAAACTACGACTTCGCCCAAAAGTTCCACGCCCTCTACGATCAGGCTGTCAGTCTCTATGCCACCGGCCGGCGCGACCCGGCCGCGTTTCTCCCGGCGGCGGACGCCACCCGGCTCGCCGCCAACGGCCTCACCCCGCAGAACCTCTTCGACTATGCCGAGGACCAGAACAACTCCGGCGAGCCCGGCTACGATATCGCCCTCGCCATCGAGCTCGTGCGCCGCGACTATTTCCTGAACGTCCAGGGCGGCCGGCCCTCCGCCACCGTCCTCAACGAGCCCGGGATGCCCGCCAAGACCGCCGCCGTGCAGGGCATTGAGTGGCTGCCCCGGCTCATCCCGAAGGCGAAGGCCAAACTCCGCGGCGAGCTCCCGTCCTCGCTGATGTATTGCTGCGGGGGCGACCGGAAGTTTTTCAAGATCCACGACATCCTGCCCGCGGAGTTTCTCAGCCTAGTCTGGCGGCACGAGCACGACGATGCGGCCATCATCGACTGGGTCGTCCGCCGCATTGCCGCCAAGTGACCGGGCGGCGCACCCGGCCCAGGCCGGTTGCCCGTTGCCCACCTCCCCCGCTTTCCGTGCGCTGACAGCCACGCGGCCGGATGGCGGCGTTTCCGCCCTTGCCGGCCGGCCGCCGTCGCGCACGCTGGGGACGTGACGACGTTTCTCATCGCCCTCGCCGCCGCCCTGCTGACCGCCGGCGCCGTCTGGCTCCTGCTCCGCCAGCAGGCCGCGGTGCTGGCCGAACGCCTCCGCGCCCGCGAGGGTGACAACGCCCGCCTCACCGCCGAGTCAGCCGACGCCCGCGCCCAGCTGGCTGAAATTTCCAATCTAAAATCCCAGATCGAACAAACCCTGTCCGCCGAGCGCGCCTCCGCCACCGCCAAGCTCGCCGCGCTCACCGAGGCCCGCGAGCGCCTCACCCTCGAGTTCAAGGCGCTGGCGGCCGACGCCCTCACGCGCAATTCCGACGAGTTTCTCAAGCGCGCGGGCGACTCGCTCGTCAAGCCCATCCGCGAGTCGCTCGACAAGGTGGACCTCAAGATCGTCGCCCTCGAAAACGCCCGCAAGGAGGCCTACGGCTCGCTCTCCGAGCAGCTCAAGGGCCTCGCTACCACCAGCGCCACGCTCCAGGCCGAGACCACCAAGCTCTCGCGCTCGCTCCGCTCCACCAGCACGGCCGGCCGCTGGGGCGAGCTCCAGCTTCAGCGCGTCGTTGAGCTCGCCGGCATGGTCGAAAACGTGGACTTCAGCCAGCAGCAAGCCGCGGGCGAATTCCGGCCCGACATGATCATCCGCCTGCCCGGCGGCAAATCCATCGCGGTGGACGCCAAGGCGCCGATGCAGGCGTTCCTCGAGGCGCTTGAGGCCGGCGACGAGACGGTGCGCAAGGCGAAGTTCACCGAGCACGCCCGTGCCGTCCGCGGCCACATCGACGCGCTGGGCAACAAGGCTTACTGGAAGAACATTCAGCCCGCGCCCGAGTTCGTCGTGCTCTTCATCCCGGGCGAGGCGTTTTACAGCGCGGCGCTGCGCTACGAGCCCGACCTTTTTGAACGCGGCACCAATGTCGGCGTCATCCTCGCCTCGCCCGCCACGCTTATCGCGCTGCTGAAGGCGGCGGCGTATGGCTGGAAGCAGGAGGCCCTCTCCCGGAACACCGAGGAAATCCGCAAGCTCGGCCTCGAGCTGCACGAGCGCGTGGGCGCGGTGGCGAAAAATCTCGACGAGCTCGGCCAGCGGCTGCAGCAGGCGGTGGGTGCGTATAACAGCACCGTTTACCAGACCGAGAGCCAGCTCCTCGTCACCGGACGCAAACTCGAGAAGCTCGGCGCCGGCAGCGAGAAGAAGATCGCCGAGCCCCGCCTCGTCGACGAGGCGACCAAGGCGCTCACGGCACCCGAGCTGAAGCGCTAGGAACAGCGGTCAAATCTCGAATCCAACACTGTAGCCGGGGTCGCTGACCCCGGTGCCTTGGGACCCATGGCCTCAATCCCCGGGGTCAGCGACCCCGGCTACACTCAAACCAAGCCGGCTAACGGAATCCCGAGCTCCGCCCCTCAGAAAAACTTTTTCGCCTTCTCAAAGAAGCTCTTCGAAGTCGGCTCGGCGGCGTCGCCGCTCACGCGGGCGAACTCTTCCAGAATTCGCCTCTGCTCGGTGCTGAGACTCTGCGGCACCTCCACATGCACGCGCACGAGCTGGTCGCCCTGCCGGCCGCCGCGCAGGCTCGGCATGCCTTTCTCGCGCAGGCGGAATGTCGTACCGCTCTGCGTCGCGGGCGGAATTTTCAGCGAGCCTTTGCCAAAGAGCGTCGGCACCTCGATGCTGCCGCCGAGCGTGGCGAGGGTGAACTTCACCGGAATCTCGCAGAACAGGTCGTCGCCCTGCCGCTCGAAGAGCTCATGGTCCTTCACCGCGAGCACGATGTAGAGGTCGCCCGCATGGCCGCCGGCCGCGCCAGCCTCGCCATTGCCGCTCGAGCGCAGCCGCGAGCCGCTGTCGACCCCGGGCGGGATGCGCACGGTCAGCTTGGTCGTCTGCGGCACCCGGCCCTCACCGCGGCACGCCGTGCAGGGTTTCTCGATGCGTTGGCCCGCACCGCCGCAGGATGGACACGTCTGCGTGAAGGTGATGATGCCGCCGCTGCGCCGCACCTGGCCCGCGCCGCGGCAGGTCGGGCACGTCACCCGCTTCGAGCCGGGCTCGGCGCCCGAGCCGGAGCAGCGTTCGCATGCCATGTTCTTCCGAAACGAAATTTCCTTCTCCAAACCGCGCGCCGCCTCCTCGAGCGTAATTTCGAGGTCGTAGCGCAGATCGGCGCCGTCGTGGCCGCCACCACCGCCCCCGCCGCCAAACATCTCGTCGAAAATGCCGCCGCTACCACCGCCGCCGCGCTGCTGGCCGAAGACCTCGCGGAAAATGTCGAACGGATCGTGAAAGCCGCCGCCACCACCGCCCGGGAAGCCGCCGGGGCCGCGCGGACCGGCTCCGGCGCTGCCATCGAACGCCGACGGACCGTAGCGGTCGTAGGCGGCGCGCTTCTCGGCGTCGCTCAGCACCTCGTAGGCGTGCGACACCTTTTTAAACATCTCCTCGGACTCCTTGTTGCCGGGATTTTTGTCCGGATGGTACTGGATCGCCTTCTTGCGGTAGGCCTTTTTGAGGTCCTCCGGCGAGACGTTCTTCGCGACGCCGAGCAGGTCGTAGTAATCTTCCTTGGCCATGGTAATGGGATTCTATGGGCTGGTGGCACAACGACACGTATGGTGTCTGTTGGTAGGGACGTCACTCCGTGGCGTCCGCGGACGGCTCGGAGAGCCGTCCCTACCGTTCAGTCCCGGCCGAATCAGCTCTTCCCCTCCTTCGCCGGGCCGCTGGAGACGATGACGCTCGCCGGGCGGAGCAGGCGGCCGTTGAGCGAGTAGCCGGTACGCACGACGGTGAGCACGTGCTCCTCCTTCACGGTCGCGCTGGGCTGGTGGGAAATGGACTCGTGCTGGTGGGGGTCGAAGGCCAGGCCCGCGGGGTTGATTTCCTTGAGACCGTGGTTGGCAAGAGTTGTCTTGAGCTGGCCCAGCACCATCTCGACGCCGCCAGCGAGGGATTTCAGGTCGGCGTTGGGGGCCTTGGTGGCCGCCAGGCCGAGGGCGAGATTGTCGAGGGCGGGCAACAGGTCCTCCAGCAGGCGAGAGGAGGCGAACAGGCGGAGCTCCTCCTTCTCCTTCACGGTACGGCGGCGAAAGTTCTCCAAGTCGGCCGCCACCCGCAGGTAGCGGTCCAGATTGTCGGCCGCCTCCTTCTTGGCGGCAGTGACCAGCGCGGACTGGTCGGGGGCCGGGATGGCAGTTGCTTCCGGCACAGGCGCGTCGGAGTCGGGTTGGTTTTCGGCAGTGGTATCGGCGGACTCGGTCATGGAGGGGCGAACAATGCAGGGCTTGGGCGATTCTTCAAGCTCGGCGATAAGGACGGTGGCCCTGCTGCCCGCGCGCAACCTTCCATCCGGCTCACTTGCGTTTCGGGGTAGCCGGTTCAGGGTGCTCGTATCGGCTGACGGCACCCCCGCTAGAAATATGAAACTTCTCCTCCTTTTATTGCTGCTGCCGCTCTCCGTTCTGGGTGACGACCTCGAGTTTGACGGGGTGCTCGTCATCGGCGGGATCACCAGTGTCTCCCTGCTCAACCAGACCACCGGGCGGGTTGATTGGGTGCCGGTCGGAGGACGCTTCGACGGCTATACCGTCACCGCGCTGACCTACGATGAAAAACTCGGCGACGTGGTGGTTCTGACGAAATTAGGCGGAAGCCTGACGACCCGCCTGTCGCTCAAGAACTCCACCATTGTCGCGGCCGCGCCGGCCCCGGCACTGAGCGCCGCCCAGCAGAAGGCCGTGACCAATAATCTCCGCCAGCTCTCCGCGGGGGCGGATCAGTACATGCTCGAACACGGGGTGACCTCGGTGACTTTTGACCAACTGGTTGGCACCACTCCCGACAAATACATCAAGCCGTTCGCTTCCGTCTCCGGTGAAAACTACAGCGGTCTGGTGATCAAGCAGGGCCAGCCGGTCAAGGTGACGATGCCTGACGGCACGGCGCTTTCCTACGGTCCGTAATCCCATCGTCGGTTGAGTGAATGATCCGGCAGGCGAACCATCCGGGCGAGCCGCGGCCAACTCCTTCAGCAAGGCTGAGTCTGCGTGTCCCAAGAGTTCTGGGTTCTGGGTTCTGAGTTCTGAGTTCGGGGATCGGTCCATCGGCTCCTGACTTCTGACTCCTGGCTCCTGACTTCTAGATTCCAGCCCATCAGAACTCGGCGCCGAGCGTCCTCGACTGGCCGGGGCGGAGGTTGAGGTCGACGACCTTGCCGCCGTAGCGGAGCTTGCCGCCCGTGCCGGTGATGCTGCGGACGGTGGCGGACGTGAGTTTCCCCTCCTGCCAGGTGGCATCGACCTCGAAGCCGCCGCGGGCGCGCAGGCCCTTGAACGAGCCGGTGGCCCAAGCTTTGGGCAGGGCGGGCAGCAGCGTGATCTCAGGCGTCTGGCTCTGCAGCAGCATTTCGCAGATGGCTGCGGTGCCGCCGAGGTTGCCGTCGATCTGAAACGGCGGGTAGTTCTCAAACAGATTGGCGGAGGTGCCGGCGGTCCGGTTGTCGGGGGAATAGGCGAGCTCCTTGTTCAGGCGGGCGTAGGCGTTTTCGCCGTCGAGCAGGCGGGCCCAGAAGGCGGTGCGCCAGGCGAAGGACCACTCGGTCGCGCCGGCGTCGCCGCGGGCGTTGATGATGACCTTGGAGGCGGCAAAAAGGTCGGGCGTCTGCGGCGTGATCTGGTGGCCGGGATAGAGCCCGAAGAGCTGCGAGATGTGGCGGTGGTGATTCTGGGGGTCGTCGGTGTCCTCCATCCATTCCTGGAGCTGGCCCCATTTGCCGACCTTGGGCATGACAAGGTGGTCGCGCAGCCGCGCGATCTCGTCGCGGAAGGCGCGGTCGTTGCCGAGGGCGTCGGCCGCCTGCACGGTATTGTCAAACAGGTCCCAGAGCAGCTCCTGGTCGTAGGTGACGCCGTCCTCGTGCGGGCCCTGTTCGGGCGACCAGCCGAGAGGGGCGACGTAGCGGCCGTCGGGGAGCTGCTTCATGTCGTCCTGCCAGAACTGGCAGACCTCCTTCATCAGCGGATAGGCGACCTCGGCGAGAAACTTTTTGTCCTGGGTGAAGAGGTAGTGCTCAAAGAAATGCTGGGCATACCAGGCGTTGGCACCCTTGTTCCAAGTATAGTCGGTCTGGCCCCACGGGGTGGACTGGGTGGCGACGGCCCAGCCGCGGACGGGTTTGCCCGTCTGGGTGAGAAACGTTTCGGGCGGCGTACGGTTGCCGGCGACCGGGGCCGGGGGATTGGCGACATAACGGGCGGCGGTGCGCGCGACGATGTTGCGGTACGAGGGGATCATCGCCTGGACGAAAGCGAAGAGCGGCGCGGTGCACTCGCTGAGGTTGGTCGGCTCGGCCGGCCAGTAATTCATCTCGATGTTGATGTTGGTGTGGTAGTCGGAGCCCCAGGACGGGCTGTTGCTGGCGTTCCACAGGCCCTGGAGATTGGCCGGGAGAATATCGCGCGACGAGGACAGGAGCAGGTAGCGGCCGAACTGGAAAAAGAGCGCCTCGAGGCCGGGATCGTTGCCGCCGGCGGCCTTGTAGGCGGCGAGCCGCTGGTCGGTCGGCAACGCGCGGGTGGCGGGCGCGGTGACGCCGAGGTCCAGGTCGACGCGGCCGAAAAGCGAACGGTAGTCCTGCTCGTGCACCGCGAGCAACGCGGCAGGCGTCTGCTTCGCGGCGGCGTCGAGCTGCGCGGTCAGCTTCGCGTGCGGGTGCTCGCCCTGATACTGTTTGGCATAGTCGAGCACGTAGCTGGTGCCGGTGCCGAGAAGAACGGTGACCGAATCGCAGCCGGTGAACGTGATCCGGCTGCCCTCGACGCCGAGCTGTCCGCCCTCGTGCAGCACAACCACCTGGCTTTCATAGGTGGTGGGGTTGGCGGCCGAAGCGTTGGCGCCGCGGACCCCACCCGGCGCGGGCGCGGGGACGGCCGCAGCGCCGGCGGCCGGAGGGCGGGCGGCGAGGCTGCCGCTGGCGGTGAGGCGGTTGCCGGCGGCGATAATCGTCGCGCCGTGCATGTCGGTCAGTTCGATCGCGCCGGTGTAGGCACCGGGTTTGCTGGCGGTGAAGTGGAGCACCATGATCTGGGCGGGGTGGCTGGCGAAAAGCTCGCGTTGATACTCCACCCCATCTTTGGCGTAGGTCACATGGGCGGTGCCGTGCTCGAGATCGAGATCGCGAGAATAGCCGGTCGCACCGACGTCATGACCGGGGAGATTGACGTAGAGATCGCCGAAGGCCTGGTAGGTGCCGCGCACGGTTTCGGTGCCGGTCCAGAGGGTGATGTCGTTGAACTGCAGGTGCTCCTGCGCGAGCCCGCCGAAGACCATGCCGCCGATGCGGCCGTTGCCGATCGGCAGGGCCTTCATCCAGGCGGACGCCGGCTGATCGTAGCGCAGGGTGAGATCGGCGGCGGCGAGCGTTGACGCGAAAGTAAACGCGATGAGCGTCCGCGCAAGGTGAAGGTAAACGGAGCGGGTTTTCATGGGGTATGGTGGTGCGCATTGACCCCAATGCGCTGTTGGAGGGGAGGCCCGGTCTATGACCGGCCAACTGAAAGGCCAGTCACAGACTGGCCCTACTTCAAGCCATTAGGCTGGGCGGCGGGAGATATCCGATCAAAACGCCGAGCCGTCGGCCTTGGTGCCGCACACGCTGACCTCGAGGCCGAGCTCGGCGGCGAGGGCGGCCTTGGTGTAGAGCGCGAGATCGGCCCCGCGGGCGAAATTCGCATAGGCGACCTGGATGTGGTTAGCCTTGTGCCGCGCCATCATCTGGTCGCGGGTCACACCGTAGGTCACGGCGTGCATGATCGGCCACTGCACCGTCGTCTCCTTCCAGCGCCGCTCGGTCTCGGCGGCGGGGAGCGCGATGACCTTGGCGCGGCCGAGATCCATCTTGAGTTTGCCACCCTCGACGAAGATGCGGCTCCAGACGATTTCGCCGGGCTTGGCGATGCCGCGCACCGTGCCACCGCCGAGGCGGAAATACATCGGGGGCTGACGCAGCGAATCGGTGCCGGCGTAGCCACCCACGTGATGGGCCGGCGGGGCGCTGCCGGAAATGAGGAAGACCCAGACGTAGTCGGACGTCGTGCCGCTCCGGTCCCAGTCGCCCCAACGGAGGTCGTGCAGGGTGTTCTCGACCGGCTGGCCAAGCGCGGTGTGGACGCGGTTGGTGAAGAGACCGTCGAGCCCGGCACATTCGTCGACCTCGTTGAAATGGGTGAGCGGCTGGCCGGGACGGATGAGGCGACCGGCGGCGTTCTTCACTGGCGGGCGGTCGCGGTTGTTGAGCAGCCCCTCGGCAAGATCGCTGGCCGGCAGGAGGTCCTTGAGCCCCTGCTGATACTGGATGCCGAGGCTCTCGCAGCCAAACTCGTCGGCGATACGCAGGGCCGCGATGTAGGTTTTGCACTGCCCCAGAACCTGCGCCGTGGTGAGCTCAGTGGCCTCGTTGGTGCCGAGATGGAATTTCATGCCCTTCCTTTTCAGCCAGGCGAACACGGCGCGCGCCTCGGCGTCGCTCACCTGGGTGGCGCCGTAGTAAAGCGCGGACTGTGACAGCCGCTCCTTGAAGACCCCGGTCGGAAAAAGCAGATCGTCGGGAATGACGGCGTTGAACATGCCCATGCAGCCCTCGTCGAACACACCCATGATGGATTTCCGGCGGCGCAGGTCGGCGGCGATATTCTTGGCGACCGCTCGCGCCCGAGCGGGCACGGCGGCTTTTGCGAGCGGACGGACATGCGCGGTCCGGTGTTTCGCGACACCGGTCTTGAGCCAGCTGGCGAGCCCCTGAAGGAAATAGTCGTCGGTAAAATCCTCGCTCCAGAGGGTCGAGTAGCCGACGCCGGCCTTGGTGAGGGAGCCGTTGAGGTTGAGCATGCCGACGAGGCCGGGCCAGGTCCCGCTCCAGTTGGCGACCGTGAGGATCGGCGCGCGGTGGGAGATGAGGCCGGGCAGCAGGTGGTGCGAATACTGCCAGACGGCCTCCGCGACGATGAGCGGCGTAGTGGGATCGATCCCGGCGAACACCGCCATGCCCTCCTTCTGGGACTGGATGAAGCCGTGTCGCCGCGCGGGCACATACGGGTGCGCGCGAACGAGCCGGTAGCCGAGGCGGGCGACGGCGGCGGTCAGCGTCTGTTCCATCGCGCGCTGGGCGGGCCAGCAGACTTCGTTGGCGGACTGGCGGAGGTCGCCGTTAGCGACCAGCAGGATGGTGCGGGAGGATTTGTTCATGAGATCGGGACTAGACAAAGTTGACAGGCCGGGGAAGACGGGGCGCAGCCGGTTGGGGACATTGTAAACCGTCCTGAGTGGCAGCGGAATGGATAAATCTGGCGCAAGCATGGATATTCTTGGCATTTCGTTTCGAAGGGCGAAACTGGCCGGATGCTTCCCGCCCCGTCGCCGGCCCAGCGCGCCTCCCTGCTGTCCGGGCAGGTCAGCGGCTCGCGTTATTTCTTCCTCGAGCTGGCGCGGAAGCGCGGCCGGCCGTGGGCGCTCACCCTGGGCGGGCGCGAGCAGTGCAACCCCGACTACCTGCTCGACCGCGCGGGCTACGCGTACTGGGTGTTCGAATACGTGGCCGAGGGCGCGGGCGAAATCACGCTCAACGGCCGGCGGCAGGCCCTGGGCCCGGGCAGCATTTTCGCCTATGCGCCGGAGATGCGATGCGTGATGCGCACGGACCCGGCGCGGCCGATGCTCAAGTACTTCTTTGCGGTCACCGGCTCCGGCGCAGCCCGGCGGCTGGCCCGGGCCGGCCTCGTGCCCGGGCGCGTGCGGACAGTGTCAGCCCACGCCGAAATCCGCAGCGTCGCCGAGGACTTGATTCGTGAGGGCCAGCACGGCGGGCGCCATACCCGGGCCATCTGCCTCGTGCTGCTCGAACTGCTGCTCCTGAAGCTCGCCGACGCCGGCACGGGCGGGCGGGTGGACGGGGCGCTGGCCCGGGAAAACTTCCAGCGCTGCAAGGCCCTGCTCGACACCCACGCCGAGCGCTACGCCACGCTGGAGGAGGCCGCGGCCGAGGCGGGGATGGACGTGTCGAGCGTCTGCCGGCTCTTTCGCCGGTTCCAGGGCACGAGCCCTTACCAATACCTGCTCCGGCGGAAGATGAACCTCGCCGCCGGCCTGTTGGTGGACTCCGGGCTGCTGGTGAAGGAGGCGGCCCAGCGGGTGGGATTTGCGGACCCGTTTCACTTCGCCCGCTGCTTCAAGGCCGTGCACGGCGTCCCGCCCAGCGCCATCCGCGGCTGCCGCACCTGAGCCGGGCGGGCATCGGTGGTGGCTCCGTTTGCAGTTTGCGCCGTCGGTCGGGCTTCACGCCCGACGTGTCAGGGATAAACCCCGACCTACCATTCGCAAACTGAGCCAGTACCCGGGCATCTCGCGGATTGACGCGGGGTTTACACGTTTGTTTCATGCCACGATGAGCAAACCCTCCCCCGCCCAGCCCACCGCCAAATACCGGCGCGTCGTCCTCAAATTGAGCGGCGAAGTCCTGCGCGGCCACTCCGGCGACCCAATTGACGCCGATGTCCTCGAACGCGTCTGTGCCGAGGTCAAGGCGGTCCACGAGTTCGGCGTGCAGGTCGGCGTGGTCATCGGCGGCGGCAACATTTTCCGCGGGCTGAGCGGCGCCGCCCGCGGCGTCGACCGCACCACCGGCGACTACATGGGCATGCTCGCCACCGTCATCAACAGCCTCGCCCTCATGGACTGCCTGGAAAAAATGGGCGTCACCACCCGCGTGCAGAGCGCCATCCCGATGAACCAGATTGCCGAACCGTTCATCCCCCGCCGGGCCGTGCGCCACCTTGAGAAGGGTCGCGTGGTGATCTTCGCCGCGGGCACCGGCAACCCGTATTTCTCGACCGACACCGCCGCGGCCCTCCGGGCCTCCGAGATCCACGCCGACATCATCTTCAAGGCCACCAAGGTCGACGGCGTCTACAACAAGGACCCGAAAAAGTACCCTGACGCCGTCCGCTACGACACCCTGACCTTTGGCGACGCCCTCCGCCAGCGGCTCAACGTGATGGACTCGACCGCGTTTTCCCAGTGCATGGACAACAACGTGCCCATCCTTGTATTCGACCTCACCGCTCCCGGTTCGATCCGCCGCGCCGTCCTCGGCGAACCCGTCGGCACCCTCGTCCACAACTGAGTGGTTGGCCCGGCCAACTCCCAAATCCAAATTCCAAAATCCCAATTCTCACCCCCATGTCCCACCCCATCCTCTCCGACACCCAGAACAAGATGAAGAAAGCCGTGGACCACACGCTCCACGAATTTGCCGGCATCCACACGGGCAAGGCCAACCCCTCAATGGTCGAGACCGTGACCGTCGAGGCCTACGGCTCCCAGATGCGCATCAAGGACTGCGCCGCCATCACCACGCCCGACCCGCGCATGATCGTCATCCAGCCCTGGGACAAAGGCCTGATGCAGGCCATCATCAAGGGCATCCAGTCCGCGAACCTCGGTTTCAACCCGATTCCCGACAGCGCAGTCATCCGCATCCCGCTCCCCGACATGAGCCGGGAGCGTCGCCAGGAATTCGTGAAGATCGCCAACCGCCTCGCCGAGGAGGGCCGCGTGCAGGTTCGCACGGCCCGCCGCGACGGCCACGACGCCGCCAAAAAGTCCAAGCTGCCCGAGGACGAAAGCAAACGCCTCGAAAAGGATATCCAGACCGCCACGGACAAGGCGATCGAGGACATCAACCGCCACCTCGCCGCCAAGGAGAAGGAGCTGACGACGGTGTGAGCGTGAATTTGAGTCCAGGAATTTTGGCCGCGAAAAGCACAAAGATCAGATACCTTTCCCGTACATAAAGTCGCCCGCCGCGCCCATTGGCGCGCTTCACGCTCCCACCGCAGCAACGACTCTTTTCGTGTTTTTCGTGGCCAATCCCGCATGAGCCCGTCGCTCCTCTCCATTCCCAAGCGCATTGTCGTCAAGCTCGGCACCGGTGTGCTCACGTCGGGCATCGGGCAGCTGGACACGGCGCGCATTGCGGCCGTCTGCGCCGAGCTGGCCGCGCTCCGCCGGGCCGGCACCGAGGTCATCGTTGTCTCCTCCGGCGCGGTCGGACTCGGCATGGGTCGGCTCGGCCTGAAGAAACGCCCGGCCGAGGTGGCCAAAAAGCAGGCCTGCGCCGCGGTCGGCCAGTCGCTGCTCATGCAGACGTGGCAGCGCGGTTTCGAGCCGCACGCGTTGACCGTCGCCCAGGTGCTCCTCACCCACGACGACCTGCGCGAACGCGCCCGCCACCTCGGCGTGAAGGCCAGCCTCCAGGCCATCCTCGACTGCGGCGCCATCCCGATCATCAACGAGAACGACACCGTGAGCGCCGCCGAGATCAAGTTTGGCGACAACGACACGCTCTCCGCGCTCGTCGCCAGCATGGTCGGCGCCCAGTATCTCGTCATCCTCTCGACCGCGCCCGGCCTGATCGACCTGAAGGGCAGCGGCGAAATCGTCCCGGTGGTGGAAAAAATCACCCCGGCGATCGAGGCCATGGCCGGCGGCACGACCAGCGAAACCGCCACCGGCGGCATGATCAGCAAAATCTCCGCCGCCCGCCTCGCGACCAAGGCCGGCTGTGGCGTCTTCATCGCCAGCGGCGCCGAGGCCGACATCCTCGCGAAACTTTTCAGCGGCCGCAGCCCCGGGACGTTCTTTGTGCCCAGCGGTCTCCCGATGGAATCGCGGAAACGCTGGCTCACCTGGTTCCAGCGTCCCGAGGGCACGATCGCCGTCAACGCCTGCGCCGTGCCCGTGTTGCGCGAGCAGGGCCGCAGCCTCCTGCCCGTCGGCGTGACCGGCAGCCGGGGCGTGTTTGCCGCCGGTGATGTCGTCGACATCGCCGGCCCCGACGGAAAAGTTTTCGCCCGCGGCGAAACGACCTTTGCCGACACCGAGATCGCGGCCATCGCGGGCCGCAGCACCGAGCAGCTCAAGCCGCTCTATCCCGGCCGCAAGCGCCTCGAGGTCGTCCATCGCAACGACCTGGTGCTGCTGTAAGCAGCGGCGGCGAGATGCTTCTGCTGAAGGCCAGCTCGCTGAGCTGGCTCCGAGCGGAAAAGCCAGGTCAGCGACCTGGCCTACAGCCTGAGCCTGGGGTGGAGCGTGACATCCCCGGCGCGCCCGGTTGGGATCGAGGTGGTTCGGGTTGAAAGCACCAGCGGGAACGATGCGGCGGAAAAACTTTGCTTTGCCTCGCGGCGGGATTGCGCGAGCCTCGGGCCCGCCCATGGATTTTCTCCTCGATCGCCAGCCGCCCGCACCCGCCGCGACCATTCCGCCGATTGACTTCCGCGCGCAGCTGAACGACGAGCAGTTCCACGCCGTCACCGCCGAGCCCGGTCCGCTGCTCGTGTTGGCGGGCGCCGGTTCCGGCAAGACCCGCACTCTCACCTACCGCGTCGCCTACCTGCTGTCCCAGGGCGTCAAGCCGTCGGAAATCCTCCTGCTCACCTTCACCAACAAGGCTGCGAAGGAGATGCTCCACCGCGTCCACGAGCTCACCGGCGTCGAGCCCGGCCGCTTCTGGGGCGGCACCTTCCACAGCCTCGGCCACCGCGCCCTCCGCATCTACGGCGAGGCCGTCGGCCTGCCAAAGAACTTCACCATCCTCGACGCCGAGGAGGCCGACAGCCTGCTGCGCGACTCGGTCGAGGCGACCGACAAGCTGTTCTTCAAGGACAAGACCCACCCGCGCCCCGGCCCGCTCCACGAGGTGCTCTCGCTCGCGCGCAACACGCAGCTCAGCCTCGCGGCCACGGTCGAGAAGAACTTCGCCCAGCACAGCGAGATCGCCGACCGCCTGCCGGGCTTCGCCCAGGGCTACGCCGAGCGCAAGCGCGCCCAGAACGTGGTGGACTACGACGACCTCCTCGTCTTCTGGCTCGACCTCCTGCAGAAATCCCCCGAGGTCGGCGCCTATTTCTCCTCGCGGTTCCGCCACCTGCTGGTCGACGAGTACCAGGACACCAACACGCTCCAGTCCGCGATCATCGACACCATCGGGTCGCACCACCGCATCATGGCCGTCGGCGACGACGCCCAGTGCATCTACTCCTGGCGCGGGGCCAACTTTGAGAACATCATGACCTTTCCCGACCGGCACCCCGGCACGGTCATGCACCGCATCGAGACCAACTACCGCTCGACCCCGCAGATCCTCGCGCTCGCCAACGGCGTCCTCTCCGCCCAGCCCAAGGGCCGCCATTTCGACAAGGAGCTCCGCGCCGCCCGGGGCAACGCGCACAAGCCGTATGTCGTGCAGGCGATGGACGGCCGCGAGCAGGCCGACTTCATCATCCGCCGCCTCAAGGGCCTGGTCGACGAAGGCTGCGCGCTCAGCGACGTGGCGGTGCTCTACCGGGCGCATTTCCAGGCGCTCGACCTCCAGCTCGAACTCTCGCGCCAGGGCATCCCGTACCAGATCACCAGCGGCGTGAAATTCTTCGAGCAGGCGCACATCCGCGACCTCGTCGCCTTCCTGCGCTTCGTCTTCAATCCGACCGACACCATGGCGTGGCAGCGCATCTGCGTGCTGCTGCCCAAGGTCGGCGAGAAGGGCGCGCAGAAGATCTACGCCGCGGCGCTCGACCACGCCCGGCTGGTCCGGAAGAACTTCCTCGACGTGCTCGACACCGACGACGTGCGCAGCAAGGTCGCGAAGGACGCGCGGGAGGAGTGGCCCAAGTTCACCGCCTCGCTCTCGCAGATCGCCGACGCGATGCGCACGCTCAAGCCCTTTAACGCCGTCGAGGTCGCGATCGAGGGCTGGTACGGCGACTACCTCAAGGGCGCCTACGCCAACTACAGCTCGCGCCTCGACGACCTCAAGTCACTGATCGGCTTCGCCGGCCGCTTCGAGGACATGCAGGACGTCCTCGCCCAGATCGCGCTGCTCAACAGCGAGACGAGCGACCGCCGCGTGGACCCCGAGGCCGACGCGCTGCGCCTCACGACCGTCCACCAGGCCAAGGGGCTGGAATACTCCGCTGTCTTCCTGATCGGCCTGGCTGACGGGATGTTTCCGCTGCGCCGCGCCATCGAGGCCGGCGACGTGGAAGAGGAGCGGCGGCTGTTTTACGTCGCGGTGACGCGGGCGCGCGACGAGCTCCACCTGTGCTATCCGACGGTAAGCAACCGCGCCGGCCCCGGCGGGATGATGCTGACCCCGAGCCGCTTCATCCTCGAGCTGGCCCCCGAGCTCTACGAGCCCCTGAAGATCAAGCGCAATTACGGGTGGTAAACATCGGCCTGGATCCTGAGGCGAAGCCAACAACGGTGTAACTGCGTGGAAACGGGCCGGCCGTTTCCACCGACCCGGCCCTTGTGTTCCCGGACCTTGCCGGTCATAGTTGGATCTGTCATGAACAAAGTCCTTCTCGGAATCCTTGGCGCCTTCGTGCTGCTGGTCCTCGTAATCGGGCTCGCGGGCGTCAGCACCTACAACGGGTTGGTCAACCGCTCGCAGGCCGTGGACGCCCAGTGGGCGCAGGTCCAGAACGTCTACCAGCGCCGCGCCGACCTCATCCCCAATCTCGTCGCCACCGTTTCGGGCGCGGCCAACTTTGAAAAATCCACCCTGACCGAAATCACCGCGGCCCGCGCTTCGGTGGGCAAGGTGCAGGTCAGTTCCAGCGCCGCCCCGACCGATCCCGCCCAGCTCGCGGAATTCGAAAAGGCGCAGGGCCAGCTCTCGTCCGCGCTGTCGCGGCTGCTGGTCGTGGCCGAGAACTACCCCACGCTGAAGGCGACCGCCGGTTTCCAGACGCTCCAGTCGCAGCTCGAAGGGGCGGAAAACCGTATCGCGGTCGAACGTGGCCGGTTCAACGATGCGGCGCGCGACTACAACGCCGCGATCAAGCGGGTGCCCGCGGTATTCTTCGCCGCCGCGCTCGGGTTCAAGGACAAGGCGTACTTCGCCGCGGCCCCCGGCGCGGAGAAGCCTCCCGCCGTGCAGTTCGACTTTTCCAAACCGGCCGCGGCCAGCCCGTGAACCCGGTGACACCCGCCCTGCCACCCTTTCCGCCTGAGGTGGACCGCGACGTCCCGGAATCCACCCTCTCCCCAATAACACTGGCATGAAAAGTCTGGTCCGTTCGCTCGTCCTCATCCTCGCGCTGCTCGCCGGGGCGGGGCTGCGCGGAGCGGAGACCATCCCGCCGGCCCCGGCGCGTTATTTCAACGACTACGCCGGCACGGTGTCGCCGGCGGTCGGCAACGAACTCAACACCCAACTGGAGCAATTCGAACGGACCAGCTCGAACCAGCTGCTCGTCGCCATTTTCCCGCGGATGGAGTCCGATTCATCGGTGGAGGATTACACCGTGCGCGTGGCCCAGGCCTGGAAAGCCGGCCAGCGGACGAAGAGCAACGGAGCCGTGCTGTTCGCCTTCATGCAGGAACACCAGCTCTACATCCAAGTCGGCTACGGGCTGGAGGCGACACTGACGGACGCGACGGCGCACGACATTATCGAGAACATCCTGAAGCCGGCCTTTCGCCGCAACGACTACGCGGGTGGGCTGCAAGCGGCAGTGACGGCGATGATCGCCGCCACCAAGGGCGAATACCACGGCAACGGCGGTACCGTGGCGGATAAAAGCACCTCCGCTACGAGCCGGCTGTTGGCAAATATCCGTGGAGTAGCGGTGGGAGTCTTTGTTCTCATTTGGCTGTTGCAGATGTTTTTCCGGAGCAGCCGCCCCTATATGATGAGCGGCCGGCAAAGCCGCTACGGCGGCTTCATGTGGGGTGGTGGTTCCGGCTGGGGAGGAGGCGGCGGCTGGAGCGGTGGTGGTGGCGGTGGCGGTTTTTCCGGCGGCGGCGGCAGTTTTGGCGGCGGCGGCGCGGGAGGAAAATGGTGATATGAAACGGAAGGCATTCATCCAGCGGCTCGATCATCCGGCCATCGAGACCGCCATCGCGCAGGCCGAGCAGGTCACCTCGGGGCAGATTCGCGTGCTTGTCACACACGCCCCGGCGCCGGAGCCGGTGCCGGCCGCGACGCAGGCGTTTCTCAAGCTTGGACTGGCGAAAACAAAACATCGCAACGCCGTGCTGCTCTTTGTCGCGCCGGCCTCGCACACGTTTGCCGTGATCGGGGACGAGGCGGTGCACAAAAAATGCGGCGCCAGCTTCTGGCAGGAGGTGACCGTGGCCATGACGGCGCATTTCAAGCGGGAGGAGTTCACCGCCGGCCTGCTCCACGGAATCGCGCGGGCGGGGGCGCTGCTGGCGGAGCATTTTCCCCGCCGGCCCGGTGACACCAACGAACTGCCGAACGCAGTGATCGAGCAGTGACCCGCGTTCGCTTTGGCCCGGCCTGCCGGAAACCGGCTGAGGCTACCTCAGCCCAAAGTCACAGCTCCGGCTTGCTCAACTCCGCGATGGAGAAGCGCCGGCATGGTAAGGGAGCTTGTACGCAACGCGCTTAAGCCCGACCGCTTTCAATCCCGCGGCTTCGATTAATGCGCTCCGTTGCCAAGCCGGGACACAATCCCACCATGCCTCAGCCAGCCAGCGCCGTGGTGACCGCGGCGAGGAGCTTGTCGTTGCCAAAGGGCTTTTCGAGCACGGTGTGCGCCCCGAGACTTTTCGCCAGCTTCACATACTGCTCCCGCGGGATGTGGCCGCCGCCGGTCATCGCAATGACCCGCAGACCCGGGTGCTTGCGATGGATTTCGGCCAGAAATTCGAGCCCGTCGCGCTCCGGCATGATGATGTCGGTGATCACCAGGTCAAAGGCCTGCTCTTTGAGCAGTGCTCCGGCCTTGCGACCATCCTCGGCCTCCGTGACCTGATAGCCGGCGTTCGCCAGCAGCTGCCCCAGCAACTCGCGCAAAGAAGCCTCGTCGTCGACAATCAGGATGGAGCGCGAAGTCATATGCCCAAGGAACAAAGCACCGGGCGGCCCCGCGCGCAAGCCCGGCCGCGCTGATGCGCCGCCAAAAGTGATGCATGCTCAGTTCCCGGCCCTCCAGCAATCGGGCTGTCACCGCCCGCCTCCGCCAACCACCGCTCCCACGTACATGTCAACTATTGGTTGACGTGTTCGTGGGACCGGACCGGTCAGAAGCAACGCCACCACCCCGCTTCATCTTCCGGCCGCTACTTTGCCCTTTTCAGGTGTGGTATGTTATCGTTCAACTGTCGCACCCACCCATGTCCACCCCTTCCGTCGAAAACGTCGTCATCATCGGCTCCGGCTGCGCCGGCCTCACCGCCGCCATCTACACCGGCCGCGCCAGCCTCAATCCGCTACTGCTCGAGGGCCCGCTGCCGGGGGGTCAGCTCACGACGACCAGCGAGGTGGAAAACTTTCCCGGCTTTCCCGCAGGCGTCGACGGCTTCCAGCTCATGCAGAATCTGCGCGAGCAGGCCGCGAAGTTCGGGACGCGCTTCGAGCAGGCGCTGGTCTCGTCGGTCGACTTCAGCGCGATGCCGCGCCAGCTCGTTGCCGGCGACCGCACCATTCTGGCCAAGACCGTGATCGTCGCCACCGGTGCGTCCCCGCGCATGACCGGCATCCCCGGCGAAAAGGAACTCTACGGCGGCAAGGGCGTGACAACCTGCGCGACCTGCGACGGCGCGTTCTACAAGAAGATGGAGGTGGCGGTGATCGGCGGCGGCGACAGTGCGGCCGAGGAGGCGCTGTTTCTCACGCGCTTCGCCAGCAAGGTGTATCTCGTCCACCGCCGCGACTCCCTGCGCGCCTCGAAGATCATGGCCGACCGCGCCACCTCGCACCCTAAAATCCAGTGCGTGTGGGACAGCGTGCCCGTCGCCGTCGAGGGCGTGCCCCAGGGTGCCGTCAGCGGCCTGAAGGTCAAAAACCTCAAGACCGGAGCGGAGTCCGTACTGCTGGTGAAGGGCATCTTTGTCGCCATCGGCCACTTGCCGAACACCGGTCCATTTGCGGCGGTGCTCGACACCGACGAAGGCGGCTACTTCAAGCCGGCTTCCGGCTCGCAGGTGCGCACGAATGTCCCGGGCGTGTATGTCGCGGGCGACTGTGCCGACCATGTCTACCGGCAGGCGATCACGGCCGCCGGCATGGGCTGCGCTGCTGCCATCGAGGCCGAGCGCTGGCTGGCCGAGCACGGCGGGTGAGAACTGTTTGCTCCTTCGGCGGCAGGCTTATAGTTTCGCAAGTAGATTTTCTTTAGCTTCTTAGCCAGAAATCTGGCGGAATATCCCGCGCAGGGAAAATAATCCCTGCGAATCGCAGCAATACTACTTGCTATCCGGAATCATTCCAATTGGCTGCATGGCCCGAGCCCGCCATGCCCAACTCCACCCTCGAACACGAAGCCTTTGCCAGAAAACTGGCCGGCAGCGGTCTGCGGTCCACCCCGCAGCGCGAGGTGGTTTACAATGTGCTGATGCAGAAACGCGACCATCCCACCGCGGAGGAAGTCTTCACCCGCGTTCGCGAGCGCCGGCCCGGGATCTCGCTCGCCACTGTCTATAATTGCCTCGAAACCCTGGCGCAATGCGGACTCGTCCGCCAGGTCAACCTTGAGCGGGAGCCGACCCGTTACTGTCCCAACCTTTTGCCCCACGCTCATTTCCATGATGAAGAGACCGGGGCCATTCTCGACGTCGACCTGCCGGCCAGCCTGTTGGACAAGCTGAAGGTGGTCCTGCCGCGCGGCTACGAGGCCAGCGTCATCGAGATTGCGTTTCGCGGCCGCGCCCGCCCCCCCCTTTCCGCCCGACGCACCGTCCAGTCCGCCTGACCGCCCACCCTTTTCCATGTCCTCGCTCGAAATCAAAAACCTCCATGTGTCCATCGGCACCAAGGAGATCGTAAAGAACCTCTCGCTCACCATCCGCAGCGGTGAGGTCCACGCCATCATGGGGCCCAACGGCACCGGCAAGTCCACCCTCGCGAAGGCCATCGCCGGCCACCCGGACTACACCATCACCTCCGGCGACGTGCTCCTCGACGGCCGTTCCATCCTCCCGCAGGAGGCCGATGAGCGCGCCCGCGCCGGCCTGTTCCTCGCTTTCCAGTACCCGAGCGACATCCCCGGGGTCTCGATCGCCAACTTCCTCCGCGCCGCCCTCCAGGCCCGCCTCGCCGAGGGCGAGGAACTCGACGCCACCGGCTACTACAAGCGGCTCTACGCCAAGATGGACATGCTCAAGATCGACCGGAAATTCACCTCCCGCTCGGTCAACGATGGCTTCTCCGGCGGCGAAAAGAAACGCTGCGAAATCCTCCAGATGGCCATGCTCGAGCCCAAGTTCGCCCTGATGGACGAAAC
Source organism: uncultured Opitutia bacterium (assembly GCA_903873805.1). Taxonomy (GTDB): domain Bacteria; phylum Verrucomicrobiota; class Verrucomicrobiia; order Opitutales; family Opitutaceae; genus CAIQQB01. The sequence continues at coordinate 1,120 of CAIQQB010000107.1, read as the reverse complement.
CGACTCCGGTCTCGACATCGATGCCCTCCGCATCGTCGCCGATGGCGTCAACACCCTCCGCGGCCCCGGCCTCGGCGTGCTCCTGATCACCCACTACCAGCGCCTGCTCGACTACATTGTGCCGGATTTCGTCCACGTCATGTGGGACGGCCGCATCGTGAAGAGCGGCGGCAAATCCCTCGCCCTCGAACTCGAAGCCAAGGGCTACGACTGGGTGAAGAAGGAACTGGTTCTGGCCTGACGGCCGATGAACGCCCGACCTTCAACGCTCAACTTTCAACTTCCCATGCCATCCACCGCCGCCGCCGACCTTGAATGTTCAACGTTGAACGCTGGAGGTTGAACGCTCCACGACGCATCGCAGCACCACGACCATGAAGCCACTTTCCGACACCGACACCCTTTCCCCTTCCGCTGACGAAGCCGCCGCCAACCCGGTCGCCGGCATCGATCAGACCGCGGGCAATTTCAGCTACGACGTCGACTACGAGTTCGATGCCGGCACCGGCCTGAACGAAAACACCGTCCGCTACATCAGCTCCGTCAAGAAGGAGGCCCCGTGGATCCTCGAGTTCCGGCTCAACGCACTGAAGAAGTTCCTCTCCATGCCCATGCCGACCCACTGGGCGACCAAGGATTTGGAGAACATCGATTTCAACAAGATCCGCTACTACCTCTCGCAGGGCCAGAAGCCCAAGCGCACGTGGGACGAGGTGCCGGATGACATCAAGAAGACCTTCGAGCGCCTCGGGATTCCGGAGCAGGAGCGCAAGTTTCTCGCCGGCGTTGAGGCCCAGTTCGACTCCGAGGCCGCCTACTCCAACATCAAGGACATCGTCGCCAAACAGGGGGTCATCTTCGCCAACTCCACCGAGGCCCTCCGCGAGCATCCGGAGATCTTCCGCAAGTTCTTCGGCAAGGTCATTCCGACCGGCGACAACAAGTTCTCCGCGCTCAACAGCGCCGTGTTCTCCGGCGGCTCCTTCATCTACGTGCCCAAGGGCGTCAAGGTCGCCCAGCCGCTCCAGGCCTACTTCCGCATCAACGCCGAGAACTTCGGCCAGTTCGAGCGCACCCTGATCATCGCCGACGAGGGCGCCGAGGTCGTCTACATGGAGGG
>CAIQQB010000106.1 GCA_903873805.1 uncultured Opitutia bacterium | reverse complement strand
GGCTGGCAGGGGCGGAGGGAATCGAACCCCCAACCAACGGTTTTGGAGACCGCTACTCTACCAATTGAGCTACACCCCTGTATGATTGATGGTTTTTAGACGACGCAGCCGAGGCCCCCTGGGGGAAGCCTCGGCGGTCGTGGAAAACAGTTCGATGCAACGATTACTCGATGATTTCGATGATGCGGCCGGCACCGATGGTGCGACCACCCTCGCGGATGGCGAAGCGCTGGGTCTTCTCCATGGCAATGGGGGCGATCAGGTCGATTTCCACGCTGGTGTTGTCACCCGGCATGATCATCTCGACGCCCTTGGCGAGGTTCACGACGCCCGTCACGTCCGTCGTGCGGAAGTAGAACTGGGGACGGTAACCGTTGAAGAACGGGGTATGGCGGCCGCCTTCCTCCTTGGAGAGGACGTAGATCTCGGCCTTGGCCTTCTTGTGCGGGGTGATCGACTTCGGGGCGGCGAGCACCTGCCCGCGCTCAATGCCCTCTTTTTCGATGCCGCGGAGGAGGATGCCGACGTTGTCGCCCGCCTGGCCGCTGTCGAGCAGCTTGCGGAACATCTCGATGCCGGTCACGACGGAGGTGACCGTGTCCTTCAGGCCGACGATTTCAACGTTCTCGTTGACCTTGACGACGCCGCGCTCGATACGGCCCGTGGCGACGGTGCCGCGGCCGGTGATGGAGAACACGTCCTCAACGGACATCAGGAAGGGCTTGTCCATCTCGCGGACGGGCTCCGGGATGTCGGTGTCAATCGCGGTCATCAGGTCAGCAATGGCCTTCTCGCCCTCGGGCTTGCCCTCGAGCGCGGCGGTCGCGGAACCGCGAATGATCGTGGCGGTGTCGCCGGGGAACTGGTACTTGGTGAGCAGCTCGCGGATCTCCATCTCGACGAGGTCGAGGAGCTCCTTGTCGTCGATGAGGTCGACCTTGTTGAGGAACACCACGATCTTCGGCACGCCAACCTGGCGGGCGAGGAGGATGTGCTCGCGGGTCTGCGGCATCGGGCCGTCGGCGGCGGAGACCACGAGAATGGCGCCGTCCATCTGGGCCGCACCCGTGATCATGTTCTTCACGAAGTCGGCGTGCCCGGGGCAGTCGACGTGCGCGTAGTGGCGCTTGTCGGACTCGTACTCCACGTGCGCCACGGAGATCGTCACGATCTTGGAGGCGTCACGCACGGTGCCGCCCTTGGCGATATCGGCGTAGCTCTTGACCTCGGCGAGGCCCTTGCGCGCCTGGACCGCGAGAATGGCGGTCGTGAGCGTGGTTTTGCCGTGGTCAACGTGGCCGATGGTGCCGACGTTCACGTGCGGTTTCTTGCGTTCGAATGTTCCTTTAGCCATGGAGGTTTGGGACGGGAGGTTGGGTTTGGATTGGAAAATTGGCCGTCTGTTTTTAGCGTCGGGGTAGCCTGCGACGTGGTAATCTGACCTGGAGCCCAGAACCGGATTCGAACCGGCGACCTCGTCCTTACCAAGGACGTGCTCTGCCAACTGAGCTATCTGGGCAGACTAAGACTGGGTCAAAAAACGAGAAAAGAGGGTCGAACGTGAGCCGCCAATTTTGCCCCGTCAACTGCAAACTTGCACTTCGATGCAAATTCCTACGGACCGACGCGAAACAGGTAGATTCCGGGGGGCAGCCGCTCGCCCATGTGGATAGCCTGGACCAGTTTGGTCCGGAAGAAATCGTCAACGGGCGCGGAGCCCGACGGGTTCACCACCGCCAAATCGCCGACCAGTCCGGCCACGCCGACATTGCCCATGAATTCCAGTGGCTGCCAGTCACCGTCGGGCCCGCCTTCACCGGCTGGCAGGGCCTGCGACAGAACCACTTGGCCGGTCCCCACCGCCACCGCCTCCACAAACCCCGAGCGGAGCGGAAGCTTGGCCAAGTTACCGTCGGTCCGGCCCAGCGCCAGCGGAGCCTCGCCCCGCTCGGTGAGCCCAAGACCCAAGACCGGGGTCGCCGGCACGGCCACGGTCGCCGGAAACTGCAACCCAAAGTCATCCCCAAGGTTCAGTTTCGGTTCGATGGCAGCGGCCAGTCGGCCGGATTCCGGGATCAGGGCGCGGGGAGCGGCGGCCTGCCCGCTGTTCCATTGGGTCGGCAAAAACAGCGGGGTTGGATCATACGGCAGCATCGCCTCATTCTGCCGGGATGAATCCCCGGCGAAATAGAGCCGGGGAGCCGTGGCTTTTGCCGCCGGTCCCGGCGGTCCGACGGGACCCGGCAATGGCGGCAACCGGAGCCAGGTCACCGCCGCAACGATCAGTGCGACGGACAGCAGTCCGGCCAGCCCCCAGGGAAACTTGACGTTCGTGGGCATGGAGCCGCCCGGATTACGGTTCCGCCGGAGGCTCGGCCGCGATCTGCACCTCAAATCCGGCCGCTTTGGCCATTTCCGCAATGGACATCGTGTCCTTGGTCGGCAGTCCGGCGTTCACCTGGACCAGCAGCCGCAGGCCGGAGCGCCCACGCGCCTGCTGCATGAGCCAGGGTTGCAGCTGGGACAGCTTGAGCACCGTCTCCTCCACTAGGATCATGTCGGCGCTGCGGACTGCAATGACGATGTCGGTTGGTCGAGCTCCTGCGTCCGCCCCCGCGATGACTGGCAGGCTGAAGTCCATGCCCAGACCCGGGGCCAGCACGAAGCGCGAGTAAAACAGGCTGAAAAAGAGTACGATCAGTGGCACGTTCACATAGAAGAATAGATCGAAATTACGCGGCGGCGGCGCCAGCCGGGAAGCCAGGTCGAGCGGACGGGTGATCATGGCGGCGGCCCCCCGTCGGGCGTTCCCTCCGGCGCCGGGTCCGCCGCGGCGGGGGCCTGGCGGTATTCGGTGAGCAGGTAGCGCATGATCTCGTTGGCGGACCATTCGACATCACGGACGATGGAGCGGACGCGCGCCTGCAGAAATTGGTGGGAGAGGTGGGCGGGAATGGCTACGGCGAGGCTGGCGGCGGTGGCCAGCAAGGCCTGCCACATGCCGTGCGACAGCTGCTGCACGGTCTGATACTGCGCCGAACCTTGGGAGAAGGCGTGAAATGTGGTCGCCATGCCGAGCACGGTGCCGAGCAGCCCGACCAGGGGTGCGGCCTGCGCCAGGGCGGCGATCGCGCCGAGCCGGCGTTCCAGAGACGGCAACTCGACGAGGGCGGCCTCCTGCACGGCATAGCGCATGGTCACCTCGTCGTCGTGGGCGTGCAGCAGGGCCACCTTGACGACCGCGGCCGCCGGTCCGGGGGTTTCTTCGCACACGGTGAGCGCCTCCACGATCCGGCGTTTAGCCAGGATGTTTTTGAGTCCGGCCAGAAACGCCGTCGTGCGGATCTGGGCCCGGTGCAGGTAGAAGGTGCGCTCAGCCAGCATGACGGCGCCCGCCGCCGCCATAAGGAGCAGGACCCAGACCATGGGACCGCCGTCGGTCAGCAGGCTGAATTTGAGTTCGGACGGGGACATCGGGTTGAAAGGTGCGGAGTGTGAGGGGAGCGGACGGTGCAGCGCAAACCCTCGTTCAGGGTTTGCCGCCCACCGCGGCGAGCTTGGCGCGGGCCACGGAGTCGGAGGGCAGCTGCTTGGCCAGCAGCAGCCGGTAGGCGTCGCCGGCCTCGCCCAGACGGTTCTGCTGGACGAGGGAGTCGCCAAAATGGAGGAGCGTGCGCGCCATCCAACTCCGGCCGGTCGGGCCCAGCCGGGCCGCCTGGGTTTCATCAAGGAGCAGGCCGGTGACCAACGTCCACCATACCTTCTGGGCATCGGCCAGTGTCTCGGGCGTGCCATGCGCCGCCAGCAGGTCGCCGAGCTTGTAGCAGGCCTCGACATACAGATCCACCGGCGCCGGCGCCGGCGGGGGCTTGAGGTCCTGCAGGCGCTCCAGAATGCTGAGCGCACTCTCGTAGTGCGAGCTGTCGCTGGACATCAGGGCCCGGTGGCAGTCCGCCAGGGCGAGTTCGGCGGTGAGCACGTCCGCATGCTGCGCGAAATTGTCGGTGAGAAACTTGTAGGTCTGCAACGCGCCGCCAAAATCGTTCATCCGGCGCTGCAGGTCGCCCTGCTTCAGACGCGCGTAAAACACCAGGTCGCTCTGCGGGTAGTCCGTCACCAACCGACCCAGAATGTCGTAGGCGTCCTTGTAGGTTTTGTCCAACCCACGGCGCTCGGCATCACCCGCGGCCAGGTAGAGCGCGTAGGGCGCGTAGGGGTGGCCCTTGAAGGTGTCCGCCAGCTTGATCAGCAGGATCTGGGCGTCCACCAGCCGCCCCTCCCCCGCCTGATAATCCGCCTCGGCTACATATGAATAGACCACCGCGTCGGGGGGCGATGCCGCCGAATCTGCCGGGGTGAAGTCTTCGCGCAGCTGCTTGAGCAGGGCGACCGCCTGCTCGGGGCGCTTGAGCTTGAAGTTGGCCCGCGCCTGCAGCAGCCGGGTGCCCGCCGCCACTTGGCGGCCAAGCGGGGAGCCCGTCTCCGCCGGTGCCGCCACCGGATCCGGCAGGGCCTGGGCGAGGAGGATGGTCCGCTCGTACTTGCCCGCCTCAAAGTTGAGTTGGACCTGGAGCCAGCCGAGCCGGATCCGCAGCCCATCCAGCTCCGCGCTCGCGGGCCCCGTTTCCTGCAGCAGGCGGTCCACCCGGGCCAGCGCCGCTTCCGTCTGGCCGGCCGCCTGCATGGCCCGCGCGAGGTTCCACTCGGCCTGCCAGCGGTTCACGGTGTCGAAGCGGGGGTCGCGGGCCAGATCGTCGATGCGGCGGCCCGCGTCCGGCAGCCGGCCGGCACTGATCTCGGAGAGCACCAGCTGGAACATCAGGTTGCCCGCCGCCACGTCCGGCGGCGGCTCTTTGAGCGCTTCTTCGTAGGCTGCGACGGCGTTCTGAAAATCCCCGTGGCGGAAATCCGCCTCGGCCGCCAACACACCCAGCCGGCTGCGCAGGTCACCCGCCGGCAGCGCGGCGTGCGCCTCCGCCGCCCGGGCCGCCGCGGTGCGGTAGTTGTGCTTCTCCCAGGCCACGCCGGTCAGCACCGTCAGCGCATCCGGCTTGAGCTGCGACCCGGGAAACCGTTGCAGCAGCTGGGTCGCGTCGGCCTCGGCCCCGGCATAGTTTTTCTCCACCAGCCCGAGCTGGGCGCGGAACTGCAGCAGGTCCTCGAGGATCGGATGCCGGACCGGCGAATTGATCAGTCGGTCGAGCTGACCGCGAAACTCCGCCCGCGCCGTCTCGTCGCCCGCCGCGTTGGCCAGGAGCTGCAGCGCCACCTGCTGGTAATCCTGGTTGTCCGCGTCGGCCAGCAGGCTTTCCAGGGCGTTGCGCCCCACCCCGTCACGGGCCCCGGCGATCAAACCCAGTTCCAGCCGGAAACTGTCGCTGATCGCGCGTTCAGCCGCCGGCAACGCCTGCAGCTGTTTCTGCAGATATGCGACCGCCTCGCCCGTGTGCCCAAGCGCCGCCCACGCCACGGCGTACTGCCGGGCAAAGCCGTAGCCCTCGCTCCGCCCCTGAAACCGGTCCGCGTTCTGGCGCAACGCGGCAGCGTCTGGCTCGCTCACCCCGCCGGCGCGAAGACGCGCCAACTCCCGGGCCAGCGTGAACTGCGCCCGCTGCAGGTCCGAACCCGCCGCGTCCCCCGCCTGCTGGTAGGCATCGCGCGCCCGGGCAAAATCGCCCGTCGCATCTGCAAGCGCCCCCTGTAAAAAATAGAACCAGCCGCGGTCGCCCGCCGGCAGCTCCTCCGGGCGGATCGCCGCCACCGCCGCCCGCGCCGGGTCCAGCCGCTTCGACCGCACGGCGATCAGTCCCGCCCGCAGGCGGTAGGCCGAGTCTGGCCGGTCCGTGAAGCGCTGCAGGGCCTGCTCCGCCTCCGCCAGCCGGCCTTCGTTCAGCCGCGCGCTCACCAGGTCAAGCACGAGACCGTTGTGGTCCGCCGCCGGTGTGTCGGCCGCCGCCAGGAGTTCCTCGTCCAACGCCGCCGCGACCGACGGGTAGCCGAGCGCCAGCGCGCTCCGGGCCGCGGCCAGCTTCAGCAGCATGGCCCCTGCCGGCGTCTGCGCGGGTGCGGCCAGCGGCGCGTCCGGAAACAGCGGCGGCTCGGCGGCGCGCGCCACCGCGGACGCGGCCAGCAGAAGGATGGGCAGAAGGCGGCGGGACATGGGCGGGGGGAGGTTGCGGGGGACGGTGGAAACAATCAACCGTCTTGTAACCAGTTCCGCCTCGCCCCGAGTCGGCTGACCGGCACAATGGCCCGCAGTTCCCAACCCTTCCTCACCATGAACAGCGCCATCCTCATTGTCCTCCTCGTCCTGCTCGGTCTCGCCGTGGTTCTCGCCCTCTGGGTCGCCGGCATCTACAACTCGCTCGTCGCCCTGCGCAATCGTTTCAAGAACGCCTTCGCGCAGATCGACGTCCAACTCAAGCGCCGCTACGACCTCATCCCCAATCTCGTCGAGACCGCCAAGGGCTATATGAAGCACGAGAGCTCGACGCTCGAGGCCGTCATCAAGGCGCGCAACATCGCCTACGCCGCGTCGCAGACGGCCGCCGCCAATCCGACCGACGCCAATGCGGTCAAGGGCCTCGTCTCCGCCGAGGGCGGCCTCACCGGCGCCCTCAGCCGCCTGATGGTCGTTTCCGAACAGTATCCCGATCTCAAGGCCAACCAGAACATGATGCAGCTCACCGAGGAGCTGACCTCGACCGAGAACAAGGTCTCCTTCGCCCGGCAGGCCTACAACGACTCGGTCATGCAATACAACACCTCGCGCGAGGTCTTCCCCAACGTGGTTTTCGCCGGCATGTTCGGCTTTCTCCCCGCCGAGCTCTTCCACATCGAGGACCCGACGGAGCGCAACGCGCCGAAGGTGAGCTTCACTTGAGGACCGCGGTGCGGGCCGCCCTCGCGGCGAGCGCAAGAAAATGAATAAGCCTTTCGGCCTTCTTTTGCTTTATCTCGGAGGAAGCTCTTTTATCGCCCTGTCGACGTGGCAAACCTCGGAGCTGCAAGTATGCCTTTTGCTCACCCTATTCCTAACCTGTTGGGGCTGGGTGTTGCTGGCAGAAATCAGGCGGGTTTGCAGAGCACACCGCAGTAAGAAGGGAAACCCGGGCCCACCCGCAATATCACGTTAGGATCCCACCGTTGTTTTGCGCTCTTTGTGACCTATTGTGGCCAATTCTAATTCCTGACTTCTGACCCCATGGACTTCTTCGAGGCCCAGGCCCTGGCGAAGAAACGCACCCACCGGCTCGTCGGGCTGTTCGCGTGTGCGGTGGTCGGCACCGTGCTCACCGGCTACCTCGCGGCGCTTCTGCTGACCTCCCAGTGGCACAACCACGGGGCGCGCCGCGGCTACGTTGACTACCAATCCGCCGACGACTCCCCTGCCCTCTGGCAGCCCGGACTGTTCGCCGCGGTCGTCACCGGCACCTTCGCCGTCGTCGGCCTAGCGGCGCTGTATAAGTGGAATGAATACGCCGGCGGCGGCGCGGCCGTGGCCGAGAGCGTCGGTGCCCGCCGCCTCGAGCCCGGCTCCGCCGACCCCCGGGAACGCCAGCTGCTCAATGTCGTCGAGGAGATGGCCATCGCCTCCGGCATCCCGCTCCCCGCCGTCTACGTCCTCGACGACGAGATTGGCATCAACGCCTTCGCTGCCGGGCTCACCACCAGCGACGCCGTCGTCACCGTCACTCGCGGCACACTCGACCGTCTCACGCGCGACGAGCTCCAGGGCGTGATCGGCCACGAATTCAGCCACATCCTCAACGGCGACATGCGGCTCAACTTGCGGATCACCGCACTCGTCTTCGGCATCCTCGTCATCGCCCTGGCGGGACGCGGCCTGCTCTACAGCCTGCGCGGCAGCCGGGTGCGCGGCAAGAACGCCGGCGGCATTGTCGCCGCCCTCGCGGTCACCGGCCTCGCCCTGATGGTCATCGGCTACCTCGGCTGGTTCTTCGGCCGGCTCATCCAGGCCGCCATCTCGCGCCAGCGCGAGTTCCTCGCCGACGCCTCCAGCGTGCAGTTCACGCGCAACCCCGGGGGCATCACCGGTGCGCTCAAGAAGATTGGCGGCTACGCCCTCGGCGGGCTCGTCGTCCACCACGACACGGCCCCGATCCGCCACTTCTTCTTCGCCCAGGGTTTCCGCTCCAGCTTCGACGGGCTCATGGCCACCCACCCGCCGCTCGACCGGCGCATCCGCGCCATCGAACCGCAGTTCGACGGGCAGTTTTTCGAGCCTCCCGAGATGGTCGACGTCGCCCACACCAGCTCGGCCGTCGCCGGCTTCGCGCCGCCGCTCCACCCGGTGGCCGGTTTCGCGCCGCCGGCCCAAAGTTCAGGTTTCAAATCCCCGCCCCCGCCGCGCCGGAACTGGCTGCCACCGGAAACTGCGGCGGCGCGCGCGGGCCAGCTCACCGCCGGCCACCTGGCGCACGCGCAAGAGCTCCTCGACCGGATTCCCGCCGAGGTGCGCGAGGCCGTCCGCGATCCCGCGCGGGCCCCGGCGGTCGTCTGCGGACTCCTGCTCGACCCCGACCCCGGCATCGCCGAGCGCCAGCTCGCGCTCGTCGCCACGCAGGCCGGCGAGGTGACCGCCGCCGCCCTGGCCGCCCTCCGCGAACCGCTCGCCGCCGTCGCCCCCGAGGCGCGGTTGCCACTGCTGCAACTCGCGCTTCCCGCCCTCGCCGCGCTGGATCGCGGCGCCCTCGATCGTCTGCTCGGCACGCTCGACGAACTCGTCCACGCCGACGGCCGCGTGTCCCCCTTTGAGTTCGCCCTGCAAAAGGTCCTGGAACGCCATCTGCACCTCATCGCCCAGCCCAACGCGGCCATCGGCGACATTCAATCCTTCGCCGCCGTGGCCGACGAGATCGCGCTGGTGCTCTCGGTGCTCGCCCGACTCTCCGGCGACGAAGCCGCGGCCGGGGACGCGTTCGCTGCGGGGACTGCGCAGCTGCGGCTGCTCGACGGGCGACTCGGACTCCAGCCCGCGGCCGATTGCACCCTCGCCCGGCTCGATCCGGTGCTCGACCGGCTGGTGCGCGCCTCCGGGCCGATCAAGCGGCGGCTGCTCACCGCCGCCGCCGCGGTGATCGGGGCCGACGGCGTGGTGACGGTCGAGGAAGGTGAGCTCTACCGCGCGCTCGCCGCCGCGCTGGACGTGCCGCTGCCGCCGCTCAGCGCCGCCGCCTGAAATCCGGGACCGGCAGGAATGCCCGCGTCGGTCTACGCACCCGGAGCCGGCGGCGTGGGGTCGCTCCCCTCGTCCGGGGCAAACGGATCGTGCGGGAGGCGTGCGAACAGGAAACAGACGCCGGCCCCGGCTGCCGCCAGCACGGCCAGCGTGGTCGCCAGCTTCCGGCCGTGCCACCGGCTGTCGAACCAGGTGGTCAGCTCGTTGGCCACCACGTTGGCTTTGCCGCCGAGCCGCTCCATCTGGTACAGGTCGCGCTTCGACGGCGTCCCCAGGCCCATGAGATCGTTTTCCTCGTCCGGCGGCTGCACGCAATAAACCACCGCCGCCGCCAGCAAACCGGCGACCAGGATGGCGGCGCCAATCCGGCGAAAGCGTTTCTGATGCTCCATGGGTTGAAGGGGCATAGGCCTTCGCCGGAAGGCCGCAAAACCTTTTTCGACCAGGAGGGCCGGCCAGCTGTCCTAACGGCGGTCCAGCCGGCGGTACAGCCCGGCCCCCACCGCCAGCAGCACCAGGTTCGGCACCCACAGCAGCAGGTCCGGCCGGAGCGCCGGCTTGTTGTTGAGCCAGCTCACCATCACGGTGAGAAAGTAGTAGCCGAGGGCGCAGAGGATCGCGAGCGCGAGGTTGGCCGTGGTTTCCTTGCGCGAAACGCGGATGCCCAGCGGCACGGCCAGGAGCGTCAGCGAGAAGACCGACAGTGCGAGCGCCCCCTTCTCGTTCAGCGTGATCAGCACCTGCATGACGGCGCGGTCGCGCTCGGGCGAAGGCGGGGCCGCCACCAGCCGGGCGTGCTCAGCCAGGAGTTCGCTGACCGTGAACCAAGCCTGCTTTTTCGTGAAGGTCTGGGTGTTGAAGAAATTCTTGAGCTCGATCGGGCCCGCCTGGCCGACGGTCGCAATCGAGTTCGGCTTCGAGAAATCCTCCGGGTCGGTGGCGTCCCGTTCCTCCACCGTGCACTCCGTCAGCGTGATCTGCAGCCGGCCGTCCTCCGGAGTATAATCGATATGACCCGACTTGGCCTTCAAGAACTGGATGACGCGCTTCTGCTCGTCGAGCCGCCAGACCCAGCAGTCGTGCAGGATGCCGCCGTCCTTGTCGCCGATATAGACCACCCAGCCGGGAAAATCCCGGATGGCGGTCTTTGGCACGATCAGGTTGAGCGGCTTGGTGCGGAGGGTGTCGGTCAACAACTCGTGGTAGGCCACGCGCGCCCGGGGCAGGAAGGAATAGTTGACCGCCAGGGCCAGCAACATCGCCAGCCCCCCCAGCAGCAGGACCGGCCGGGTGACGTAGCCGAAACTCAGCCCGGCCGCCCGGGCTGCGGTGATCTCCTGCTGCGCCGACATCCGGCCCAGCACCAGCAGGACGCCCGTCAGCAGCCCCATCGGCAGGGCGAAGGCCAGGACAAAGGGCACGAGCAGCAGGAACAGGTGCACAACCTCCCCGGGCGTGAGCTGCCCCGCCAGCACATAGCTCAGCAGGTCCTTGGTCCCGTTGACGGCCATGAACACAAAAGCGAACACCCCGACCGCCGCCGCGCACGCGAACAACACGCTCGTGAAAATATGGCGTTGGAGGGTGTGCATGCGCTACGGGGTTGAAAGTTGACGGTTGCCGGTCGAATGTCACGCCCAGCTTGGCGCCCGCGCCGCCGGCCCCTCCCACCTTGGCCAAATTCCTCCCGTCCCTGCCGCCGCTCACCGGCGAAACCCTCGCCACCCTCACCGCCCGCCTCGCGGAGCGCGGCGAGCCGGCGTTCCGCGCGAAGCAGATCCTCGACTGGCTCTACAAAAAGCGCGCCCGCTCCTGGGACGACATGACCAGCCTGTCCAAGCCGCTCCGCGCCTGGCTCGCGGAGACCTTTGACCTGCTGCCCGCCGCGCTGGTGCTGAACAAGCAGTCGGCCGACGTGACCGACAAGCTCCTCCTCGAGCTGCGCGACCGCTCGCTGATCGAGACCGTCATCATCCGCGTGCCGCAGGAGGGCGTGGGCCTCGACCATTCGCGCAAGACCATCTGCATCTCCACCCAGGTCGGTTGCGCGATGGGCTGCGTGTTCTGCGCCAGCGGGCTCGCCGGCCTCAAGCGCGATCTCTCCGCCGGCGAGATTGTTGCCCAGCTGCTCCACGTTTGCCACCTCGAGGACGCCCTCACGCCCCGCGCGCGGACGGAGCTGGCCTCGTTCGACAACATCGTCGTCATGGGCATGGGCGAGCCGCTCGCCAACTACGACGCGCTCATCCGCGCCCTCACGATTGTCAACGCCGACTGGGGCCTCGGCTTCGGCGCCCGCCGCATCACCGTCTCGACCAGCGGCCTCGTTCCGCGAATCCTGCAGCTGGCCGACGAGCCGCTCGGCTTCCGCCTTGCCATCTCGCTCCATGGCGCGACCGACGAGGTCCGCGAGAAGATCATGCCGGTGAACAAGGCCTATCCGCTGGCCAAGCTCATCCCGGCGGTGCGGGCGTTCTCCGAAAAGCACGGTCGCATGGTCACGCTGGAGTTCATCCTGATCGCGGAGGTCAACGACGCGCTGGAGCAGGCCGAGAAGCTCCGCGACCTCGCGCGCGACCTGCACGCGCACGTGAACCTGATTCCCTACAATACTGTCGCGGGCCTGCCGTGGAAGCGGCCGAGCCTTACCCGGCAGGAGCGCTTCGCCGAGGTCCTGCGCCGCGCGCGCGTCTCCGTGACGCTCCGCCGCGAAAAGGGCCACGACATCGATGCCGCCTGCGGCCAGCTCCGCCTGCAGACGGAGCATAGCCGCGCGGCGGTCACCCCCGTTGCCGACCCGGCTGATAGGGCCTAACCCTGCGTTTGGCCCAGTCCGCCTGCCCCCGGCAAAGTTCGCCACAAGGGTCGGGGCGGCTGGGATCAGCGCCGAACGTCACCCGCTGTGGCTTCCGGCTTCCCCCGGGGCGCCGGCCGCCCGTTTCCGCAGATTTTTTGCAGGGAACTTTTTTCCTGTTGCCGTTTCGCAGCGCGTTCCATTCTTCATTCCCCTTCCCCCATGATTGAAGTCAAAGGCCTGGTAAAAACATACGGCTCCAAACGCGCCGTCGACGGTGTCAGTTTCGCTGTCAAACGCGGCGACATCCTCGGCTTCCTCGGCCCTAACGGCGCCGGCAAGTCCACCACGATGAAGATGATCACGGGCTTCCTGCGCCCGAATGCCGGCACGGCCACCGTGGAGGGCATCGACGTGACCGTCGACCCCGTTGCGGTGAAACGCCGGATCGGCTACCTGCCTGAAAGCGCCCCCGCCTATGGCGAGATGACCGTCGGCGAGTTCCTCACCTTCATCGCCGAAATCCGCGGCTTCCGCGACAAGGCCGCCCGCAACACCCAGGTCGAGCGCGCCCTGGCCCTCACCCACCTCGAGCCCGTCCGCCGGCAGACCATCGAGACGCTGTCCAAGGGGTTTAAGCAGCGCGTCGGCCTCGCCCAGGCCCTCCTGCACGACCCGCCCGTGCTCATCCTCGACGAGCCGACCGACGGCCTCGATCCCAACCAGAAGAACGAGGTCCGCGCCCTCATCAAGAAGATGGCCTCCCAGAAGGCGGTCATCCTCTCGACCCACATCCTCGAGGAAGTGGAGGCCATCTGCACGCGCGTCATCATCATTTCCCGCGGCAAGGTCGTGGTGGACGAAACCCCCGAGCGTTTCCGCGCCCGCTCACCCGGGGCCCGCCTCGACGAGATCTTCCGCCAACTCACCAGTAGCGATGTTTGAACCCGGACCGACGGGCGTCGGTCAACAATGCCGCCCTCGATCCAGATCCTCCGACCTTAGACCTTAGTCCTTAGTCATTCGACCTTCCGCTCCGCCCCCCATGAAACAAATTTGTCCGCTCTTCCGCCGCGAGTTTCTCGGCTACTTCCGCGCGCCGGTGGCCTACGTGTTCCTGATCGTGTTCCTCGTCGCCTCGATCATCTGCACGTTTTTCCTCAGCCATTTCTACGAATACAACAACGCCTCGCTCGAGGGCTACTTCACCTGGCACCCGTGGCTGTTCCTGTTCCTCATCCCCGCCGCCGGCATGCGCCTGTGGTCGGAAGAAAAGCGCACCGGGACTGTCGAGCTGCTTTTCACCCTGCCGGTCACCACCCTGGAGGCCGTGCTGGGCAAGTTTCTCGCCGCCTGGGCGTTTCTCACGCTCGCCGTGCTGATGAGCTTTCCGCTGGTGCTGACCCTCCACCACCTTGGCAGTCCCGACTGGGGCGTCGTGGTCACCAGCTACATCGGCAGCATCCTCATGGCCGGTTCGTATCTCGGCGTCTGCTCACTCACCTCGGCGCTGACCAAAAACCAGGTCATCAGCTTCGTCCTCAGTCTGCTCGCCTGCCTCGTGCTGGTGTTTCTCGGCTGGAACATCTTCAGCACGTTCGCCGCCGCCTACCTGCCGGCTTGGGGTGTCGACCTGCTCGCCAACTTCAGCTTCAAGACCCACTTCGACCCCTTTCTCAAGGGCGTCGTCGAGCTGAAGGACGTCGTGTTCTTCCTCTCGCTCACCGCCTTCACCCTCTTCCTCAACGTGGTCGCCCTCGAGCGCTGAAACCCGCCCCACCCCCTTTGCCATGAAACCCGGCCTCAAAGCCCTCGCCATCCTCCTCCTCTTCGCCGGCCTCGTGCTCGTCAACTACCTGGCGGCGAACCTCCCCCTGCGCCTCGACGCCACCGCCGGCAAAATCTACACGCTCACCCCCGGCACCCGCGCCATCCTCGCCCGCGTGGGCGAGCCCATCACACTCGACTTCTATTTCTCCCGCGACTCCGCTAGCACGCCCATCCAGGTCAAGAACTACGCCGATCAGGTGCTGGAAATGCTCCACCAGTATGTGCGCGCCTCCGGCGGCCGGATCACCCTGAACGTCATCAATCCCGAGCCCGACACCCCCGAGGAGGAAAAGGCCGCCGCCGCCGGCCTCCAGCCGATCAACAGCCCCGACTCCGGCGGAGACCCCGTTTACTTCGGCCTCGCCGCCACCCAAGCCGACAAGCACGCCTCCCTGCCCAGCTTCTCCGCCACCCGGGAACAGCTCCTGGAATACGACCTCTCCCTGCTCGTCTCCGATGTCGGCCGGGTCGACGCGGACAAGCCCAAGCTCGGACTCATCACCAGTCTCCCGCTCCAGGGCAGCGCGCCGCAGGAGACCCAGATGCTGATGATGATGCAGCAGCAACCCAAGCCCGGCCAGTATGTCGCCACCGAGTGGTCCCATAATTTCAACCTGCAGGCCGTCCAGTCCGACGCCGACAAGCTGCCGGACAACCTTGACGCCCTCGCCGTCATTCATCCGCAGAACCTCAGCCCCAAGCTCCAGTTCGCCATCGACCAGTTCATCCTGTCCGGCAAGCCGGTGTTCCTCGCGGTCGATCCGTCCTCGCAGTATTTCAAGCGGCAGGGCGGACAGCAGATGATGATGGGCGGCCCGCAGCCCGGCGTTTCGAGCGACCTGCCCCAGCTGCTGAACTCCTATGGCATCGGCTACAACGCCCAAGCCATCGTCGGCGATCCGCTCCACTCCACCAAGGTCCGGACCAGCCGATCCGGTGCCGTGTCCGATCTGCCCACCTGGCTCTCACTCGACAAGGACAGCGGCAACGCCCAGAGCCCCGCCACCGCCCAGCTCAAGTCCTTCTTCTTCGTCGAGGCCGGCAGCTTCAACATCAAGGCCGCCCCGGGGGTCACCGTTACGCCCCTGATCGAGACCTCCGACCAGTCCGGCGACCTCCAGGCCGCGATGCTCCAGTTTGCCCCGCCCGACGAAATCGCCCGCCAGATCACCCCGTCCGGCAAAAAGACCATTGCCGCCCTTCTCCAGGGCAAGTTCAAGACCGCCTTCCCCGACGGACCGCCGAAGGACCCCGCGCCGGCCCCGGACGCACCCAAGCCCGCCGATGATCCAAAAGCCAAAACCCAAAATCCAAAATCCCTGACGGAGTCCGCCACCACCTCCACCCTGTTGGTCGTCGCCGACACTGACTGGCTGTTCGACGACTTCATCTTTGATCCCGACGCCCGCCAGGCCGGATATCTCATGCCGCGCAACGACGACCTCGATTTCGCCGACAACGCGCTCGACTTCCTCACCGGCTCGACCGACCTGCTCTCAATCCGCGGCAAGATGCCCGCGCAGCGCCCGTTCAAGGTCGTCCAGGACATGGAGGCCACCGCCCGAAAGAAGTTTGACGCGCAGCTCACCGCGCTTGAGGCCCGGCTGAACGAGGTCCAGACCAAGCTGAGCGCCCTCCAGACCAAGAAGACCGAGGGCGGCCGGCTGGTCGCCACGCCCGAAATGCAGAAGGCAATCGACGATTTCCGCACGCAGCAGGCCGGCATCAAGACCGAGCAGCGCGACATCCGCCGCACCCTCCGCGAGGACATCGACTCGCTCGGCCGCCGCCTGCTTTGGATCAATCTCCTCGCCACCCCCCTGGCCGTGGGCTGCTTCGGCCTCTGGTTCCACCGCTCGCGCCGCCGCGCCTAAGCCCCTTCCGCACCTTCTGCGATGAAACTCCGCACCCTCGTCATTGCTGTCGCCGTCCTCGCCGCCCTCGCCGGCGTGGTCAGCTTTGTCAACCGCCCCTCGGCCGCGCATGCCGCCGATCCCCGCGTCGGCCAGCCGGTCATCCCGGCCGCCACCGCCGAAAAGACCGCCAAGGTCCGCCTCACCGCCGACGGCAAGACCGTCGAACTCGCCAAGGCGGCCGACGGCGTCTGGCGGGTCACATCCTATTACGACTTTCCCGCCGACTTCGACAAGCTCGCCCGTTTCATCGACGACCTCACCTCGGCCAAGGTCGACCGCTTCGTGAGCGCCCAGCCGGCCGTGCTCGCCCGCCTCGAGTTCAAGGACTCCAAGTGCTCGCTCTTCGACGCCGCCGGCGCCCCCCTGCTCGAACTCACCCTCGGCAAGTCCGATGACGCCGGCGGCCGGTTCCTCCGCTTCGGCAGCGAGGACAAGGCCTTCCAAGCGCGCTTCGACCCCTCGCTTGACACCGACCCGAAGAACTGGGCCGACGCCACCCTGCTCAAGCTCACGCCCGACGACATCGCCAAGATTGAGCTGAGTTTCCCCGCGCCGACTCCGGCTGTAGGCCAGGTCGCTGACCTGGCTTCGAAGCCCGCCCCCTCGCTCACCTTCACCCGAGAGAAGAAGGACGCCCCGTGGGTCGCCAGCCAGACTCCCACCGGACAGCGGCTGAAGACCGACGCCCTCAGCCCGATCCTGAACAACCTCTCTTCGCTGCGTTTCACCGACACCACCGCGTCGGATGACGCCAGCGCCACCACCGCCCGGGCCAACGTCCGGACGTCCAAATTCACCACCTTTGACGGCAAGGCCGTCACGATCGCCCTCGGTCGCAAGCCCGAGGAGAAACGGCCCAAGCCACCCGTGCCGACCCTTCCGGCCGACATTAAACCGGCCGCGACGTATCCGCCGGCCCTGCCCACCAAGCCCGACGCTGCCGCTGCCCCGACCGAGGTCCAGGCGCCCGCCAAGCCGGCCGAGCCGGAGTTTGAGACCATCCCCGCCGGCCCGGTCTTCGCGTTTGTCACGCACAGCGATGCCTCAGCCCCGGTTAACGCCTTGATGCAGAAACGCGCTTTCGAGGTAACCGATTACCTCTTCACCAGCCTGCCGCAAAAGCCCGAGGATGTCTTTGAACCGCTGCCTCCGCCGCCCACCCCGCCGGCCGCCGCTGCGCCCACCCCGCCAGCAAAAGACAGCGCTGCACCAGCCCCAGCCGCAACCACGCCGCCCGCCGCCCCCAAGCCCGCGGGCTAAGCGCGGCAAATCAAGGCCGATTCCTTCCGGTCCAGTCGCATGTAGGTGGAGCGCATTGACCCCAATGCGCTGGTTCGCGCAATCGCGATTTGCAGGGGCGTTGCGGTCAACGCGCTTTAATGTTCGTTCGCCGCCATTGTTGCAGCGCGAAAGTTTCGTCCGAAGCCAAATCCACCAGTCTGCGAATCGCTCGACTCCGCCCTCCAGCGCAGGCTTGCCCCGGCTGCCGGGCCGGGCAACGTGGAGGCTCCTTCATGGCCTTCCCTCCGTATCCCGCCTGTCTCTCGGCCCGCGACCTTTCGGCCACCGAGCTGGAGCAATCGCCCGCCGCCGCCGAGCTCCGCCTCTATGCCTGGATGCAGCTGTCGCGGACCATGGACAACCGCATCCTCGATCTCTTCCGGCAGGGGCTGATCAAGGGCACGGTCTGCGGTGGCCAGGGCAACGAGGGTCTCGTCGTCCCCCTGGCGCTGCTGGCCGACAAGGCGATCGACGTCGTTTCCTTCTCCCATCGCGGCCTCGGCGGACATCTGCTCTGGAGCGGCCATCTTTGCGACCATCTCAATCAGTATTTTGCCAACGCCCTAAGTCCCACCCACGCCCGCGAGGGCAACATCCACCACGGCGACCCCGCCCACCGCTCGCTGCCGATGATCAGCCATCTGGGCGCGATGCTCTCCACCGTCGCCGGCAGCACCGACTCCCAGCGCCGGCTCGGGTGTCCCGCCGTCGGTTTCGCCTTTCTGGGCGACGGTTCGTCAAGCACCGGTGACGTCCATGAGACGCTCAACCTCGTGTCGCTCCTGTCCCTTCCCGTCATCTTCATCATCGAGAACAACCGCTACGCCTACTCGACACCGGTGGCCGAACAGTTCGCCGCCGGCACCGAGCTCTGGCGCCGGGCGGCCGGCTACGGCCTCGAGGGCTTCGCGCTCGACGCCACCGCCGATCCCGCCGCGACCGCCCGCACCCTCGCGGCCGCCATCACCCGGGTGCGCGCATCCCGCCGCCCGCTCGTGATCGAGGCCCACACGCTCCGCCTCCGCGGCCACGCCGCCTACGACACCGGCGACTACCTCCGGCCCGGCGAGAGCGACGCGTTTTTCACCGCCGACCCGCTGCCCAAATTTCGGGCCCGCCTCGCCACCACCCAGCCCGCCGCCCTGGCCGCGGCGGAGGCCGAACTCGACGCCTTCCTCGAAGCCTGCGTCCAGCAGTCGCTCGCCACCCCGCGCCCCACGGCCGACCTCGCCACCTTGCAGGCCGAAGTCTTCGCCCCACCCGCCCCGCCCATTCCTTGGCTTCCTTCGCTGGACTCCGCAGTCCAAAATCCAAAATCAAAAATCCAAATTCTGAATTCAGCGCAGGCCTTGAATCTCGCGCACAGAAAAATCCTCACCGAACGAAAAGAATCCATCGTCCTCGGTCAGGACATCGCCACCTACGGCGGCGCGTTCAAGGTCACGGAGGGTCTCCTCGCCGACTTCGGCCGCCCGCGGGTCTGCAATGTCCCCCTCGCCGAAAGCGCCTGCACCGGCTGGGCCATCGGCCTCGCGCTCAACGGCCACCGCCCCATCGAGGAGTTCCAGTTCGCCGACTTCTCCACCGAGGCGTTTACCCAGATCACGCTCAACGCCGCCACCATGCACTTCCGCTCCGGCGCGAAGGTGCCGCTCGTGCTGCGCCTCCCCTGTGGTGGCGGCCTGACCTTCGGCTCGTTCCACTCGCAGGAACTCGAGTCCGTCTATCTCGCCATGCCCGGCCTCAAGGCGCTCTACCCGAGCACCCCGCAGGACGCCTTCAACGCCCTTCTCGCCGCCTACGAAGACGACAATCCCGTCCTCCTCTTCGAGCACAAGGGGCTCTACCGCCGCGGCAAACAGCCGGTCGCA
Source organism: uncultured Opitutia bacterium (assembly GCA_903873805.1). GTDB lineage: Bacteria > Verrucomicrobiota > Verrucomicrobiia > Opitutales > Opitutaceae > CAIQQB01. The sequence goes on along the minus strand of CAIQQB010000106.1, from coordinate 147,777 downwards.
TGGGACCCCAACTTCCGCGACGTGTGGACGCCGCGCCATGTCCGCGCCGGCGACCACGCCACCTTCGTCACCTACGGCGAGATGACGCTGCTCGCCGCCGAGGCCTGCGAGTATTTTGCCGGCGAATACGAAAAGACCTTCGACCTCTTCGACCTGCGCGCCCTCGCGCCGCTCCGGCTCGACGCCATCCGCGCCTCCCTCGAACGCACGCACCGCCTCATCGTCCTGCACGAGGGCCGCCGCACCCACGGCTTCGGCGCCGAACTGGTCGCCCGGCTGGTTGAGGACCACTTCTTCACTCTCGAGGCGCCCCCGCTGCGGATCGGCGCGCTCGACCTGCCGGTGCCCTTCGCCCCCGAACTGGAAAATGCGTTCCGCCCAACCCGGGACAAACTGATTGAACAGATCGCCACATGGCTGGGCTGAAAATTTTTGAATTTGGATTTTCGATTTTGGATTAACCACTCACGCTCACCCGCAGTTTCCCCGTGCTTCGCCCCAAAATCCAAATTGCAAAATCCAAAATACCTGCCGCCCGCTGGGCGGCGGTCCGGCTCCTCGCGCTGGACGTCGATGGCGTCCTCACCGACGGCACCGTGCAAATCTCCTCCGACGGCTGCACGGAAACAAAGACCTTCTCCATCCTCGACGGCCTGGGCCTGGTGCGCCTGCTGCGGGCCGGATTCATCGTCGCTTGGATCAGCGGCCGGCCGTCCGGCGCCACGCGCGCCCGCGCCACCGAGCTGAAGATCCCGCACCTCATCGAGGGCCGGACCGACAAACTCGCCGCACTTCAGGAACTCGCCGCCGCTCTCGGCCTCACCGCGGCCGAATGCGCCTACATGGGCGACGACGACATCGACGCCCCCGCCATGGCCTGGGCCGGCGTCGGTATCGCTCCCGCCGGCGCCATGCCCGCCGCCCTCGCCGCCGCCGATCTCGTTCCCTCCCGGCCCGCCGGCCTGGGCGCCGTCCGCGAAATCTGCGAGCTGCTGCTCGCCAGCCGGACCGCCCTGTCCGGCCCGAAAGCCGGGAACCAACGCCCCCGCCGGAGGACGAAACGATGATGTTTCGCCGCCTCGCCGTGGCCCTCCTGCTGCTCGCCCCGTGCGCCCTCCTGCTGCGGGGCGGCTCCGGCACCCCGCAGGTGCTGGCGGACGCACCGGTGAAGGACTTCCGCCTGCCGACCTTCACCAAGGATAGCTGGATCGCCAGCGTGCTGCGGGCCGACACCGCCCACATCATCAGCCAGTCGCAGGTCGATATGACGGGCGTAACGCTCACGATCTTCAGCGGTGATGCCAACAACCGGGTGGACACGGTGTTCGTCAGCCCGGCCGCCACCGTCCACACGGAGCCGGACCACGAAAGCATCCACGGGTCCCAATCGGTGCGGGTGGTGCGGGACAACCTGGAAATCACCGGGGAGCAATGGAGCTATTTTTACCGTGAAAAAAGGGTTTTGATCGAAAAGAACGCCCGGATAGTCTTCCGGGCCAAGCTGCCGGACATCCTCAAATGAAACCATCCCCCCTGCTCTGCCGCCTGGCCGCCGGCCTCCTGCTGTCGGTCACCGGCCTGCTGGCTGCCGACGCCATTTCCCCGACCGAAATCACCAGCACCAAGGTTGAGATCTGGAGCACCAACACGGAAACCACCTCGGATTTTACAGGCAGTGTCGTGGTGACCGGAAACAACATCCGGATCACCTGTGACCGGCTGCTCGTGGTCGCTTCCCGCAGCGCCGATCAGCTGACCACGCTGGTGAAACCCGACCAGTTCAAGTCGCTGCTCGCCACCGGCAACGTGCACATCGTCCAGGGCGATCGCGAGGTCACCTGTGGCCGGGCCGAGATTCTGCCCGGCGAAGACAAGATCGTGCTCACCGAGGAACCGGTGGTCTTCGACCATTCCGGTCCGTGGGTCGCCACTGGCGAACGCCTCATCCTGCTGCGGGGCGAACGCCGCATTTTCGGCGACAAGGTCAAGTTCAGCGGACCGCCCGTCAAGGACCTCGGCTTCGACAAGGCCAAGCCAATGCAGCCCCCCACGCCGGTGCCCGCACCCGAGCCGACGAAGTAACCCCGCGATGGATACCGCCGCCGGCACCCAGCTTTCTCCCCCGCCCGCGTTGCCCGGCACCGCCGTCGCGGCCCCGGGGACCTCCGGTCCCGTCGAGATTGTCACCGAGAACCTCGTCAAGGTCTACGGCCAGCGCACCGTCGTCAACGGCGTCAACCTCCGCGTGCGCGCCGGCGAGATCGTCGGCCTGCTCGGCCCCAACGGCGCCGGCAAGACCACCACGTTCTACCTCGTGGTCGGCCTCGTCGCTCCCACCAGCGGCCGCGTGGGCTTCGGCGGCCGCGACATCACCCGCCTGCGGATGCATGAGCGCGCCCGGCTCGGCCTCGGCTACCTGCCGCAGGAACCGTCGACCTTCCGCAAGCTCACCGTCGCGCAGAACATCCTCGCCATCGTCGAGACCATCGGCGTCCCGCGCCGCGACCGCGCCGCGCGCGTGCGGCGCCAGCTGGAGGAATTCAACCTCGCTCACCTCGCCGGCCAGATGGCCTACACCCTCTCGGGCGGCGAACGCCGCCGGCTCGAGATCGCCCGCTCCCTCGTGACCGAGCCGAAGTTCCTGCTGATGGACGAGCCGTTCGCCGCCATCGACCCCATCTCCGTCGCCGAGGTCCAGAAGGTGCTCCTGCAGCTTAAGGCCCGCGGCATCGGCGTCATCATCACCGACCACAACGTCCGTGAGACCCTCCGCATCGTGGACCGTGCCTACCTCATCCACCAGGGCCGGGTGCTCACCGAGGGCACCGGCGACTTCCTCATCAACGACGCCCAGGCCCGCGAATTCTACCTCGGCAAGGATTTCAACCTGTAGACAGGGATTGGCAGATCGCTCATTGGTTGTCGCCTAACGCTCATTTTTCCATTTCAGAAAACTCCGGCCAATGGCCCGATGAGCGACCACCCATAACCAATAAGAGTTTTCCTTTCCCATGCAAAAAGCCATCCAGGGCATCACGGTCGCGCATTTCCTCGAGACCTACCGCGAGAAACTCAAGCTTGAGCTCGTGACCGGCGGCGGCGGCCTCCACCGGCTCATCAAGGAGGGCTCCATCAATCGCCCCGCCCTCGCCCTCACCGGTTTCTTCAAGTATTTTGCCAACAAACGCATCCAGGTCTTTGGCGCCGCCGAAATGACCTTCTTCAAGACCCTCGACCAGCGAAAGCAGATCGAGATCATGAGCGAGATGGTCGACCGCCAGGTGCCCTGCCTCGTCCTCACCCGCAACTACCACCCGACGCACCCCATGCTGGTCGTGGCCACCGAGCGCAACCTCCCGCTCTTCCGGTCACCCATGATCACGATGAACTGGGTGAACCTCGCCACCCTCTGCGTCGACAACGAGTTCGCCCCCGCCTCCACCGAGCACGCCACCATGCTCGACGTCCGCGGCATCGGCGTGATGCTCCGCGGCGATTCCGGCGTCGGCAAGAGCGAGTGCGCGCTCGCCCTGATCGAGCGCGGCCACTCGCTCGTGGCCGACGACCTTACCGTCATCCGGCTGCTCGATGAGCGCGAGCTCATGGCCTCCAGCCGCGAGCTCAACCGCGGCTACATGGAGTGCCGCGGCCTCGGCATCATCAACGTCGCCGAGATGTTCGGCGTGAAATGCGTCCGGGTCCAGAAACGGATCGACCTCGTCGTCACCCTCCGCGAATGGACGTCCGACGCCGTGGAGGAGCGCACCGGACTCGAGGAGAACCACTACGACATCCTCGGCCTGCAGGTGCCGCACATCGAGCTGTATGTGCGCCCCGGCCGCGACATCGCCCGGCTGGTCGAGGTCGCCGCGCTCACCCAGGCGCTGAAGAAGATGGGCCACGACCCCGCCAAGGATTTCAACGACCGCCTCATCGCCCACATGAGCCAGCAGTCCGAGTCCCCCGCCAAAGTCATCCGCCTCGACGCCTCGCAGGAGAAGTGAAGGGGATGGTCAGCAGTCACCGATTCTTCCGTCGTAGGGCCTCACCTTGCGTGAGGCCTTTCTTTTCTTCGCTCAATCCCGCTCTGAGACCCTCGCCACCACTTCCTCGCTCCACTGCAACCATTCCGCGGGTGGCCGTCCGACCGAATCCAAACCGGCCTCAAACTGCCATGGCCACACCGGACTTCGCCGCCACCACGGCCAAGTTGCCTGCATGCCGATCAACCCGGCGCGATAGGGATTCATGAAGATGTAGAACGCATAGTCCTCGGCCTCCTCCTCCGGGCGAATTCAGTGCTCAAAGCTATTGCCTTGCCAGCGCCAGGGCGCATCGGCCCGCCGGGCCCGACTTTTCACTTTGGCCATGATCCGTGCCAGCGTCAAACGCTCTCCCAAAACGAACAAGAGATGAATATGGTCTGGCATGACGGTTCCCGCGAGAAACTGCCCGTCTCCACTGGCATCGAGCTCGACCATCGCGGCGATAATCCGTTCGGCGTTTTCGGCAACCGACAGGACAGGTTCACGACCACGGGTGCAGACCGTCACAAAATAACGCGCCCCTGGCAGAGATACCCTCCCGAGCCGCAAACGTTCCGTTTGTCTGGGCGTAAATGTCGCCATGTTGCAAAGCGTGCCCGAAGCTCGACGCAAGGTCGAGCCCTACACCACCACCGCCCCCCCGCTCCAAGCTTGCACCCGCCGCGGCGGCGGGCTGACTGACCCGCACCATGTCCTCCCTCCGCGCCGACGGCCGCCGTCCCGACCAGCTCCGCCCCATCACCTTCGAGGCCGGCATCGCGCCGCACGCCACCGGCTCCGTCCTCGTGGGGTTCGGCTCCACCCGCGTCATCTGCGCCGCCACCATCGAGCCCGGCGTCCCGCTCTGGATGAAACAGCAGAAGGTCCCCGGCGGCTGGCTCACCGCCGAGTATTCCATGCTCCCCTACTCGACGCTCGACCGGAAGCCGCGCGAAATCTCCAAGGGCAAGCCCGACGGCCGCAACATCGAGATCCAGCGGCTCATCGGCCGCTCCCTCCGCGCCGTCCTCGACCTCCAAAAGCTCGGGCCGAACACCCTCTGGCTCGACTGCGACGTCCTCCAGGCCGACGGCGGCACCCGCACCGCCTCCATCACCGGCGCGTTCCTGGCCGCCCGCCTCGCGGTGCAAAAGCTGCTCGATGCGAAAAAAATTCCCGAAAACCCGCTCACCGACTCCGTCGCCGCCGTCAGCGTCGGCGTCTGCGCCGGCCAGGAACTGCTCGACCTGAACTACCCCGAGGACCGGGACGCCGAGGTCGACGCCAACATCGTCATGACCGGCCGCGGCCAGTTCGTCGAGGTGCAGGGCAGCGGCGAGGAGACGACGTTTTCCCATGCCCAGCTGCTGGGCCTGGTCGGTCTTGCCCAGCGCGGCCTCCTGGAACTGGCGGGCCTGCAGACAGCGTTCCTGACCCGACAGTTGCTGGCCCGCTGAGCACCGCGGCGCGGCTCCGCGCTCCGCCCCGTTAATTTCACCTCGGGCTTGGGCCCATTGCCCATGTTTTCCCACGAACACGTCTACTATTGGTTGACATGCTAGCGGGACCGGGAGGCCGTTCGGCGGTCGATTAAGTGCTCTCTTTGGTCACCGAGGGATTTATACCTTGAAAGGATCCCTTTCACGCCCGCCGCCGGCGCAGCCGGTCGTGGATTACCGCCCGCGGCAATGCATCGGGCGGACTTGGCTTGCCACTGGATAGGCGGCCTCCTATTCGGATAACCCGTTAAATCCGGCCCGACCCATGAAACCTGCCCCCCGTCAGTTCACTGCGCTGCTCATCGCTCTGGCGATGCTCGTGCTGGCGACCTGGCTGGACTATGAGACGGGATTCGAGATCAGCGTTTTCTTTCTCTATATTCTTCCCGTGGTCTGGGCGACTTGGTTTTCGGGTCTGGCGGCGGGACTCTGGCTCGGCATCATCTCCACCCTCGTCCACCGCTGGGCGGACTGGGCGGTCAACACCCACTATTCCCGCCCGTGGATTTTCTGGGAGCGCGGTCTGTCGAGCTTTGTGATTCTCGCCTTTATCGCCTTCAGTTTTCACATCTTTAAACGCGGCCGCAAATCCGACCGGGAACGGATCGAGCAGCTCGAAACGCTGCTGCGGATCTGCCCCGCCTGCGACCGCATCGAACAGATTGCCGGTCTGCGCAAGAGCCTCGCGGACTGCCTGCGGGAACATCCCGTCCGACCGACCGAACAGCGGCTCTGCCCGGAATGCGCCGCCGTCCGCCATCAGGGGCGGGACAGCCTCTGAGCGGATCAGCCCCGTGCTGTCCTCGGCTCCACCGGCGGACCGAAGTTGCCGACCTCCGCCGCCTGCACGAATCCCTCCGTCACGCTCTTCAGCTCCTCCCACCGCGCCCGGATTTTCTTCGCCTCCTCATCGGTGATCACATTGTCCGACGACGAGATTGCGATGGTGGCGAGCATGTCGGCAAACTCCTGCACGATGTCGTTGGTGATCGGGATCAACGCCCGCCCCGGCGCGAGGTTCTTCGGATTGCGGATGTAAAATCCGCCCGCCTGTTCGCAGACCCATTGCGCGAGCCGGGCGTCGCCCGTGAGGCGGATGAGCTGACCAACGCGGTCGAGCGGGTTGCCGGCACCACTACCGGTGCCCTCCTCGGGCGGCTCGGCCCATTTGTAGATCAGGGACAGCGACAGCCCGAGCTCGGCGGCCACCTGCTTCGCCCCGGTCTTTTTCAGCAGCTCCTTCATCACCTCATGTGAGTCCATGGTGGGCCGAGGTTGTGCGCCGGCGCTGGGATTGGCAAGCGCGAGAGCGCGCCGGCACTTGGACTTTTCGACTTACGATGCATTGGGGAACAGGACCAGCTGTGACCGGCCATCCGGAGGCTGGGCCCAATCCGGCCCTGCTCAATACAGCCTTCGTTAAATGGCCCCAAGCCCGCGCCCAACCCCAAAAGGGCGGCGACACGACGATTGGAAACCGCCGGCCAGATTCTAAGTGCGCTCGCCGGGAAAACTTGCTTAAATGGGTGCGTTATGGACGCCTGTCCCCGCCGTCCCGCCACCCTCCCGGGCGAATCTTCTTCGCCCGGATGTGCCATTGCCTCCGCCGGCGGGTGTAATGAGGCAATGATGAACGATGCCGAATTGCTGCGCCGCCATGTTCATGAAGGGTCGGATACCGCCTTTGCCGAGCTGGTCCAGCGCCGGACCAGTCTCGTTTATTCCGCCGCGCTGCGCCAGGTCGGCGGCGACACGTTGCTGGCGCAGGATGTGAGCCAAAGCGTGTTCATCGACCTCGCCCGCAAAGCCGGCCAGCTCGCCGACCGGCCGGTCCTCGTCAGTTGGCTCTACACCAGCACCCGCTTCGCCTCGCTCAAGGCCCGGCGGGCGGAAAAGCGGCGCCAGGCCCGCGAACGGGAGTCCGGAACCTGGCAGGAAATGGAACGCGGCTCCCCCGACGATCACGCCTGGGCGCAGGTCCGCCCGCTGATTGACGAAGCCATCTGCGAACTCGCGGAGCCGGACCGCGCGGCGATTTTGTTGCGCTATTTTGAAGAGCAGCCGTTCGCCGCGATGGGCGAAAAGCTCGGCATCGGCGAAAGCTCGGCCCGGATGCGCGCGGAACGGGCACTGGAAAAATTGCGCCTCGTCCTCGTGAAGAAAGGCATCACCTCGACGGCCGCCGCCCTCGGCCTGGTCCTCACCACCAACGCGGCGACGGCGTTCCCGGCCGGCCTCGCCACGACGCTGGCGGCCGGCGCGTTGACCCACCCGACCGCGGTCGTGGGCGGCGCGGGCCTGCTTGCCAAGCTCTCAAAGATTTTCTCCCTGAACAAAGTCCAGCCGGGCGTCATCGCGCTCGCCGGCGTGGGCGCGGCTGGTTTCGCCACTGGCGACGAGACGGCCGACAGCACGGCGGTGCTGGTCTACTCGGTCTGCTTCGGGGTCGGACTGCTTTTTACGCTGCTGAGCGCGGTGGCCGGTCATGCGTTCGGCGGCCATGCCGAAGCGGGCAATGAGATCGGCGGGCATGTTGACCATGGCGGCCACGCCCAGGGCCACGCCGAGGCTGGCGGCGGCCCGAACGAGATGCCCGGCTTTTCCCCGCTCAGCCCGACCACGCTGGCGGCGTTTGTCACCGCGTTCGGCGGACTGGGGATGATTTTCACCCAAGTCGAGGCCACACGCACCTGGTGGATCAGCGGGCCGCTCTCGGCTGCCGGCGGCATCATCATTGCGGCCGTGGTGTTCTGGCTGTTCGACACGATTTTCCGGAAAACCCAGGGCTCCAGCGAGGGCCGCGTGGCCGGCCTGGCCGGTCAGGCTGCGACCGTCATCACGCCCATCGCCGCCGAGGGCGTCGGCGAAATCGCCTATGTGCAGCTCGGCTCGCGCTACACCGCCCCCGCCCGCTCCGAGGGCGGCGCGACTTTCGCCAGCGGCGCCACGGTGAAGATCACCCGCATCGTCGGCACCCAGTTTTATGTCTCCGCGCCCTGAGCGCCGGCCCGCCGGCAAATCGCCTGTCCACCTCCCGACCATTTCACCATGAACCTCCCCCTCGCAGATATCCTCGGCGTCAGCACCACCATCGTCGCGATCGTCGGCATTGTCGCCGTCATCTTCGTGTTCGCCGTCGTCTGGGCCAGCCGCTACACCAAGGTCGGCCCCAACGAGGTGCTCATCGTCTCCGGCAAACAGCACCGCGTCACCGGGGCCGATGGCAAGACCGCCATCCGCGGGTTCCGGGTCGTCAAGGGCGGCGGCACCTTCATCATCCCGGTTCTCGAAAAGTCCGACATCCTCTCGCTCGAGCTGCTGACCATCGATGTGCAGACCCCCGAGGTCTACACCAGCAAGGGCGTGCCGGTGAAGGTCGACGGCGTCGCGCAGATCAAAGTCAAGGGCGACGACGTCTCGATCGCCACCGCCGCCGAACAGTTCCTCAGCAAGGGCGTGGACGACATCAAGAACATCGCCATGCAGACGCTCGAGGGCCACCTGCGCGCCATCCTCGGCACGATGACCGTCGAGGAGATCTACCAGAACCGCGACGCGTTCGCCTCGAAGGTCCAGGAGGTCGCCGCCGGCGACATGGCCAACATGGGCCTCAGCATCGTCAGCTTCACCATCCGCGACATCCGCGACACCCAGGGTTACCTCGACGCCCTCGGCAAGCCCCGCATCGCCCAGGTCAAGCGCGACGCCCAGATCGCCCAGGCCGAGGCCGACCGCGACGCCGCCATCCGCACCGCCCTGGCCTCGCAGGCCGGACAGGAGGCGAAGTTTGCCGCCGACAGCAAGATCGCCGAGGCCCAGCGCGACTACCAGATGAACGTCGCCGACTACAATGCATCGGTGAACCAGAAGAAGGCCCAGTCCGAGCTCGCCTACGATCTCCAGAAGTTCAAGACCAACCAGCTCGTCAAGGCCGAGGAGGTGCAGGTCAGTATCGTCGAGAAGCAGAAGCAGATCGAGCTGCAGCAGCAGGAAATTCTCCGCCGCCAGCGCGAGCTCGAGGCCAATGTCCAGAAGCCGGCGGACGCCGAACGCTACAAGGTCGAGACGCTCGCCGCCGCGCGGAAGTTCCAGCTGGAGACCGAGGCCGCCGGCACCGCGGCGGCGACCAAGGCCACCGGCTTTGCCGCCGCCGACGTCGTGAAAGCCACCGGTTCGGCCGAGGCCGACGCCAACAAGGCCCGCGGTCTGGCCGAAGCGTCCGTGATCGAGGCGCAGGGCCTCGCGACTGCCGAGGCGATGCGCAAGAAGGCCGAGTCGTTCAAGGAGTACAACCAGGCCGCCATCATCGAGCTCATCGTCCGCGCCCTGCCGGAAATTGCCGGACAGATCTCGGCCCCCCTCGCCAAGACCGAGAAGATGGTCATTATCAACGCCGGTTCCGGCCCCGGCGGCGGGGCCAGCAAGCTCACCGGCGATGTCACCACCATTCTCAGCCAGCTGCCGCCCGTGCTCGAGGCGCTCACCGGCGTGAAGCTCGAGAGGCTCATGGAGCAGGTGCCCGCGCTGAAAAAGGCCATGGAGCATAAGGAACCGTAAGCAGTCGGTGCGCGGCGCATTAGCCCGCCTTACAAGCTGGTGCCGGGGCCGGTCCTGCGGGATCCGGCCCCTTTTTTTCGTGCGTCCCCGGCCCAACCTGTGGCTTACTGTCCGCTCCCCCTCCACTTTCTTCAATGAACATCCACGAGTATCAGGCCAAAGCCCTTTTTGAAAAGTATGGCGTGCCCGTCCCCAAGGGCGCCGCCGCCAAGTCCACCGCCGAGTTTGACACCGCCCTCGGAGCGCTGCCCGAAGGCCCCACCATGGTCAAATCGCAGATCCACGCCGGCGGCCGCGGCAAGGGCACGTTCACCGACGGCTTCAAGGGCGGCGTCAAGTACTGCAAGACCAAGGCCGACGCGAAGCTCCTCGCAGGCCGCATGCTCAACAACACCCTCGTCACCATCCAGACCGGCCCGGCCGGTCGCAAGGTGCAGACCGTCTACTTCACCGTCGCCAGCGAGATCAAGAAGGAGTATTACCTCGCCATCCTCCTCGACCGCGCCTCTTCCCGGCCGGTCATCGTCGCCTCCACCGAGGGCGGCGTCGAGATCGAGAAGGTCGCGCACGAGACCCCCGAGAAGATCGTGAAGATCTTCGTCGACCCCGCCTATGGGCTCGCCGATTTCCAGATCCGCCAGATCATCTTCAGCCTCGGCCTGGCCGGTGCCGAGGCCAAGAACGCCACCAAGCTCATCCGCAACCTTTACAATTTCTACTGGGAGACCGACGCCTCCATGGTCGAGGTCAACCCGCTCATCACCACGCCCACCGGCGAGGTGCTTGCGCTCGACGCCAAGGTCTCCTTCGAGGACAACGCGCTCTTCCGTCATCCCGACATTGTCGCGCTGCGCGACCTCAACGAGGAGGACCCGAAGGAAATCGAGGCTTCGCGCTCCTCGCTCAGCTACATCGCGCTCGACGGCAACATCGCCTGCCTCGTCAACGGCGCCGGCCTCGCCATGGCCACGATGGACATCATCAAGCACTGCGGCGGCGAACCCGCCAACTTTCTCGATGTCGGCGGCGGCGCCTCCAAGGACCAAGTCGTCGCCGCCTTCAACATCATCCTCGGCGACCCGCATGTGAAGGGGATCCTCGTGAACATCTTCGGCGGCATCATGGACTGCAACGTCATCGCCGCCGGCATCGTCGAGGCCGTCAAGGTCGTCGGCCTCAAGCTCCCGCTGGTCGTCCGCCTCGAGGGCAACAACGCCGTCATGGGCCGGCAGACCCTCGCCGACTCCGGCCTCACCATCGTCAGCGGCACGTCGATGGCCGACGCCGCCCAGAAGATCGTCAAGCTCGTGGGCTAACTTCAATCCATTGAACCACAGAGACACGGAGGACACAGAGTGAAAATGGCATCAAAATCGGCCGGGCCCCGTGTCTCTCTCTGCTTCCAATATTCGCCCCGCTTCGCCTCTGCCCTTCGCAACTTTGCCGCTTTGCGCTGAATCCCTTCGCCCCCCGAAACCATGAGCATCCAGGTCAAAGAAATCGCGTTCGTATTTCACCTCGTCACCGACATCCCGCGCGCCCGCAAGTTTTACGAGGGCCTGCTCGGCCTGAAGACGGGCGTGCAGGTTGAATTCGCCCCCGGCCAGTGGTGGATCGAATACGACATCGCCGGCCAGGCCCTGGCGGTCTCCAACGCCATGCCCGGCAAGCCCGCCTCCTCCCTCGCGCTCGAGGTCGCCGATCTCGACGCCGCCCACCGGGCCGTCCTGGCCGCCGGCGTCACCATCACCACCGCCCCCGTCGAGTTCCCTCCCTGCCGCATGTTCCAGATCAAGGACGACGACGGCAACGTCATCACCCTCCACCAGCGCAAGGCCAAATGAAATGTGTAGCGAGGAGTGAGTAGCGGGTAGCGAGCATATCGCAATCAACTGCCTCAAACTCGCGCTCTGACAACTACTCGCTACCCGCTACTCACTCCTCGCTACTTTCTTCCATGTCCATCCTCATCACTCCCGAGACCAAGGTCCTTGTCCAAGGCATCACCGGCGACTTCGGTGGCCGCCACGCCAAACTCTCGCTCGACTACGGCTCCGGCATCGTCGCCGGCGTCACGCCGGGCAAGGGCGGGCAAATTTTTGAATACAGCACGTACCGCGTGCCGATCTTCAACACCGTCGCCGAAGCCAAGGCCGCCACCGGCGCCACGGTCTCCGCCATCTTCGTGCCGCCGCCGTTCGCGGCCGACGCCATCCTCGAGTGCGTCGACGCCGACCTCGACCTCGCCGTCGCGATCACCGAGGGGATCCCGGTCCGCGACATGGTCCGCGTGAAACGCGCCATGCTGGGCCGCCGCACGCGCCTGCTCGGACCGAACTGCCCCGGCATCGTCACCCCCGGGCCCGGCGCCGGCTCCAAGGGCGGTTGCCGCATCGGCATCGCGCCCGGCTACATCCACCGCCGCGGCCATGTCGGCGTCGTCTCCCGCTCCGGCACGCTCACCTACGAGGCGGTCTTCCAGCTCACGGAGAAAAACATCGGCCAGACGACCTGCGTCGGCATCGGCGGCGACCCGGTCAACGGGACTTCGCACCTCGACGTGATCAAGCTCTTCAACGCCGACCCCGAGACGCACGGCATCATCCTGATTGGTGAAATCGGCGGCAACGCCGAGGTCGAGGCCGCGCGCTGGATCAAGGCCCACTGCACCAAGCCGGTGGCCGGCTTCATCGCGGGCGCCACCGCCCCCGCGGGCCGCCGCATGGGCCACGCCGGCGCGATCGTCGGCGGCGCCGAGGATACCGCCGCCGCCAAGATCGCGGTGTTTAGGGAATGCGGCATCGAGGTCGCCGTGACCCCGAGCGACATGGCCGACGCCCTCCTCCGCGCCGCCAAGGCCAAGGGCGTGACGCTGAGTTGAGCACTCTTCACCACGAGGCGGTGGATGCTCCCCGCTTCGTCGGTAAAGCCCGTTTGTATTGCCGGCGGGCATACCGCCACTCGCTTGGTCGTTGTGTATTTCTTTCGCTTCCGTCGCTTGGGATACTTGGGCTTCAGGGCCATCATCTGGCTCCCTTTCCTGCTTGATCAAAGAATTCACCGACCGATTGACGACGCCAAAAATCCGAAGTGTCTTTGTGACGGCGCGCTCTGACTCGGCAGCCAAGTAGCGCAGGCATCCTTGCCTGCAGGCTTGGATTGGCAGGCGGGAAACCTGCGCTCCCTCCGCCCCGCGTACATCCCGGGCTCGACAAATCACCGGCGACGGGGCATGTCATTATCTCCCCTGTTACCACCGGCTTCCCCGTTTTCCTTCCCATGAAATCCACCCCCGCCCTGCTCTGCAGCCTCGTCCTGACTCTCTCGGCCTCCGGCGCGACCACCCCGGCTCCCGCCGCCGCCGAGACCAAAGCCGCCCCGGCTGACATCAAAAAATCCGCCGCCGCGCTCGACCATTTTGTCGCCGTCAGCCTCACCAATCCCCGCGCCGTCGCCGTCGACGCCGCCGGCAATCTCTACATCGGCGACTTCACCGACGGCCTCGTCTACCGCCTCACGCCCGCCGGCAAGGTCACCTCCTGGGGCGGCGCGGCCGGCGCCGGACCCTTCCAGTCTCCCAGCGGCCTCGCAGTGGATGCCACTGGCAACATCTTCGTGGCCGATGTCGACGGGGGCGCCGTCCACCGGATCGCGCCGGACGGCAAAATCACCACCATCGCCAGCGCGACGGGCACCGGCAGCGACGGCCTGATCAGCGGCCCCATCAGCGTGGCCACCGATGCCGCCGGCAACGCCTACGTCGCCAACAACGGCAGCAGCAGCATCGCCAAAGTCACCCCCGCCGGCAAGATCACGATTTTTGCGGGCAAGGCGGGCGAGAGCGGCAGCACCGACGGCACCGGTACGTCCGCCCGCCTCGCCACCCCGCGCGGGATCGCCAGCGATCCCACCGGCAACCTCTACGTGGCCGACGAGGGCAATTCCAACATCCGCAAGATCACCCCGGACGGCGTTGTCACCACCCTGGCCGGCAAGGCTGGCGACACCGGCAGCAAGGACGGCACCGGCAGCGCCGCCAGCTTCGGCGCCCCGCGCGGGCTCGCCGCCGATGCCGCCGGCAACGTCTATGTCGCCGACACCGACAACGCCATCGTCCGCAAGATCACCCCGGCGGGCGTCGTCACCACGCTGGCGGGCCAGGCCGGGCAGTCCGGCAGCGCCGATGGCACGGGCGCGGCCGCGGGGTTCGCGGGTCTGCGGAGTCTGGCGGTGGACGGGGCCGGCAACGTTTACGTGGCCGACTCGGACAACGGCCGGATCCGCCGCATCACGCCGGCCGGAGTGGTCACGACGGTTGCCGGTTCCGCCGCGCCGTAACCCAGCTACTTCGCCGGAGGCGGCGTGAGGACGCTCGCCCGGCGGTTGTTGGCCGGCACCACGTCCTGAAATCCGGGCGGATTGACCAGTTGCGCCCGTAGGACCAGATTGCCCGACGTGGTGAGGCGCGACGGATCGATGGCGGCCTGCACGACGGTCGTCGCCCCGGCATCCAGCCAGGGCAGCGTGTAACTGCTGGACACCCCGCTGATGTCGAGGTTGAGCTGCATGCCGCCCATGCCCATGCCGCTGCGATTTTGCACCAGATAGTCCACGGTGCTCGTCAGTGGGTCGTAAGTCGGGCTGGCGACCGCCGTGTCAATGCGTGAGGCGTCGGCGCGGTTCATGGCCCAGCCGAGATTCACGATGCCGTTTCCGTAGTTGGGATCCGGGCCCGGCGTGCCCGCATCGCTGGCATACTGCTGCAGCACCTGCCAGGCTTGGGGTGCATCCATTCCCGGATTCTGGGAGATCATCGCCGCAATGGCACCCGCCACCACCGGCGCACTCGCCGAGGTGCCGGTGAACAGCACCCGCTGGCCGTCCAGTCCGGCGGTCTGCACGTCATAACCGGGGGCGGTGATCTTCAGCTGCGGACCGGCGTTGGAAAAGATCACCTGCTGCTCCACGGCATCCACTGCCCCGACCGAGGCCACCCGGGGGTCCGCGGCCGGCCAAACCAGCTGCGACGCCTGGTCGTTGCCGGCCGAAGCGACCACGACCGCCCCATGTTGTCCGGCATAGTCGATCGCCGCAGTCAGCAGGCCGGTGGTCGAGTAGCTGCCCATGCTGATGTTTATGACCTGCGCCCCCTTGTCCACCGCGGCCATGATCCCTTGCGAGAGGGTGAAGAGATCGCTCGTCCCGTCGGCCGCCGTAATCCGCACGCTGAGGATGCCGGCCGCCGGTGCGATACCGGGCGCATCCCCCGCCATGCCGGCGGCAATCGAGGCGACCGAGGTGCCATGGGCGTCTCCCGGGGTCACGCCGGTACCGAGCCCGACATCAAGAAACTGCACCCGGGATCCGAACGTGGGATCGGGGGCCACGCCGCTGTCGAGCACCGCGATGGTCACGCCCGCGCCCCACTGGCTGTGGTCGCCCGTCACCCCCAGCGATGCGAGCAGGTTGTTGTTGATCGGCACCTGCTGCACCCCGGCCCGCGCCTCCGGTGGCGGCAGCGCCGGGGCCTGCACAATGATGTTCGCGCTCACGTCCACGAGGTCGGCGATGTTGCTCACCACTTCGGTCTGCAGCGCGGAAAGCGAGGCAAAGCGGACGCGCGCCGTCAGCAGACCGTCAATCCGGCCGAGCACCTGCAGCCCGGCCGCCCCCGCCCGCCCCAGAAAGGCCCGGAAGGCGGCCGCATCCTTGAAGGTGAGCACCGCCTCATTGATCCGCGCGTGAGCCGGATCCAGCTCCTGTAGAAATTTGGCCAGCAGCCCCGTCCCGTCCGCCGTGGCCGCCCGGAGCCGGGCGAGCGCCTCGGCGTCGAGCTCCGACGCCGCGGCCGGAACGCTGGCCGGTCCCTGATCCGGTTCGGAGGGATTGGCCGCGGTGACGGCGTGGCCGCTCCCAGGGAGCTGCAGCCACCACAGGAGCCCGCCGGCCACACCAATGGCCAGAGTCAGGGGGACGATGTGGGAAAGCCGCTCTTTCATGGGGTGCGGGAGGGGCGGATTGGACAAAGCATGCCGCCCAAAATCGCAATAGCAACAGGAAGACGCCTGGTACAGGGGGCGGTTTCCACCGCTCCGTCACGGCCTTCCGGCCACGGGTCAAACCGCGGCCAGCTGCTTGGTCGCGATCACTCCGGCCAGCGCATCCCGCAGGGCGTGCAGCCGGACCGCGTCGTCCGCGACTTCGCGGTTGGTGCTTTCAATATAAAAGGTGTCGATCGCGATGCCCCGCTCCGTGCCGATGCGCGCGAAGGTGATGTCGAACTGGTGGTCGGAGATCGTCTTGGCCAGCCGGAAGAGCAGGCCGATCTCGTCCCGGGCCTGGATCTCGACGATGGTGCGCTGCATCGAAATCTCGTGGTACACCTCCGCCGTTGGCGGAAACGATGACTGCAGGGCCTCGCCGGCCGGCAGCGCCAGCAGCCGGCTGCCGGCGATCTTCTGCGCCTGCGTGATGATCTCGGGCAGCAGGTCCCGGTTGTGGATCAGCGCCTCCTCCAGCGTGCGGGCAAAAAGCTCCTGCGCCCGGGCGCTCTGCACCAGACCGCGGCCGGGATCGATGACGTAGAAGGTGTCGATCGCGATGTGGTCGCGCCGCGAGATGACCTTGGCGCCGAGGATCGACAGCCCGGCCACGCTGAAGGCGCCGGCCAGCTTGTAAAACAACCCGGCGCGGTCCCAGGTGACGACGTTGACGACCGTGAGCGAACGGTTGAGG
Source organism: uncultured Opitutia bacterium (assembly GCA_903873805.1). Lineage (GTDB taxonomy): Bacteria > Verrucomicrobiota > Verrucomicrobiia > Opitutales > Opitutaceae > CAIQQB01. The sequence continues at coordinate 130,961 of CAIQQB010000106.1, read as the reverse complement.
TCGTCCTTCCATTCAATCACGGGCTTGAGCGTCCCCACTGTGTCGGCGTGCGCGATCGATTGGAGCAGCCGGTTCACCATCTGGATGTGCAGCGCGATCTCCGCGGGTTCGGTGTGGATGAAATAGCGCTCGGGCAGCAGATTGAAATGCGCCGCGATCTCCTCCGGACTGACGCCGGGGATGTTTTGGGTGATGAGGTCCTGATGAATCATTTGCAGACGTTCGGTGTTCCGGCTGTCCAGTGCGGCGCCATGGATCAGGCGTTCCAGGGTCGCGAGATAAAGGTTGGTGTGCAGGGTGTCCTTGTAGCTGTTCCACAGACCCGCGGCGGTGCCCCGCGCATCACAGAATGTGTGAACGTAGAGCAGCCGGAGTTTCTCCGGGTCGGGCACGAGTTCGGCAAAAGCGGTGGCGGTGGCGGGATCATCTACGTCCCGCTTCTGCCAAAAGCGTGCCATAATCAGATGATTCTTGATGATAAATGTGACGAGTTCGGCACTGTCCCCGGTGATGCCCAGGCGGACAAGCAGCGGCCGGGCGATCTCCACCCCACTGTCGGCATGCCCTTGGATGCCCCGCGCTTTCCCGATATCATGCAGCAAGAGAATAAGGTACAAAAGCACCGGATCGGCCGTCTCGTGCAAGGTCTTGCGGTATTTGAGCGTGATCGGCTCGGCCTCGGCGAAGATCCGGTCGAGTTCGCGGATGGCATTGAGCGTGTGCACGTCGGCCGTGTAGCGGTGGTAAAACTCATGCTGCACTAGGCAGGTCAGCGCGTCGAACTCGGGGATGAACCGTCCGAGCATGCCCAGCTCATGCATGAGATTGAGCGTGGGGAAGACATTCCCCGCCTCGCTGAGGATGGCCCGGAAACTCGTGTTGGCGTCGGGCGAGTGCGTGACCTTGCGCGTCACCAGCGGGCGGGAATCGCGAATCAGATTCTGCAGTGCGAAATCCGGGGCCGCTCCCAGCTGCTGGCAGTGGCGGAAGACGCGGATCAGGCGCACCGGGTCGGCCTTGAACACATCCGGGGTCTCCGCGCTGAGCTCGCGGCCGCGCAAGATGAAACCGTCCAGCCGCTGCGTCTTCTGGAACCGGTAGGCGCGCACCGCGGCCCGGAAGGAAAAGGCCCCGCCCTCCTTCTGGTCCGACGCGAGCGCCAGCCGGTTTTCCAGCAGCTTGGAGATGCGGTAGATCGACTGGGCCGCCCGGTAGTAGTCGTGCATGAACTGCTCCACCCGGCCGAGCAGGTTGCGGTGGGCGTACCCCAGCCCGCGGGCCACGCGGGTCTGGCTCTCCAGGTCGAGCAGGTCGGTGGCGCGCTTGCTTTGGAAATGCAGCTCGTTGCGGACGCGGAGAAGGTACTCGTAGGCGCGCTGGAAGTCGCGAAGTTCGTTGCGGCGGAGATAATTTTGCGCCGCCAGCTCGCCCATCTCCCGGATGCCCAGCTTCACCCGGGCCATCCAGAGGGCGTTCTGGTAGTCGCGCAGGCCGCCGACCCCGTTCTTGATGTCCGGCTCCTGCAGGAAGACTGTGCCCCCGTACTTGGCCCGACGGGCCGCCTGGTCCTCGAGCCGGATGGCGATGTAGGCGAGCGGCTTTTCCGTCGTGTAAAACTGCCGGAAGGCCTGGGCGAAACCCTCGTACAAGGTGGCGGAGCCCGCAATCAGCCGCGCCTCGATCAGCGCGGTCTTGGTCTGGATGTCCCGGCGTGCCTCGACAAAAACGTCGTCGAGGGTCCGGGTGGAATGCCCGACCTTCAGGCCGCAGTCCCAGAGCACATAGAGGATTTCGTTGATCAGCTGCTCCTGCAGGGGCTTGACCGCCGTCGGCTTCACCTTCGAGGGAAACAGGAACATGATGTCGATGTCGCTCAGCGGGCTCAGCTCGCCCCGCCCGTAGCCACCGAGGGCCAGCAGTGCCACTGGGGCCGGCGGCTCGCCCCGCCGCCGCACATAGTCCGCCAGCGCATAGTCAAACAGGTGGGAAAGCATCACGTCCACCATCGCGGCCCGGGCGCGGGCCACCACCAAGCCGGACTCGCCGCCGTCGTGGTGCATCCGGATCATGGCGCTTTCCAGCCGCAGGAAGGTCTTGCAGGCGGCCAGACGCTTCGCCGTGGGGACTTCCCCCGCGAAATTCAGGCGCTCGAGGGCGTGTTTTTGGATGCGGCCGGTCATGAACGCGGGCAGGCAAGGGGAAAACCGGGCGCGGAGCAAAGCGCGAAATTGCCTGCTGGGGTGATTGCCCCCCGAGGTTTTGCTGATCGCGGCGAGGGCCACGCGAGCGGCTAAGCCTCGGTTCACTCGCGCGCGCCGCCTCCAGTCATCGGCCGCCCTTGGTCCCACGAACACGTCAACCAATAGTTGACATGTTCGCGGGAGCGAGCCGTGCCCTTGAGGGCGGGCGGAGGAGAATTGGCGACGGCCGCCACCAGTTTGCCCCACCGACGCCTCCCGCGCTGCACGCTTGCCAGCGGGCGCGGTGGCTGGTTGCTTCACCGCTTTCCCATCGTCCCATGCCCGAGATCACCAAGAGCTACGAACCGCGCGACGTCGAAGAAAAGTGGTATGCCGCGTGGCTCGCCGCCGGCGCCTTCGCGGGCCGGACCGACGACGGCAAGGAGCCCTACGCCATCGTCATCCCGCCGCCCAATGTCACCGGCGTCCTCACGATGGGCCACGTTCTCAACAACACCATCCAGGACATTCTCGCCCGCCGCGCCCGCCTCGAGGGCAAATCCGTCCTCTGGCTCCCCGGCACCGATCACGCCGGCATCGCCACGCAAACCGTGGTCGAGCGCACGCTCAAGAAATCCGGCGAAATCAAGCACCGCGACGACCTCGGTCGCGAGAAATTCCTGGAGCGCGTCTGGCAGTGGAAGGAAAAGCACGGCGGCATCATCATCCAGCAGCTCAAGAAGCTCGGCTGCTCCTGCGACTGGAACCGCGAGCGGTTCACGATGGACGCCGACTATTCCCGCTGCGTGCAGCAAGTCTTCGTCGAGCTTTACAAAAAGGGCCTCATCTACCGCGGCAAACGCATGGTGAACTGGTGCCCCGCCTCGCTCACCGCGCTCTCCGACGAAGAGGTCATCATGAAGGAGCAGCGCGGCTCGCTCTATTATTTCAAGGTCGAGGTCGCCGAAGCGCCGGGCACCTTCCTCACCATCGCCACCACGCGCCCCGAGACGATCCCCGGCGACACCGCCGTCGCCGTCAACCCGAAGGATCCGCGCTACGCCCACCTCATCGGCCAACATGTCCTGCGTCCTCTGCCGGCTGAGCTGCCAGCCGCCCAGAAGCTGATTCCCATCGTGGGCGACGCGCACGTCGATTTCGAATTCGGCACCGGCGTGCTCAAGGTCACGCCCGCGCACGACAAGGCCGACTTTGATATCGGCCAGCGCCACAGCCTCGCCCAAATCGAGGTCATCACTGCCGACGGCAAGATGAACGATGCCGCCGGCGCGGACCTGCGCGGCCTCGACCGTTTCAAGGCGCGCAAGGTCGCGGTGGAAAAGCTCACCGAACTCGGCGCGCTGGTGAAGGAGGAGCCCTATACCAACAACGTGGGCTACAGCGAACGCGCCGACGTCCCCGTCGAGCCGCGTTTGAGCGAACAGTGGTTTCTAAAGTATCCGTGCGTCGAACAGGCCCGCGCCGCTGTAGCCGGGGGCGGTGACCCCGGTTCAGACAAAATCGATTTTCACCCCGAACGCTGGGCCAAGGTCTATGACCACTGGATGGGCAACATCCAGGACTGGTGCATCAGCCGCCAGCTCTGGTGGGGTCACCGGATTCCCGTGTGGTACCGGCAGGAAACCGCTCCCGCCACCGGCGACCAGGTTCGCTGTCAGGTGGAATCACCAGGTGATGGCTGGGTGCAGGACCCCGACGTCCTCGACACCTGGTTCAGCTCGTGGCTCTGGCCGTTTGCAACGATGGGCTGGCCGGAGCAGACCGCGACGCTGAAGAAATTCTACCCGACCACGACCCTCGTGACCGGACCGGACATCATCTTCTTCTGGGTCGCCCGCATGATCATGGCGGGCTACGAGTTCACCGGCGAGATGCCGTTCCGGCACGTTTACTTCACCGGCATCATCCGCGACCAGCAGGGCCGCAAGATGTCGAAGTCCCTCGGCAACTCGCCCGACCCGCTCGACCTCATCGCCGCCTACGGCGCCGACGGCCTCCGCTTCGGCATCATCTCGCTCGCGCCGCAGGGACAGGACATCCGCTTCCAGGAGGACCGCATCGAGAGCGGCAAGAACTTCTGCAACAAGCTCTGGAACGCCGCCCGTTTCCGGCAGATGAGCGGCGGGGCCGGCGACAACTCCTCCCGCGCCGCCATCCTCGCGCGCCTCCACGTGGCGCAGTTCGACGCCGACGACCACGCCATCCTCGACCGCCTGTTCGCCGTCACCCGCGAGGTGGACCGCTGCTTCGCCGAGTTCGAATTCAGCGCCGCGGTGCACGCCCTCTACGGCTTTTTCTGGAACGACTTTTGCGACTGGTATGTCGAGGTCTCGAAGTCGAAGCTCCAGTCCCCCGACACCAAGGGCAACTGCCTCGCGATCCAGGATCTCGTGCTGCGCCAGACGCTGCTGCTGCTGAATCCGTTCATCCCGTTCATTTCCGAGGAGCTCTGGTCGCTGCTCGGCTACGGCGCCGCCGGCAAGCTCATCCAGGACGCGCACCTCGACAACGCCTCGCAGCTCGCCACCACCTCGCACGCCCACGGCCTCGTGCTCGACCACGCCGCCATCGCAACCGTCGACCGCCTGAAGGCGTTTGTCTCCTCCGCCCGCGCCCTCAAGGCCGACCACAATGTCGCCAGCCGCCGCGACGTGCGTTTCCTTGTGACCGCCGCCGACGCCGATTGGACCGCCCTCGCCGCCAGCCTCGCCTCGCTCACCCGCATGATCGGAGCGTCCGAGATAGTCCGGCAGGCGACCGTCGAGAACGCGCCCGCCGTCGTCACTCCGTTCGGTACGCTCTACCTCGACCTCGCCAGCACGGTGGACGCCGCCGCCGAAAAGATGCGCCTCACGAAGGAACTCGACGCGCTCACCAAGCACATCGCCGCCACCGAAGCCCGCCTCGCGAACCAGGCCTTTGTCAGCAAGGCCCCGGCCGCCGTCCTCGAGGGTGCGCGCAAGCAGCTCGCCGACCAGCAGGCCAAGCGCAACGAACTGGAACGCCTGCTGAAGGCGCTTTGAGTGGTGCTCGCAATTCGATGCAGGCGGGGTGCCCTCACCCCGCTTTAGCAGCAAACAGTGCGTAGGCACCTGCTTACTAAACCTATTCCACTCCAAGCCTATCCTTGATCAAGGACCAGCTTCATCGACTTTCAACTTTACTTAGGACATGTCCTAAGTAACTGTTTTATCTTCCGATGCCCGCCTCTTCCGCAGCCGCCGTTCTTCCCGCCGTCCCCGATCTTGAGCGGGCGGGGGCCGAGGAGCGCGCCCGTTGGGCGGTGGAAACCTTTGGCAACGGTCTGGTCCTCACGACCAGTTTCGGTATCCAGTCCGCCGTCATGCTCCATCTGGTGACGCGGATTGCGCCGGAAATTCCCGTGGTGTTCATCGACACCGGCTACCTGTTCCCGGAGACCTATCGGTTCGCCCAGGAACTCACCGACCGCCTGAAGCTGAATCTCAAAACCTACCGCCCCGCGATGACCGCCGCCCAGCAGGAGGCGCTCTTCGGCAAACGCTGGGAGGCCGACGGCGAGGCGCTGCGGCAATACAAGTACGTCAACAAGGTCGAGCCGCGGGACCGGGCGATGCGCGAATTGCGCGCGACCGCCTGGCTGGCCGGTCTGCGCCGTTCGCAGGCGGGGACGCGCGAAGCGCGGCCTGTCGTGGAAACGCAGAACCGGATCACCAAGGTTTATCCGATCATCGACTGGGACAACCGCCAGGTCCACCGCTACCTCAAGGCCAACGACCTGCCGTATCACCCGCTGTGGGAACAGGGCTACGTTTCCGTTGGCGACTGGCACAGCACGAAGAAACTGGAGCCGGGCATGACCGAGGCGGACACCCGCGGCGGCGACGCCAAGCGCGAGTGCGGCCTCCACGAGCCCGGCGATTTCTCGATCTGAGTGCGGAGGGAGTGGCGGGAATTACGACGGGCCGTTTCCGATCTGGGGCCTTGGCGCCCCGCCCCGGTCGGATCTCGCCCATAGAAACGCGACGAGGGCGTCGCGTCCCCGGGTGTTCCGATCCGGTCGTTCGGTTGCCCGCGTTCGCGGCTCAGCGCCGCACCGCGTATTTCAGCAGCAGCGTGTTGGCATCCAGCAGCGCATGTGACCGCAACTCCAGCGCCACGTCCGCCGGACCCGCCAGCAGGGGCGTGCCGCCGCCGAACAGGCGCGGCTCGACCGTCAGCCAAACCTCATCCACCAGACCCGCGGCGAGAAACAGCCGGTGCACCTGACCGCCGCCCAGCAGCGCACAGGCCCGGCACCCGTCGGATCGGAGCTTCGCGATGATCTCCGCCGGACCGGCCGAGGTGAATTCCAGGGCGCCAGGCACGGCCGAGGCCGCGTGGCGCCCGGGCGTGCGTGTGAGCACCACCCGCCGCCGGACCGGATTGGCCAGTGCCGGGCCGGACGCGTGTGCCGTTTCAAAAGTCACCCGTCCCATCACCGCGCAGTCGAACTCCGGCAGGGCCGCGCGAAAATGCGCCTGATCCGCCGCCGAGGCAAACCCGGCCCCCGGCCGGTCATGGCGGGTGATGAATCCGTCCAGCGACTGGACGGCGATGAGGACAACGCGCATGGGGCGCAGCTTGGCGGCCCTCCGCCGCGCCGCAAGCGCGCGCTATTTCCAGTCCGAAATGAATACGCCACCAAGCGCGCCGCGTCTGCACCCTGGAGCCGGGGCGCCCCCGCCCCGGTTTGTCCGGCCAAACCCGCGGGGTGAGGGCACTCCGCCCACATTTCTCACCAAGGCGGCTAAAGCCAGGCGAGCCAGGACGTCGCGCTCCCCGAAGTGAATTGAACCGCGGCCCGCCACGATCCATCCGATCAGCCCTGATTAAAACCTGGCATAAACTACATTTGTAGTCTTGACGTGCCGCTATGGATTACAATTGTGGGCGTCACCCATGAAGACCGCCCCGCGTATTTCCGACACTGAATGGGAGCTGATGCGCGTGGTGTGGGCCCGCAGCCCCGCCACCGCCGCCAACATCATCGCCACACTCACAGCGCGCGATCCCAGCTGGCACCCCAAGACCGCCCGCACGCTGCTCGCCCGCCTCGTCCAGAAGAAGGCGCTCGGCTACCAGCCGCAGGGCCGGGCCTATGCCTACATCCCGCTCGTTTCCGAGGCCGACTGCGTGGCGGCGGCCAGCGAGAGCTTTGTCGAGCGCGTGTTCGGCGGTTCGTTCCGCCCGATGCTCGCCCACCTGGTCGAGCGCCAGCATCTCACCCCGCAGGACCTGGACGAGTTGCGTATCCTGCTCGACAAGAAAGCCCCCGGCGCACCGAAACCCCAAAAGAAAAGGCCCGTGCCATGAACGCTTCCGGGTTCCTCGCCGCTCTTGGGCGCAGCTCCGCGCAGGCGGGGGCACTCGCCCTGCTCATCCTTGTGGCGCAAACCGTGTTTCGCCGCCAGATCCCACCCCACTGGCGGTGCGCGCTCTGGCTGCTCGTGGCCGCGCGCCTGCTCGTCCCCGTTTCACTCCACAGCGCGGCCAGTCTGTTCAACCTCGTCCCGCCTCTTCGCCGCCCGGCCGAAACCGCCATGCGGCCGCCTCCGGGAATATCCGGTGATCCCCAGGCGCTGCACGGCCTCGACCGGCCCCTCGGGCTCACCCGTGCGCCCGCCGCCCCGACGGAAAGCTCCGCCGAATCCGCCCCACCCCGCGCCGCGCCAGCCTCCGGAGTCGCCACCGCCGCGCCACCCGCCGCCGCCCCCACGCCGGCGCCAACCCCCTTCCACTGGTCGCGTCTCCTGCTCGGTCTCTGGCTCACCGGCGCGCTGGCAATGTGTGCCTGCCTCCTGCTTTCCACCATCGTGCTCGCCCGGCGCTTCCGGCCCGCACGCCGCCTGCGCGATCCGGCCGTTGACGAGCGGCTGCGAACCGCCCAACGCCGGCTCGGACTCGCCGCCGCTCCGCTGCCCATCCACGAATGCGACCGGCTCGGCAGTCCCGCACTTTACGGCTGCTGGCGGCCCCGCCTGCTGCTGCCCGCCGGCTTTGTGCAAAAGTTTTCGGCCGCCGAGCTCGACTACGTCCTACTGCACGAACTCGCCCACGTGAAACGTCGCGACCTGCCGGTCAACTGGCTTCTGTCGCTGCTCCAGGCCGTTCACTGGTTCAACCCGCTCGTCTGGCTCGCGTTCGCCCGTTGGCGGGCCGACCGCGAACTGGCCTGCGACGCGCTCGCCCTCGAGGCCGCCGGTCCCGGCCACAACACCGCCTACGGCCGGACCATCCTCCGCCTCCTGGAAAGTTTTGTCCCCCAGCCGATGACGCCAGGGCTGGTGGGCATTCTGGAGGACAAACGGCGCCTGCGCCAGCGCATCAGCCAGATCGCCAGCTTCGCCCCCCGCCGCCGCGGGCCGGTCTTCGCGCTCGCCCTCACCGCCGGCCTCGCCCTCATCGGCCTGACCGACGCCCAAGTCGCCGCACCAGCGTCATCGGCCCCGTCGTCGTCCACCACCATCGGAAGTCCGCCAGCCGAAAGCGCCCTGGATTATGCCACGCCCTACACCTTCACGACCCTAATCGATTTCGATCATTTTCCCGGCGGAGTGGCAGTGAACGCAGCGGGCAAAGTCTTTGCGATGGAAAGCGGCACCCACATCATCTCGAAAATCGGGCCCGACGGGGGTGGGAGCACCATGAGCATGAAGGCGGGCAACAACTTGTCGGGCAGCACCTTTATCGCCGCTGACGCAGCCGGCAACCTCTACACGGCGGATACCAAGATCCGGAAGATCTCACCCGACGGCGTTGTGACTGTTCTGGCCGGCAACGAGGCCGCCATCGAGAGCGGCGTCTCAATTGACGGGGTTGGGAGCGCGGCCCAGTTTGATTATCCCCAAGGAATCGCGGTGGACCAAGCGGGCAACGTCTACATCGCCGATGCGTTGGACAACACGGTCAGAAAAATCACTCCGACCGGAGTGGTCACGACGCTCGCCGGCTTGGCGGGAAAGGCCGGCAGCGCGGACGGTCTCGGGAGCGCCGCCCGATTCAACCGGCCGATGGGGGTCGCGGTGGACGAAGCCGGGAATATCTACGTGGCGGATTCTCATAACTACACGATTCGGAAAGTCACGCCGGCGGGATTGGTCACGACGATGGCGGGCAAGGCAGGCGAGCCCGGAAAGGTCGACGGCATCGGGAGTGCCGCCCGGTTTGGCCGGCCCCAGCTGGGCACGGGCGGGGTTGACACGGTTTTCCCCGTCGGCGTCGCGGTGGACAAAGCGGGCAACGTCTATGTCGCCGACATGGGCAATGGTGCCGTCAGGAAGATCACATCGGCCGGAGTCGTAACGACCCTGGGTGGCAGTCGTGGCGAATTGATCAGCGTGGACGGGACGGGAAGCGCGGCCCAGTTTTCGAGTCCTTACGGCATTGCCGTGGACGGAGCGGGCACCGTCTATGTGACGGATTTTGGCGGGCGCGAGGTTAAGAAAGGCGTGCCGGCGGCCGCACCGACCGGCGTGAGCGGTGCTTCTCCCGCGTCGCGGGGATTACCGTCCACCGCCGACAGACTTGAGGAGCGGGCCTTCCCGCTCAGCCGTGCCAAGCTGTTCCGCATCATCGGCCCCAATGTGAGCGAGGCCGACGTGCTGCCCGTGTTGATCGAAAGGGTTGCACACTGGGGCGTCGGCTTCGCGGGCGTGCCCGGTTCCAGCTTCGTGCTCAAGGGCGACACGCTGGTCGTGCGACAGACCGCCTATAACTTGGACGCGCTCGCCAAGATGCTGGCTTACTGTGGCGATCCGCCGCGGACCGAACTGTGGACGTCGGGCGGCAACTCCGCCAACTACGGCGGCGAAACCGGCCGGCTCGCCTTTGACATCCAGATGGTGGACGCATCGCCGGAGGACCTGCGCGCCATCGATCCGGAGAAGTTCCGCACCAAGCCGTCCGGCTCCCCGCTGGCGCCCGGCGAACGGTTTTCCACCGGGGATCTGATCCTCGGGGAATTCGACGTGGCCGGGATGGTGCGCGCCCTCGAGCAAAAATCGGGCGGCCGGGTGCTCGGCCATCGGTCTGCGACCGTATCCTCCGGCATGGGCGCGACGATGGATGCCGGCGAAGATCAGAATTATCGCGGAAACGACTTGGCCGATATCCTCGGCCAGTCCGGCCGGCGCACGGAATGGGCCTACACCACCCGAGTCATCGGAAATGAGTTGCGTGCGATAGCGGTGCTCGAAGAGGACAACCACACCATCCTGCTGCCGTATATTTCGCGCCATACCACCCTGACGGGCTGGCTGGAATTTCCGACCCTGTCCGGAGCCAGCCCCATCGGCCCATTTCCCGTCGGCAGCACGGCCACCGGCAGCGTCATCAAGCCGTTATTTGCCACCCGTGAGACTTCCGGCAAGCTGGCGCTCTGGGACGGGGCCACGCTCATCACAAGCGCCTCGGGCCGGGATCAGATGGTCGCGTCACCTGTGGCCGGCCCGGCCGGCGGAACCGCGCCCCATTTCCTCTCGCTCGAAGCGAACCCGCCGTGGCCCACCCGTGGTGTCGTCACCTTCACAACCGTGCGGGTGGTGACGCCTGGTCGGGCAGCTACCGCCGTCACGCCAGTGGAAGCCGATCCGCCCGCGCCCGCCGCCATCCCGTCCGGCCTGAGCCGCGCCACGTTTGCGTTGCCGCGCGAGGCCATGGAAACACTGCTGAAGTTTAAAGAGAATAATCCGGGTGATCCGTTTGACGACGACCCTCCCGCAGCGAAGCCCCGGGCCGAGCTGGAGTGGTTCAAGAGGCAGGGCGTGGACTTTGCCAGTGTCCCGGGCGCCAGTCTCACCTTCACCGGCACGGGCATCCGCGTGACGCAGACAGCCGCCAATCTCGAAAAGATCCGGGCGATCGCGGTCCAGCTGTCCTCGCGTACCAACGTGGCGATTGAGGCGAGGATGGTGGAGATGAGCGCGGAGGATTTCGCGGCGCTGGACCTGGGCCGCTATCTGCTCGACGGGTCCCGGCCCGGCACCCTGACCATCCCGGTGGGTTCCGAATCGGTGGACGGCGGATCGAACACCCCGCCGCCGCTGACGGGCCGCTTCGACATTCCGGCCCTGCTCCGCGCGCTTACCCAGCCGCCCGGCCGGTCCACGCTGCTGGCCGTGCCGGACATGATCGTTCTCCCCAGCAATCGGGCCATGGCGAGTGCGGGTTCGGAACTCATCTATCCCCAGTCTTACGGTGAGACGCCCAGCCCCGCCGCTCCAGGCGCCGCGCCCGCTCCTCCTGCCGGCACGCCGCAAGATTTCACCGTCCGCGCCCTCGGCGCCGAACTCATGATCACAGTCGCGGTGGATGACGACGGGCATACCATCCGGCTCAAGGATATGAACGCCTACATGACGGTCCTCGCCAACGGGGCCAAGGTGGGCGACGGGGACCGTTCCATTGGCGCGGAGGCCGGCAACCCGGCCTGGCCCACGGGCGGCCGGCCGGTTTTCGAGTTCGGCGATGCATGGGGGCCGAAGTTTGCCGCCTCGACCGAGGGCGACCCTGCTACCAATCCCCCGAAGCCGGATGAACCGCAGGTACCCCCGCAAGGGTATCCCGTCCCCGACGGCGGCACGGCGGTTTTCGCCATGGTGCCGGTGAAGGAGAATTTTGCTCCGATTCGAGATCAGCACGTGCAGATCACGAACCGCTCCTTACCCGAGCGCCGGATGCTCATGCTGATCACCGCCCGCATCGTGGGCGGCAGCGGCCGGTAATACCCGCTGCGTGAGCGGGCGCGTGCAGCTCAGTCTTTGCATCACCAAAAGCCGGGCCTGTCCCGAGGTGGAACGCGATCTCCGGCGCGTTGCTTGAGGTGTGGGCGGGGTGCCCTCACCCCGCTGGTTTGAGGTGGAGCGCGACGTCCCCGGCGCGATTTCGGCCACGGAAGCGGGGTGAGGGCACCCCGCCCACATTTTTCGATCCGCGTGGCGAGGGCCAACTCCCGGACGCCCCCCCGTGCGCGAACGGCTTGCTTCGTCCGCCATGCTCCGCGTAGTTTCCCGCCCACATGAAAAAAGCCCTCATCACCGGCATCACCGGCCAGGACGGTTCCTATCTTGCCGAACTCCTGCTGGAAAAAGGTTACGAAGTCCATGGCGTCATCCGTCGCGCCTCAACCTTCAACACCAGCCGCATCGACCACCTGTTTGCCGACCCCAAGCTGAATGGGGTGAAACTGTTCCTCCATTACGGCGATCTCGCCGATTCTGTGCAGATGGTGAAGCTGCTCTATGAGCTGCAACCCGATGAGGTGTACAACCTCGGCGCGCAGTCGCATGTCCGCGTCTCGTTTGACATCCCGGAATATACCGGCGACGTCGACGGTCTCGGCGCCCAGCGCATCCTCGAGGCCATCCGCGAGGCCGGCGTGGTGAAGAAGGTGCGCTTCTACCAGGCCTCGTCCTCTGAAATGTTCGGCAAGGTCCAGCAGATCCCGCAGACCGAGACCACCCCGTTCTGGCCCCGCTCGCCCTACGGCTGCGCCAAGGTCTACGCCTACTGGCTGACGGTGAACTACCGCGAAAGCTACGGCCTCCACGCGAGCAACGGCATCCTCTTCAACCACGAGTCCCCGCGCCGCGGCGAGACCTTCGTCACCCGCAAGGTCACCCGCGCCGCCACCCGCATCAAGCTCGGCCTCCAGGACAAGCTCGTCCTCGGTAACATCGACGCCAAGCGCGACTGGGGCTACGCCAAGGAGTACGTCGAGATGATGTGGCTCATGCTCCAGCAGGACCAGCCCGACGACTATGTGGTCGCGACCAACGAGACCCACAGCGTGCGCGAATTCTGCCAGGAGACGTTCGGCCTCCTCGGGCTCGACTGGGAAAAATACGTCAAGTACGACGCCCGGTACGAGCGGCCCGCCGAAGTCGAGCTCCTCATCGGCGACCCCGCCAAGGCCCGGAAACAGCTCGGCTGGGAACCCAAGGTCCGCTTCAAGGACCTCGTCAAAATCATGGTCGAGGCCGACCTCGAGCTGGCCAAGCGCGAAGCCCAGGTCGCGGCGCTGCCGCAACCGTAAGGCGGCGCGGCGCGCCACGCGTTTCAGGTGAGATGATTTAGGTTTTAAGACAAAGTGGCTTACCAATCTTTCGAACAACTTGAGGTCTGGCAACGCGCCCGTGCGCTGGCCGTGGCAGTCTATCGTCTGACTTCCGGGTTGCAGGACTGGGCCTTGCGTGACCAGTTACGGCGGGCGGCCGTGTCGGTCGCGTCAAACATCGCCGAAGGAGCCGAGCGTAACTCCAGCGCCGAGTTCCGGCATTTCATCGGTATCGCCAAAGGTTCGGCCGCCGAGGTCAGGACGCAGTTGTACTTGCTGTCTGATTTGAAGTTCGCGGATTCCGCTGCCACCCAAGGCCTCGTTGACGAGACCAAAGTCTTGGGGGCCAAACTGGAGGCCCTGCGCCAAAGCCTAACACCTAAGTCCTAAAACCTAACACCTTTTTCCCTATGAAACTCTTCATCGCCGGACACCAGGGCATGGTCGGCTCCGCGCTGGTGCGCCGCTTCACCCGCGAACCCGGGGTCACGCTCGTGACCCGCGAACGCGCCCGGCTCGACCTGGAAAACCAGGGAGCGGTGGACGCGTTTTTCGCCGCGGAAAAGCCCGCGGTCGCGATCATCGCGGCCGCCCGCGTCGGCGGGATCCACGCCAACCACACCTACCCGGCGGAGTTCATCTACTCCAACATGATCGTCGCGGCGAACACGATCCACGCCGCCTGGCGCCACGGCGTGTCCCGGCTCCTCTTTCTCGGCAGCTCGTGCATCTACCCCAAGCACGCCCCGCAGCCGATGGGCGAAGACTGCCTGCTGACCAGCCCGCTGGAGCCGACCAACGAGGCCTACGCCATCGCCAAGATCGCCGGCCTCAAGCTCTGCCAGTATTACCGCCAGCAATACGGCGTGCTTTTCCACTCGGCCATGCCGACCAACCTCTATGGCCCCGGGGACAACTACCATCCGCAGAACTCCCACGTCCTGCCGGCCCTCATCCGCCGGTTCCATGCGGCGAAGCTGGCGGGGCTCCCCGAGGTCTCCGCCTGGGGCACCGGGGCGCCCCGGCGTGAGTTCCTCCATGTCGACGACCTCGCCGACGCCTGCGCCTTCCTCCTCCAGCTGCCCGCGCCCCCCGATTGGATAAATGTCGGGACCGGCACCGATGTCACGATTCGCGAGCTCACCGAGTCCGTCGCCGCCGCCACCGGTTTCACCGGCCGGATCGTGTGGGACCCGACCAAACCTGATGGCACCCCGCGCAAGCTGATGGATGTCTCCCGCCTGGCCGCCCTCGGCTGGCGCGCGCAGACCGGCCTCCGCGACGGCCTCGCCCGCACCTACGCCAGCTTCCTCGCCGAAACCGCGGCCGGCACCCTCCGCACCTGAGGCCGGGCTTCGTGTGATTGCAGCTTGCGCCCTGGCGGCGGCCCCGCAAAAAATATCCGCTCCAGCCCTGATGTCCCGCCCTCCGCCGCGCCATGAGCGATCCGACTGACACGACCCCTGACCCGGGAGAAGGCGGTCCGCGCAAATCCTTCTGGCAGCATCTGGACGACATGCGGCAGGCCCTGCTGCGGTCCGCCATGGCCGTGGGTTTGGCGCTCGTCCTCTGCCTGTGTTTCTGCGACAAGATCGTGGCCATCCTCGAATGGCCGCTCCAGCGGATCTATGCGTTCGACAAGCCCCAGCCCTCGGTGTCGTTCGCGCTGGGTGAGACCAAGTTCGGGCCGTATCCGGTGACCCGCGAGCAGTTCTCCGCCCTGCCGGAGGGGACGGCCCCGCACGCGATGTTCCGGGTCGGAACGGCTACCGTGGGTGGCGCCCAGGTGCTGACCCTCCAGCTCGAACCGCCCAATGGCGAGCCGCCACCGCTGCCGGTGAAGCTGCGCAACTTCGGTCCCGCCGAAGGCTTCATGGTCGCGTTCACCATCGCCCTCTATGCCAGCCTGGTCCTGGCCGCGCCGTTCTGCTTTTACTTCATTGGCGGGTTTGTCCTGCCGGCGTTCCATGTGCGAGAGAAACGCCTGATCTTCACCTGGCTGCGCTGGGGCGTGCTGCTGTTCATGACCGGGGTGGCGATGACCTATTTCCTGCTCCTCCCGCTCGCGCTGCGCGCGTCGATGGAGTACTCCCATCTGCTGGGCTTCGCCGCCGACGAATGGCGGGCCGACGAGTACATCAGTTTCGCCTGCAAATTCATGATCGGGATGGGGCTCGGCTTCCAGTTTCCGCTCGTCGTGCTCGGTCTCGTGAAATTCGGGATCCTCGACCACCGCCAGCTCAGCCATTACCGGCGCCACGTCATCGTCGTTTCCTTCGTCCTGGGCGCGGTGCTGACCACGCCCGAGGTCATCACGCAGGTGGCCATGGCCGTCCCGCTCTGTCTGCTCTACGAGGCCTGCATCTGGATCGCCTGGTATTGGGAGCGCAAGGCGCAGCGGGCGGAGGCGACTGACGCCTGAGCGCCGGATTTTCCGCTTGCGCCCGACCCGTTCCCCACGGCCTATCTAGGCCCCGCACCATGATCGCACCCGAAACCTCCGCCCACATCGAAAGCATCCAGAAGCGCGCCGGCCACCTGTGGAGGTTTCTTTGACTGCGATCAAAAGCAGCGGGAAATCGAGGCCCTCGAGGCCGAAATGGGCGCTCCGGCATTCTGGGACAACCCCGAGCGCGCCCAAAAGCACATCGCCAAGCTCAACGGCCTGAAGAAGGCCGTGCTCCCGGTCGTCGCCTTCCGACGCAAGACGGAGGACGTCGCCGTGATGGTCGAGCTCGTCGAGGCCGCGTCGCCCGCCGAACGCGAGACCTACGCCCGCGAACTCACCACCACCGTCGCCGCCCTGGTGACCGAGCTCGACGAGCTGGAAATCGCCTCGTTCCTCACCGGCCAGTTCGACCGGAACAACGCCATCTTTTCGATCCAGGCCGGCGCCGGCGGCACCGAATCCAATGACTGGGCCGACATGCTGTTCCGCATGTACACCCGCTGGGCCGAGCGCCGCGGCTTCACCGTCGAGGTGCAGGACGTCCAGGCCGGCGACACCGCCGGCATCAGCAAGGCCACCCTCCTCATCAAGGGCGAGAACGCCTACGGCTACGTCAAGGCCGAGCGCGGCGTGCACCGCCTCGTGCGCATCAGCCCGTTCGACTCCAACGCCCGCCGGCACACTTCGTTCTGCGCCGTCGACGTCGTCGCCGAGATCACCGATGAGATCAAGCTCGAGATCCCCGAGTCCGAGCTGCGGATCGACGTCTACCGTTCCTCCGGCAAGGGCGGCCAGGGCGTCAACACCACCGACTCCGCCGTGCGCATCACGCATATTCCGAGCGGCCTCGTCGTCGTCTGCCAGAACGAGCGCTCGCAGATCAAGAACAAGGCCTCCGCCCTCGGCATCCTCAAGGCCCGCCTCTACGAGAAGAAGCAGGACGAACAGCGCAGCGAGATGGAGAAGTTCTACGGCGAGAAGGGTGAGATCGGCTGGGGCGCCCAGATCCGCAGCTACGTTCTCCAGCCCTACCAGATGGTGAAGGACCTCCGCACCGGCATCAGCACCAGTGACACGCAGGGCGTGCTCGACGGCGACCTCGACCGCTTCATCAACGCCTGGCTCCGCGCCGGCTGCCCCCGGCACCGCAACAAGGACATCCAGATGGAGGAATAGCCGGCGCCGCGCGCCGGAATGTCCAATGACGAATGAAGAATCCTCTGTGATCCCCATGCGCTCAGCACTTATCTTGTCTATCTGCCATTTGCCATTGGGCACTGTTCAGAAGACACATAACATTGGTCTTTGGTCATTGGTCATTGGTCATTGACTGCCGCCATGCCCGACCTCGCCTACGAAACAATCCGCACCGCCCTGGCGGGCCAGCCGCTCTTCGAGGCCAAAACCTGGCGGCTCTCGCCCGACGCCTGGCCGCTCACCCCCAGCCAGGTCGCGGAACTCGGGGCGATTGGCGCCGCCTGCCTGGAGTTCCACCAGGCGCTGGAGACGCTCTACCTCCGTTCGGTCGCGGGCCGCAATCTCCTCCGCAACAAGCCGCTCGTCACGCCTTGGGTGGCGGACTACCTCGACCGCGGAAAACCCGCCGCCCTGCTCGCCCACGCCCGTGACGGCCGCAACCGCGGAGCCTTCCCCACCGTGCTCCGGCCCGACCTGCTGCTCACCGACGACGGCTTCGTCATGACCGAGCTCGACTCGGTGCCCGGTGGCATCGGCCTCACCGCGTTTCTCAACCGGCTCTACACGGCGGCCCCCCGGATCCCGGAACCCGGAACGCAAGACTCCGCCATCGCAGGGGGCGCCATCCTCGGCGCCGGGGACGCGATGATCCGGAACTTTCACGCCGCCCTGGCCGCGCTGCGCCCCGGCCTGCGCAACCCGCTCATCGCCCTCGTCGTCTCCACCGAGGCCGCCACCTACCGGCCCGAGATGCAATGGCTCGCCGCGCAGCTCCAGCTGCAGGGCCAACGCGTCTTCTGCGTCGCGCCCGGCGACCTGTTTCCGCTCGGCAGCTCGCTCTGCTTCGATGTCGACGGCAACCCCGAGAAGATCGATATCCTCTACCGCTTCTTCGAGCTGTTCGACCTCGCCAACATCCCCGCCGCCACCTTCGTTTTCGACGCTTGGGCGGCCGGCGAAGTTGTCGTCACCCCGCCCATGCGGCCCTTCCAGGAGGAGAAGCTCGCGTTCGCGCTTTTTCACCACCACCTCCTGCCCGACTTCTGGTCCGAGACCCTCAGCCGCGACGCCCACGCCCTGCTCAGCCGGCTGATCCCGCCGACCTGGGTGATCGACCCCGCCCCGCTGCCCCCGGGCGCCGTGCTCGCCGGACCGCAGGTCGGCGGCCGCGCACTGACGGGCTGGAGCCAGCTCGCCGCCGCCTCCCAGCGCGAACGCGAACTCATCCTGAAAATTTCCGGCTACCACGAAACCGCCTGGGGCGCCCGCAGTGTCGTGCTCGGCAGCGATTGCTCGCGCGAGGAATGGCGGGCCGCCGTCGATCTCGCCGTCGGCGACGCCCCGGCCAGCCCGCACATCGTGCAGGAATACCGAAAACCCCGCCGGCTCCAGCACCGCCTCTTCGACCCTGCGGCCGGCGACATCGCCGCGCCCGCCGCCGGCCGTCTGCGTCTCTGCCCGTATTACTTCGTGCAGGACGGCGTGGCCCGGCTCTCCGGCGCCCTCGCCACGTTCTGCCCGCCCGACAAGAAGATCATCCACGGCATGCAGGACGCCGCCCTGCTGCCGTGCCGGATCAGCGGGTAAAATCAGCTTCTCTCTGCCGGAACGAATCTCCCGCGACTGTTGCGGCCAGCCCCATCAGTCACCACCGCCACCCAACTTTCGGGGGCCACTCAGTTGTTGTTTTAGAGTTGGCAGAACCGTCGCGAGAAACTCATCCACGGAATACAGGGTCCTGGGTTCCAACCCATAGCCCGATGTCGGGCCTGCCGGGTAAATGAAGTCGGATCCCACTGATACTTGCTTGAGCCAAATCACCTCCCTGGGCGGAAATCCGAACGTCAACAATCGGGGCTCATACGCCCCGGACTTGATCTGCTCCAACGCCACCAATTCTTTCAGGGATTGGGCAACGGTTTTGGCCAATCCATTTTGATAGGGACCGGTGTTTCCCATTGCAGAAGGAGGGTTATTCGCCCCCGTTCCCAGATCGAGGCTGGCAACAGGATCTCCGGCAAACTCCACGATGTAATATAATCTGTCGGGCTTGGTGCTGGTGACTGGTAATTCGCCGGATGTTGTGAAGGCTGACCGCTGAAAAAAACTGATGTCAAAATGATAGCAAGCGAGGGGTTGTCGTGTCCGCAGTGCCTTGGGATCCGGATGACCCAAATTTCCGAGGGCCGCGAGATACTTCAGTTGATTGCCGATCAGCGCCGCTGCGTTGGCGGGTGCAAACCCGGTGGCAAACCGCAGCGGGCCGGCTGACGGCGCAGGCACGGCGGCAGAAGCGGGGGTCGGTGTGGATTTGGCAGCGGACGCAATGACTCCCCAAGCAAGTGGCGATGCGGTCTGAGCCTTCACCGTCGCAAGAATCAACCCGCAAATCACCACGGCAAGCCCACGAGCGAGGGCCAGGACAAGCCGGGTGGGTATATGCACTTTGATGTTCATGGGGTCGACAGGTACCGTTCGCGGTGAACAGACCAAGGTCAGACCGGGCGACCGGAACCGGCGCACAAGTGATGACGGGGAGCCAAACGCGAGGTTTCAAGGGAGGATTGTAGAGTCAGGCTCTGGGAAACGGGGGCCCAAACATAACCTGCCGCGGCGCACTCACCGCCAGCCTCGTAACTCGCGGCTTGCCCGCTGGGGTTTTCACCCTAAACGAGAGGCGTGCGCAAAATGACCCAATTGCTCCCCCTTCGATCGC
Organism: uncultured Opitutia bacterium; assembly: GCA_903873805.1. Lineage (GTDB taxonomy): Bacteria > Verrucomicrobiota > Verrucomicrobiia > Opitutales > Opitutaceae > CAIQQB01. The sequence goes on along the minus strand of CAIQQB010000106.1, from coordinate 111,324 downwards.
GGCATTTCCCCGCTTTTCAACCCAGCCAGATTTTGGTTCTGCTCGCGCTGCTCGCCCTGCCCCTCCTCGCCGCCGACTCCGCCGCGCCCGACCTCCGCACCATCCGCGAAAAAGCCGCCAGCGGCGATCCCGCCGCCCTCACCCTCCTCGGCAATGCCTACAACAACGGCGAGGGCGTCGCCCAGGATTACGCCCAGGCCGCCCAGCTTTATCACGCGGCTGCGGACAAGCATTACGCCCCGGCCATCTTCAACCTCGGCACCCTCGCGGAAACCGGCCGGGACCAGCCCGCCGACCTCGTCGCGGCCTTCAAGCTCTACCTGCAGTCCGCCCAGCTGGGCTACCCGCCGGCGGAGTTCAATGTCGGCAACATGTATGGCAACGGTCTCGGCGTGAAGCAGGATTTCCTCGAGGCGGCCGTCTGGTTCAGCCAGGCGGCGAAGAGCGGCCTGCCCGAGGCCCAGCACAACCTCGCCCTCGCCTACGAACTGGGCCGCGGCGTCGTGCAGGATGACACCAAGGCCGCACAATGGTACCGGGCCGCCGCCGACCAGGGTTACGCCCGCGCCCGCTACAATCTCGCCCTGATGTATGAGGAGGGTCGCGGCGTCGCCCACAGCGACGCCGTCGCCGCCACCCTCTACCGCGCCGCCGCCGAACAAAACTTCGGGCCGGCCCAGAACAACCTCGGCATCATGATCGCCGAAGGCCGCGGCGGGGCTGAAGCCAATCTGCCCGAAGGCTACGCCTGGCTCTCCCTCGCGGTTGAAAACGGCTCCGAACCCAAGGGACGCGACCTGGTTGTGCAGCGCATGTCCGAAGCCCAGCTCGCCGCCGGCCGCACCCAGCTCGCCAGCCTGCGCAGCCGTCTGGCCCCCACCGCCCCGCTCCTCGCCGAGGCCGCCCGCCCCACTCGGCCGCCGCCCGCCAGCACCAGCGCTCCCACCCCCGTCTCCGTCTCCGCCATCACGCCCGCCCCCACGCCGGCCGCTGTGCCGGTACCATCGGCTGACACCGCCGCCCTCGCCGCCCGGGTCCGCAGCCTGGAAACGGAACTTGCCCAGGCCCGCGCCACCAACCTCCAGCTGGTCGAGACCAACCAGCAGCTCGCCCGCGAAAAGGCCGCCGCCACCCCCGCCCCCCAGCCGTCACCCGATCTCACCGCGCAGCTCGCCGCCGCCCGCGCCAGCGTCGAACAGCTCACCGCCGAAAACGCCCAACTCCGCGTCACCGCCGCCACCGGCACCGCCGGCGCCGACGACGCCACCCGTCTCCGCCAGAGCCTCGCCGACGACGAAAACCACATCCGCAGTCTTTCCGACGACAATCGCCGGCTCAACGACGAGGTGAAAAGCGCCTCCATCGAACTCGGCAACATCCGCCGCCAGCTGAGCGCCACGGCCACCCAGCCCGCCGGCGCCGACGCCGCCAGCACTCCCCCCGCCTCCGACGCCGCGCTCAACGCGGTCATCGCCGGACTGCGCGCCGACAACGAGCGCCTCGCGACGGAGAAGGCCAGCCTGATCGCCGACAACAGCCGACTCGCCGCGACCCCGCCGGCCACTCCCGCCGCCAATCCCGATGCCGAACGCCAGCTGGCGGAACTCCGCGCCGCCAACGCCAAGCTCGCCCTTCAGACCGAAAAGGACCACGCCGCCGTCGCCGCCCAGACCCAGCTCGCCACCGACGCCGAGCGCGCCCGGACAGCCGCCGCCCGCGAACTGGTGGCGGCCCAGGCCCAGCTGAGTGACGCCACCGCGCGCGTGGCCGCGGCCGGAAACCAGACCCAGCAGACCACGGCGCTCAAACAGCAGCTCGAGGCCACCACGGCGCAGCTCGCCGAGCTGCGCGCCGCCAATGACAAGCTCGCCGTGAGCGCCGCCACCCAGCAGGCCATCGTCACACGGCTGGAAAAGGCCAACTCCGACTTCGCCGTCCGCAACGACCAGCTCGCCGCCGACGCCCGGAAATCCGCCGCCGAGCATGCCATGAATGACAAGCTCGCGACCCAGCTCGATGCCGCCAACAAGGCGCTCGTGCTCGCCCAGCAGGCCGCCGCCCAGGCCCAGACCGCCTCCCGCGACGCCCTCGCCGCCCGCGACAAGGCCACCACGGACCTTGCCGCCGCCCACAGCAGCGCCGACCAGGAACGGGCCACCCAGCGCCAGCAGATGGCCGCGGCCAACGCCCTGGTGGCCGACTTGCGCGCCACGAATGTGAAGCTCTCACAGACCGAACGCGACAAGGCCAACGCCGATCTCGCCGCCGCCCAGCAGGCCGCCGCCCAGACCCAGGGGACCCTCCGCCAGCAGGTGGCCGATCTCACCGCCCAGCTTGCCGCCCAGCGCACGACCAACGAAGAGCTCACCCAGTCGGCCGCCACCCAACAGACCGTCGCCGCCAACCTCGAAAGAACCAACACCGAACTGACCGCCCGCGTCGACCAGCTCACCGCCGACACCCAGAAAGCCTCGGCTGACCGGCCCGATCTCGCCGCCCTCCAGACCAAGCTCACCGCCGCCCAGCAGGCCGCCGCGGCGGCCCAGGCCGAGCGGGACAAGGCCATCGCCGCCCTCGCCACCGCCCAGACCGGAAGCCGCGACCTCGCCGCCCTGCAGCAACAGCTTGCCGACGCCACGAAACAGCTCGCGGACCAGCGGGCCGCCAACGACCGGCTCACGCAGGCCGCCGCCGCCCAGACCGACACCGGCACCAAACTCGAAAAGGCCAACGCCAATCTGGCGGCGAAGGTCGACCAGCTCACCGCGGACGCCCAGAAATCCGCCGCCGCCCAGCCGAATCTCGCCGCCCTGCAGACGCAGCTCGACGACGCCGGCCGCGCTCTGGCCGTCGCCCAGCAAGCCGCCGCCCAGGCGCGGACCGACCGCGACAAGCTGGCCGCCCAGCTCGCCACCGCGCAGGCCGGCAGCGGCGACCAGGCCGCCCAGACCACCACGCTGCGCCAGCAGGTCACCGACCTCACGACCAAGCTCGCGGCCCAGCAAGCCGCTGCGGACAAGCTCGCCCAGGCCAACACCGACCTAACCGCCCGGGCCGACAAGCTGGCCGCGGACAACCAGCGCTTGAGCACGGCACCCGCCGAAGCGTCGGGTGCCGACGCCGCCGAACTCACCCGCCTCAAAACCGAGCTCGATACGCTCCAGCAGGAAACGGCCACCCGACGCACCGAGAATTCGCGGCTCGCCGCCGAATTGTTCGAGGCCAACAAGACGAACAAGGACACCCAGGCCGCCGCTGCGGCGAGCACCGCCAAAACCGACGGTCTCGCCAAGGAGCTCGAGGCCGCCCGGCAGACCGCCGCCCAGGCCCAGACTGCCGCCCGCGACGAGGCCGCGCGCGAACTGGCGGGGCTGCGGCAGCAGCTGGCCGACGCCAACACGCGCCTCTCCGCGGCCGGCGACCAGGCGCAGCAACTCGCCGCCACGACCGCGCAGCTCGCCGAACAGCGCGCCGCCGCCGAAAAACTGACCAAGGACGCCGCCGATCAGGCCGCCCGACTCACCGCCCTGACGGCGGAAAACCAGCGGCTCGCCGCCGAGAAACAGAGCCTCGCCGCCACCACCCAGGAGGCAACCGCTGCCGCGGCCGAAAACACCCGGCTCAAGGCCGCCCTCACTGCCGCCCAGAAGGAACAGGCCGCCCTCGGCGCCCAGTTGGACGACACCAGCAAGACCCTCGCCGCCTCCCAGCAGGCCGCCGCCCAAGCCCAGACTGCCGCCCGCGACGCCCTCGCCGCCCGCGACAAAACTTCCACCGACGCCGAACACAACCTCGGCGCCCTGCGCCTGCAGCTGGCCGAGGCCAACGCCCGACTCTCCACCGCCGCCGACCAGACCAAACAGGACGCCGTCCTGCGGCAGCAGCTCGCGGCTCTGTCCGCGCAGCTCGACGAACAGCGCTCGGCCAACGCGGCGCTGGACAAGGCCCGCGCCGATCTGGCCGCCCGCAATGAGCAGCTCGCCGCCACCGCCAGCGATCAGGCGCAGGATCATGCCGCCGTCTCGCAGCTTGCCACCCAGCTCAGCAATGAGCGCGCCGCTTCCGCCAAGCTCAGCCAGACGGTCAGCGGTTTGCAGGCCGAGGTGCAGCGCCTCACGGCGGACAACCAGCAGCTGTCCGCCGGCAGCCGCGACGCCGCGACGGCCGCCGCGGAAGTGGCCCGGCTCAGGATCGCCCTCGCCGCCGCCCAGCAAGCCCAGGCAACGGGTGGCAACGCGACCCTGCTGGCCAGCCAGCTGGACGAAGCCAACAAGGCCCTCGACAGCAGCCAGAAGACCGTCGCCGAGCTCACCGGGCGGAATGATTCCCTCGAAAAGGATCTCGAAGTCGCCAAACAGGGCACCGCCGCCGCCCTCGCTGCGCAGGCCGCCGCCGCCGCCGCCGTGCCCGCCGCCGCCGCCTCCCAGCTGGAAATCCACACCCTCCAGGCGCGCGTGCAGCAGGTCGAATCTCAGCTCGAGGAGGACCGCGGCAACTCGGCCCGTGAAATCTCCCAGCTCGCCGACCAGCTCAGCCGCTCGCGCGACACCAACAAACTCCTCGCGGAAGCCAACCGCGCGCTGCTCGACTCCAAGTCCACCGAGGACTCCATGTCCAAGACCGAGGCCGACCAACTCGCCGCCAAGGCCCGCGATCTCGCCACCACCAACAGCCGGCTCCAGCAGGAAGCCGACGCCGCCCGCGCCCAGGCCGAGTCCAGCCAGGTCGAGGCCGACCGGAACCGTTCCGCCCTGGCCGATTTCAAAGCCAAGCTCGCCGAATCCGACAAGGCCGTCGAACAGCATAACGCCAGCGTCGCCGAGCTGACGGGGCTCAACGACAAGCTCACCACCTCCAATACGGACCTGCAGCAGCAGCTCGCCCAACTGCGACCGCTCCTCGACCAGGCCCGCGCCGAACTGGCCGAACTCAAACCCCGGTACACCGCCACCGAAAGCCTGACCCGGCAGCAGAACGCCGCCGTGGACGATCTCACCGCGGCCAAGACCCGGCTGGAAACGGAAAAAGCCGCCCTCGCCAAGCAGCTGGCCGCGGCCCAGGCCGACGCCGCCCGTCTCAGCCAGCTCCAGCAGGCCGCCGATGACGCGCGCACCCAGGCCGACGCCGTCCGCACCGAGGCAGACAAGAGCCGCATCGAGCTCGCCGAGCTCAAGGCCCGCCTCGCCGAATCGGACAAGGCCGTCGAACAGCACAACGCCAGCGTCGCCGAGCTGACCGGAACGAACGAGAAGATCGCGACGGAACGGGAGCAGCTCCGTCAGTCGCTGGACGGCGTCAACGCCCAGCTGTCCAGCCTCCAGGCCGACAACGCCCGACTGACGGCCGGCCAGCAGACGCTCGCCAGCCTCCAGGCCGACAATGCCCGCCTGAGCGAACAGGTGCAGGCCCTCGACCGCGACCGGGGTGCCCGCCTGGCCCAGGCCCAGCAGGAAAACAGCGCGCTCAGCGCCCGCCTGCGGCAGGCCCAGAGCACCCTCGACCAGATCGCTTCAGCCGCACGTCTGATCAATCCCGGCGCCGGCCCGTTGCCGACTCCGGCCACGCCCTCCTCCGGCGGGACCGACGCCGACCAGCCGCGCTACCACCTGGTGGCCGAAGGGGAGACGCTCACCCGGATCAGCCTGCGCTACTACGGCACCCCCAACCGCTGGCAGGAGATCTACGAGGCCAACCGTGACGTGCTTAAGGGAGAAAACTCGCTCCGCGCCGGTCAGAAACTGCGGATTCCCTGAATGGCGCCCCGGCTCAGGCCGTGAAGCCCGCCCGCTCCCACTCCACCCATGCCCAGCCCGCGCATCCGAGTTTTCATCGTTGACGACCACCCGCTGGTGCGCGACTGGCTGGCGACCCTGCTGCGCCAACAACCCGATTTCGAAATGTGCGGACAGGCCGAAAACGCCGCCGATGCGCTCGCCGGCATGGCCGCCCGCCCACCCGACGTGGCAGTCATCGATCTCTCGCTGCAGAGCGGCTCGGGGTTTGATCTCATCAAGGATCTCCTCGCGCGCAAACCCGCGCCGCGGATCGTCGTGCTGTCGATGCATGAGGAGGTGCTGTACGCCGAGCGCGCGCTGCGGGCCGGCGCCTCGGGCTATGTAACCAAGCGCGAGTCCACCAGCCGGATCATTGCGGCCATCCGCGCCGTGCACGCGGGGCAGATCTATGCCAGTCCCGAACTGCTCGGCCAGCTCGCGGAACGCATGGTCGGCCGCGGCCCGGGCCGGGCCGCCGGCACCGTCGAGACCCTCAGCGACCGGGAACTCGATGTGTTTCGCCGGCTCGGCCAGGGCCAGGGCACGCGCCGCATCGCCGAGGACCTGCGGCTCAGCATGAAAACCGTCCAGGCCTATTGCGCCCGGATCAAGGACAAGCTCGGGCTGGCGAACGTCTCCGAGCTGATGCGCGAAGCCGTCCGCTGGATCGAGAACGAGCGGCGGGAGTGAGCCGCCGCTTCCCGTAGGACGGCGCCCTGCCGGCAATTAACCCACGCCGGATGGACAAGCTCCACCCCCTGCGGCATCCTCCCGGTCCCATGGCCCCGTGCGCCCGCACTCCCAAACCGTGACTTCCCCTCCCACCCTTTTCTCCCGCCGTCCATGAACCTGCTGGTTCTCATGTATCACCGGGCCCAGGCCGGCCCGCACGGCAACGACCCCGCCCTGCTCGAGGCCCACTTCGCGCACGTCGCCCGACATTACCCCTGCGTCCGCCCCGGCCAGCCCCTGGCCTCCGGCCGGCTCAACGTCTGCCTCAGCTTCGACGACGCGTATTTTGACTTCCACCGGGTGGTGTTCCCGTTGCTGGAAAAATACTCCCTGCCCGCAATGCTGGCCGTGGCGCCCGGCCTCTGCAGCGAGGCGACAGGCGTGGCGCCCGAAATCCGCCTGGTCCAGCCCGACCTCGGCCTGCAAACGCCGGAATGCACCTACGGCCTGTGCACCTGGCCCGAGCTCCGGGAACTCGCGGGGAGCGGCCGGGTCACCATCGCCGCCCACGGACTCAACCATGTCCGCCTCGATGATCCCGCCGCCGACCTCGAGCAGGAAATCGTCGGGCCCCAGCGGCTGCTCGCGGAACGGCTCGGCGTGACCGTCGAAAACTTTGTCTTTCCCTACGGCCGTTTTTCCAGCCGCGCGCTCGCCCTCACCCGCCGGCACTACCGCCACGCCTTCCGCATCGGCCAGGCGGGCAACCGCGACTGGTCGCAACCCCTGCTCTACCGCGTCAGCGCCGACAATTTGGCGGACGCCGCCGCTCCCTTTGCCGTCACCCGCCTGCAGGCGTATCGGATCCGGGCCTGGTGGAACCGGCTCCGGCGGAAGTGAGCCCCGTCCCGGTGTCGGACCCGGTGCCCCGCCGGAGGAGCCCTCCGCTTTGGCCTTTCCCCGCCGCGTGGCCGTGCCAGCATGACGGCCCTCATGCGTCCGACTGCTCCGTCACGCGCCGCGCTTGTCGCCGCCTTCGCCACGATTTATCTGGTGTGGGGCTCGACCTACCTCGCCATCCGGATCGCAGTGTCCTCGCCTTCGCCCCTGCCCCCGTTCTTCCTCGGCGGCGCCCGCTTTGCCCTCGCCGGACTCGGGCTGCTGACTTTTCTCCGCGTCCGTGGGGCCGCGTCGCCGACCGCCCGGCAGTGGGGGGACAATGTCATTTCCGGACTGTTTCTGCTCGTCGGGGGCAACGGGCTGGTCTCCTGGGCCGAGCTCGTCATTCCGTCCGGGGTCGCGGCGCTTCTGATCGGGGTCACTCCGCTCTTCATGGTGCTGACGGCCTGGGCGTGGCCCGGCGGCCGGCGGCCCGCAGGGATGACGCTTCTCGCCCTGCTGCTGGGGCTGGGCGGCGTGGTCTGGCTGGCCGCCCCGTGGGCGAGCGCCGCTGGCGGCGGGCTGCCGCCGGCCGGAGTGATCGCCCTGCTGGCCGCCTGCCTTTCCTGGTCCGTGGGTTCGATCCACTCCCGGCATGTCCGGAGCGGCGCCGAACCGCTGCTCGCGGCCGCGTTGCAGATGCTGGGCGGCGGGGCCGGACTGCTGCTCACTTCCCTGCTGCACGGTGATCTGAGGGGACTCGATCTGACCGCCGTTTCGCCGCCGGCCTGGGGCGCCTTCATCTATCTGGTTCTGATGGGTTCGCTAGTCGGCTTCTCCACGTTTGTCTGGCTGATGAAGCACAGTACCCCCGCGCGCGTGGCCACCTATGCCTACGTCAATCCCGTGGTTGCCGTGCTGCTCGGCTGGCTGCTGGGACACGAAGCCGTCACCGCCCGCACCCTCGCCGCCTCCGCCATCATCGTCGCCGCCGTGGCCCTCATCACCATGCAACGCAGTCCGGCACCCTCCGCCTGAAGCAGGCCTAACGCTTGTCTCTGCGAAAATAGCGTTTCAGCCGGCGGTACCAGCGGAAACTGCCCATGTCGGGCAGGAGAAAATTGCCCAACCGCTCCATTCCCACCACCGTCTTCCCGACCCTGCGCACCACGGCGGTTTCAAAGCTGAGGTTGGGTTCGCTGCGCTGCTCGAAGATCCGCGCCAGCCGCGCCGCTTGGGTGTTCTCCCAGATCAGCAGCAGGAGGATGGCGACAAAAACCCCGCCCAGCAGATATTTTCCACTGTAGATGACCTGCAGCCTGATCCCCTTGGTGCGGGCCAGCTCGGAGGCGCTCGCGGCGTCGGCCCGCTGTCCGGGCACCGCCTTGAGCAGTTGCTCCAGCCCGGTCCGCAGTTGATCCTTCACGGTCATGGGATCCAGCGCGGCCAGCCCGGTCCGGGCGGCCGGCACCAAATCCGCCAGCAAGATCCGGGCCTGCTGGTCGGTCATCGTGGCCAGCTGGCTTTCAATTTTCCGGTACGAAGCCTCGTGCTGGTTGAGCACCGCCAGGCGCTGGCTCAGCTGATTCTCAAACTGCATGCTGGCGCGGTTGTAGAGGTGCACGCCGGAGGTGGCCGACATGAGTGCCAGGCCCAAAAAAACGGGCACGGCAAGCAGCGCACCCCACGACAGCAGCTTCATGGCAGCCCGGCTGGCCCGGCTCGGGGGCGTCCCCGCCGGAAAAAAGACCAGGGCGTAGGCGATCAATAGCACCCCGGACTGCTCAATGATCTGCGCCGCCAGCACCGCGTCGGCCTGGGGATCATGCGACTCGGCCAGCCCGTAGCCCAGCAACTGCTGCAGCAGATCCAGTGCGAACAGGACGAAAAGCCCATAACCAATCGATCGCACCAGCGAAACCTGCAGCAAACCCCCAAATCGCGGCGTCCGAACCGGGGCGTTGGAGCCACTGGCGGTCGGCGGGATGGGAGGCGAGGAATTCATCGGGGAGGCGGAACCAGAATTTCAGGTATGTGATTTTGCCAGGCGCGCAGAACCTGTTCCATAGCTTTGGTCGACGCAGCCGAATTGCCAGCCATTTCCAACCGCAGCCAGAAGCCGCGCTTGTCCCGCAGCGGCGCACGTCCGGCCAACCAACCCATCCAGCGCGCGGCCGTCCGCGGCCAGGCGGTCGCAACACCCCCCCACTCCGCCATCGTGCCGCCCGCCCGTCCATCGGGTCCCAGCGCCACCAGCCAGACGCACCGCCCCTCCGTCACCTGCTCGCGCACCGTGCCGCCCGCCGGCAGGGGACGGATGGCCCAGCTGCCCGCATCTGGCGGCTGGGAGGCGGCGGCATAACGCCGGTTCAGCTCCACCGGATCCCCATCGAGCCAGCGGGGCGCATAGCCAATCCAGACGCGCACCGGCATCCCGGCCACCACCTCGTCGTAGCCGCGCACCCAGAGCAACGGGTGATCGGCATCACACCCGGCGATTGTTCTCCAACCATCAGGCACCTTCTGTGCGATGGGATCGGCCGGGCCACCCAAACCCGCCACCAGGGCGGACGGCGGCAGGCGGTCCTCGCGCGGGGTATGACACCAGACCAGGACCAAACCCAGGCAAGCGATGGCCGCGGTCAGACCGACCAGTCCGCGGGAAACCGGGACCGACGTCGCCGCGACCGACGCACCCGACCGACGCATCGCCAGTGCGACCCCCGCGGCCAGAATCACGATCGCCAGCGCCGTGAACCAGCTGCTGCCAGGCGCATCATGCCAGTAGCGGAGCCGGGCGGAATCGGAGACCACCTCGGCCATCAGCATCACCCGGCCCACCGCGACGCCAAAACTCAGCGGCACCACCAGTGCGGCCAGCAGCAGGGTCCGCCACCACCGGATGCGGAGGGCGAGCACGAGCGGAAGGAGCAGCCGCCACAATCCGCCGGCCAAGGGCAGGCCCGTGCAACCCGTCAGCACCTCGACCGCACCGCGCGGCAGTTGCAACGTCGCGCCATGACGGACGGGCTCCGCGCCCAGGTGCCAGAGCATGAATTCTGCGGCGGCGGCCGTGGCCCGGCTGACCGTCCCGCCGGCATCCAGGCGGTTCAGCCAGACAAACGAAGGCAGTCCCACCCAAAGCAGCAGCGCCACCGGAGCGCGCCACGCCTGCCCGGCCCCGGAACGCCCCCACCACAGGAAGGCGAACGCCGCCGCCGCGACCGGCAGCATGAGCTCCACCCACCAGAAATCCTCGGGCCAGGTGGAGGCCAAACGCCAAAGCATCACCGTCCAGAAAACACCGCAAAGGGTCAGCTGCCACGCGGCAGGCCGCTGCGGCAGGCCCGGCGCCGCACGCCACATCGTCCAGGCGGCCCCGACTGTCACGGCCAGCATTCCCGCCAGTTCATCCGGCCGGCCGGACAGGCGGATCCAGGCGAAGAGCACGGGCGACAGCCAGAGTGCCACCAGCGCCCAGAAAGCATCCTCCGACAGCATGCACAGGCCGTTCGCTCCGCGGACCGACGGCTTCACGGCTGGATCAGCCATGTCTCAGGACTCCAACGGGACTGAGGGCGCGATTTGCGATCGCCGCCCATGGACTCGGGTCTTCAGGCCGCCGCGACGGCAGCCGATTTGCGGCGCAGGCGCGCCACAATGATCCCCACGGCGACCAGCCCAAGGCCCAGCGAATCGGCGGGCGTAAACGGAACCGGGGTCGGCGTGGTGGAATCGGTCAGATCAAGGGAAGCGGTGCCGCCGTTGAACCAGAAAGGATTCGAGGGCGAGGCCGTTGCGTCGAACAGACCGATGGAAAGAATGCCGCCGTTCGTGTTCAGCGCGCTGAGAATGGCCGCGCCGTTGGCCGGTGCCGCGTTAAAGGTGAACGTGTCGCCCGCATTGCCGTAGCCATTCAGCAGGATGCCGGTGTCAATTCCCCCCAGGGCCAGCGTGATGTTATTGTAATCCGGGCCGCCGAGATTGGTGTCCAGATTGTAGAATGAAAGCGTGATGCTTATCGCGTCGAGGGACTGGATCTGGGAAAAGTTCTGGGCCGAAAAATCCAAGGCGAGCGGAACGGTGGGGGTGGTTCCGACATAGTTGTAAAAGGTCGGATTGGTCTCGGTAAACTGGATGTTAGTGAAATTCAGGGGCGGCATCGCGACGCTGGCAGAAATCGTCACCGCGCGGGCTGAGGGACTGAACGCAGCGGCAGCCAGAGCGGCCGCGAGGGAAAGGCGACGGATGGAGTTCATGGTGGGAAGAGAAGCAATTATCGGACTATCGTCAACAAAAAATAGGTAAAACACCCTAGGCCGGATAAAGATAAACGCATATCACTGATTTTTAACATTTTGAACTCAATAATATCCGGCCGCAACCATTCAAAGACGCGATATCAAGGGGTTGCGAGGCTGGATCGGGCCGGGACGTCCGGGCTTACTGGTCACGAAGCCAGACGATCGAGCGGCCGCCCCGGTTCAGGCGGGCGTAGTTCGGGATGGCTGTCAGCTCGCTACCGTCGGCAAACGCGCCCTTGATCACCCGCACCCCGCCCAGGAGGTCCGACTTCCATTCGGTGGTCAGGACGGAATCGGGGGCGAGCACCCGGTCCACGTTCTGGTCCACGCTTTCGAGATTGTAGATGAGCGGGCCGTAGCGCAGCGCGACGCGGCCGACGTCGGCCGCCACGCGGTTGTCCGCCTTCACCCGCGACACCTCCATCGGGACGGTGAAGTCAACCTTGTCACCCGCCTGCCAGGTGCGGGTGAGGACGGCGTAGCCCTTGTCCATGACCGGCGTGACGCGCTGGCCGTTGACCGTAAGACCGACGAGCCCGGGCGTGAGGTGCAGCGCGGTGTAAATCGCGCTGACGTTGCGATTCGGCACCCGGATGCGCAGGGTGAATTCCCGGGCCGCCGCGGGATTGACGGTGAGGGAGACGCCGCCACCCCAGGGATAATCCGTCGTCTGGACGAGTTGGACGTCAGTGCCGGCGATCTCGCCGACGTTGATGGTGCTGCCGGCGAAAAGATTCACGCAGAGCTCGGCCGGACCCTTCGCGTACATCCAGGTGGGCAGCATGAGGAGGACGCGGGGAAAGTTGGCCACGCAGCACGGGCAGGAGTGCCACGCGTAGCGGGCGTTGCCCCGGCCGGGCATGGCGCCGTTGCCGCCGGAGGCGTCGAGCGGATTGGTGTAGTTGAAGAACTGGCCGGTGGTGTCGTAGTCCCCGAGGATCGCGTTGTAGAACGTGTCCTCGTAGAGATCGGCGTATTTGGCATCGTGATACGCGAGGTTCATCTTGTGCTGGAGGAAGAGCACTCCGCAGTTCGAGCAGGACTCGCAGTAGGCGCTGTTCCGGAGCGAGTAGTTTTTGCCGAAGCCCTCGGAGGTTTCGCCGCTGCCGATGCCGCCGGTGAGGTAGTACTTTTTGTTCACCAAGTTGTCCCAGAGCGAGAGCACGGCGCTCTGGTAGTCGGGGTTGTGTGTCTCCATCGCGACGTCGGCCATGCCGGAGTAGAGGTAGGTGGCGCGCACGGCGTGGCCGACGGCCTCGTATTGCTGGACGACGGGGAGGTGGGTCTGGTCGTATTCCGAGCCGCCCTGGCGGCAGTCGAGGAGCCACTGGGCCAGCGCGATGTAGCGGTCGCCGTGGCCGCCGCCCTCGTTGCTGTTCACGAAGCGGCCGAAGCGCACCAGCGCCTGCTCCATCTCCTCGTGGCCGTCATACCACGGCTTCTTCGGGGCCGGGCCGAGGTTGGCCGCCCAGCAGTCGGCGAGCCGCTTCGCCGCGTCATAGAGGCGGACATCTTTCCGGTCCGTCATCAGGTAGTGCGCGATGGCTGCCTCCAGAAAATAGCCGGCGACGTAGCCCTCGTGCTCGCCACGGGTGCGCGGATCCCAGTGCTGGCCGCCGTTCAGCGTGAACCGCGTCTGGAAATAGCCGTCCGGCTCCTGCGCCGCCAGGATGATCGGGATCCACTCCTCGAGCTTAGCCCGCATCGCCTGCTGCGCCGCCACGATGTCGGCGTCCCCCTGCGGATCGACCTGGAGCGCGACCGACATCGACTCGACGGTGTTCAGCACCCAGGCGTTGGAAAACGGGTAGCCGATGTGCCGCGTGGCGGGCTGGCCCGCGAGCTTGCGGCCCGCCTGGATGAGGTTGTTGATGCCGCCCTGCGCGAGGTTCAGGTCGGAAATCTGCGTCATGCAGTGGGGAATCCAGGCCGTGATCAGCGTCTTGACCCGCGCCGCCAGCAGCGGGCTGCTGACCCGGTAGGGCAGTGTGGGGACCGGTTCGAGCTGCGCGGCCGGCGGCGGCGCGGCGACGTGGACTGTCAGGGTGTCGGACGCCGATTGCGCACCCGCACCCGCGGTCAGCCGCAGGACGTAGTCGCCCACGGTGGAAAAGGTCGCCGTGGTCACGGCGGCATGGGCGTCGGCAAACGTGACGGTGCCCGGACCGGCGTCCCGGCTCCAGGCCAGGGCGGGCGCCGCGCCGCCACCCCCGACCAGCGATTTCACGCGGCCGTTGAGATAGGTCTTCCCGCCGAGCACGACATCGCGCTCGACCCCGGCCACCACGGTGGGGGGGAACGCCGGCGACTTGCCCGAGTCGAGCACGCGCCACTCGAGGATCCCGGTGGAGATGCCGGTGCCGTTGGCCGCGCCGCCGGCGTCCATCTCCAGCCGGAGGCGCGTGGTGGTGACCTCATCAAAGGTCGTCACGTTGAACTGGTTTCCCTCCACGCCAAGTCCGTCGGCATGGGCGACCGGCACGAACTGTGCGCCGTCCCATGCCAGGATCCGGCAGGCCCGCGGGTAGCCGATGCCTTGGGCGTCGTTCCACCAGTAGACCTCGACGCGGTTGGTGCTGACGGGCTGGCTCCAGTCATACTGGACCCACTGCGTGCCGGTGCGGTTCCAGTTGCCGTAGGTGCCGTGGCTGCCGTCGCGCGAGTTGCGCGGGGTGAAGCCGTCGTTGAGGGCCGCCAGCGTGGTGTCACCCGAGGTGTAGGAGCTGGACGCAGTGGCGACCAGGGCGAGGTTGGCCGCGCCCGGAGCATTTTCCGGCTGCGCCTGGGCGGGGCCGCCCCACGCGCCGGCCAGACCGGCGAGCGCCAGGACGAACCGGCAAAGATCGAAACGGTGGCTGCGGGCGAACAGGGAAAGGAAATTCAATTTCATGGTCGGAAAGCGTGGGGTGCGGACGGAGGGGAAACCAGCCGCCCGATCCTGTCCGCAGATCCGGCCTTCATGCGAGTCGGAATTCACGCGGGCGGCTCAGGCTGGCCGCCGGCTGCACCCATCGTGACGGTCCCTTGCTTTGGAAGAAACGGGCCATCCGGCCCGGCGACACCATCGCGTGACCCAGACGGTTTGTAACCCAATGGGTGACAAACCGGCCGGGCGGCGGCGGCTCCGGAGTTGCCAATCCGGGCGCTGGAGGCATCTTGCCGTGCGTCCCATGAAACCTTCCGCCCTGCTGCCGCTGCTCCTGCTCGCCCTGGCGATGGCCTTCGCCGGCTGCAGCACGTTTGCCAGCCGCTCGCGGGAGAAGGCCGCGGTGTACGCGAGCCTCGATGCCGCGACCCGGAGCCGACTGGAGCAGGGCCACCTCCAGCTTGGAGACACCACCGACATGGTTTACATCGCCCTCGGCGGACCCGAGGAAACGCATGACCAGATATCCACGGAAGGGGCGGCGGTCGTCTGGATCTACAAGACCCACTGGCAGGAATACCGCGGCGAGTCGGTCGTCGGCTACCACGCCATCAACGCGACCGACCCCAAAACCGGCGCGCCCCAGGTCTTCTACGAGCCCGTCCAGCAGAGTCTTTACCAGGACCGCGAGGAGGAACACCTGCGCATCACCTTCCGGGACGGCAAGGTGACGGTGATCGAGCGGCCGAAAGTATGACGGCTGTTGTCGGGATCGCCATCGTTCTCGTCCTCCGAACAAACGCCGTTGCAAGCGCGGATTCCACTCGCACTTGGTCTAACGCCCGATTGTTTGCTTGGGCTTGGTTGTAGCCGGGGTCGCTGACCCCGGTGCCTTGGTCTGCCAAACCTCGAACCCCGGGCTCAGCGACCCCGGCTACAGTTTCCTGCCATGTCGAGGAGCTTCCGTCGGGGATCCTCACTCCCGTTTCAGCTCACGCCCCATCAGCGCGGCGAGCACCGCCGCGGGCTTCCGCCCTTCGTAAAGCATGCGGCGGACCTCCGTGAGGATGGGCGCGTCGAGGCCGCGTTCGGCGCACAGGCCGGCAAACGAATCCGCCGTGCGGTAGCCCTCAACGACGGTTTTGCGGCCGGCAAGCAGCTCTGCGACCGTCCGGCCCTCGCCGAGTTGCCGGCCGAATTCGTGGTTGCGGCTCCAGACGCCGTGGCAGGTCGCGACCAGGTCGCCGAATCCCCCCAGTCCGTAAAAGGTCTCCGGCCGGGCGCCGAGCGCGACACCGACGCGCACCATTTCGGCCAGCGCGCGGGTGAGGAGCGCGGCGCGGGCGTTGTCCCCGAGCCGCAGCCCGTCGCAGCAGCCGGAGGCGATGGCATAAACGTTTTTCAAGCTGCCGCCAAATTCCACGCCGGCCACGTCGTCACTGGTGTAGACGCGCAGGGTCGGCCCGCTCAGCGCCGCCTGCACGGTGGCGAGAAATGCGTCGGCGGGCGCCCCCGCCAGCACCATCGCGGCGGGCAGGCCGCGCGCGACTTCGGCCGCGTTGGTGGGTCCGGTGAGACAGGCGAAGGCCCGGCCGGGCAGCGTCGCGGCGATGATCTCGGTGGGCCGCAGGTGCGTCCCCGCCTCCAGCCCCTTGGCGAGGCTGATGACGAGCCGGAGCTGCGTGGCCAGCCCGAGGCTGGCGCGGAGGTGTTCGCACGTTTCCCGCAGCGCCTGCGAGGGACAGGCGAGCAGGACGACCTCCGTCTCCATCAGCACGGGAGCGAGCTCATGGCCGAACTGGAGGCTGGGCGGGAGCGGGATGCCGGGCAGGTAGTCGGGGTTCTCGCGCGCAGACGCCAGCGCGAGGGCCTGCTCGAAGCGGCGCGGCACCAGGGTGACGGTGTGGCCGAGCCGCGAGAGATGGACCGCAAACGCGGTGCCCCACGCCCCCGCGCCGAGAATGGCGAAATTCATAAGGGGAGTTTGCCCACGGAACATACGGAACACACGGAAATTTTTCTGCCGGAAGCGGACGAATGTTCCAGCTTGTAGCGGCGAGCGTCAGCAAGCCGAATGTAGGCGGGGGGCACCTCACGCCGCCGGTTTGGTTCCGAAAAAACTTTCTCATTCTCGTTCGCTTACCCGTTCTTCCGGATTGAAGGTCAGGTACAATCCCACCGAGAGCATGTCGGTTAGAACGAACAAAACCACCCTCAGGCCGGTGAGAAACCGGTTATGCCTCAATCCGCACGCGCGACGGTGCGCCCGACCCACCTCGATCCCTCATGTACAGCCCACGGCCTCTACTTTCCTTTCCGTGAATTGTGTGAGTTTCGTGGTTAAGTCCTGCCTTCCACCCTCCGGCGCCTCACTTCAGAAACGCCGGGATCGTTTCGTTGGCGGTCATCTGCGCGAAGGTTTCGCGGGCGTGGACCAGCTCGAAGGCGCCGCCGTTCACCAGGACTTCGGCAGGCAGCGGGCGGGAATTGTAGCGGCCCGCCATCGCAGCCCCGTAGGCGCCCGCGCTCATCAGCGCGAGATATTCGCCCTCGCCCACCTCCTGAAGCTGCCGGTCGTGCGCGAAACAGTCGCCGCTCTCGCAGATCGGGCCGACCACGTCGGCCGTGAACGCGCGCCGCGTCGTGTCGCGGTGCAGCGGGACGATTTCGTGGTAGCTCTCATACATCGCGGGGCGGATGAGGTCGTTCATCGCCGCGTCGACGATGAGGAAATTCTTGCCCGCGCCCCGCTTGAGGTGCTCGACGCGGGTGAGCAGCACGCCGGCGTTGCCGACGAGGAATCGGCCGGGCTCGAGGAGGATCTTCAGGCCGAGCGGCGCGAGCAGCGGGACGAGGGCCGCCCCGTAGGCTTCGGGCGTGATCGGCCGGCGGGCGGCGGGCTGCGCGTCCCACCAGGCCGCCGCACCGCTGGCGAGGGCGTCCTGGTAGATGATGCCGATGCCGCCGCCGATGGAGAAATAGGTGATGCCGAAATCGGCCTTCAGCTGCGCGACAAACGGCACGACCTTGGTGACGGCCTCGACGAAGGGCCCGACCGAAGTGAGCTGCGAGCCGATGTGGATCTGCACGCCCTTGACATGGAGGTGCGGATACTTCGCGGCGGCCTCGTAGGCGGCGGCGGCGTGGGCCAGCGGGATGCCGAACTTGTTGTCGCTCTTGCCCGTGGTGATCTTGGCGTGGGTGTGGGCGTCGACGTCGGGGTTGACGCGGATGGCGACGGGCGCCTTGACGCCGAGCTGGCCGGCGACGTGGTTGAGCCGCGCGAGCTCGGGCTCGCTCTCGACGTGGAAGGCGAAGATGCCCTGCTCGAGCGCGAGCCGCATCTCGCCCTCGGTCTTGCCGACGCCGGCGAAGACGCTGCGCCGCACATCGGCCCCGGCGGCGAGCACCCGGCGGATCTCGCCGCCGCTCACCAAGTCGAAGGCCGCGCCGAGCCGCGCGAAGTGCCGGAGCACGGCGAGGGTCGAGTTGGCCTTCATCGCAAAGCACACCTGCGCGTCAAGACCGGTCAGGCTGCCGGCGAGCCGCGTGTAGTTGTCCGCCATGGTGGCGGCGCTGTAGACATAGGTGGGCGTGCCGTAGAGCCGCGCGATTTCGGCAAGGTCGACGGACTCGCAGTGTAGGTTCTGACCGACGTGGCGGAAGTGGTGCATGGGAAGAAGGGCCGAGGGAAAAACGGTGGGCGAAGCTGCCGGTTTTCCGTTGAAAAAACCACCCAAATTTTTACCCTGTTGCCGGTGCCGCCGCGTCACCCTCCCCGACCTCGGTTCAGTTTCATGAAAACCAACGAGCCTTTATTCTGTCTCATCATCATGTTGCTTGGCACCGGCACCCCCACTTTCCTGCCGGCACAGGACGCCACCGGGAGCTGGAGTGCGATGGAATTCGCCCAGCGCGGCAAGGTCAGGTCCGAGAGTGGGGCGCTGGACGGAGCGATGGCCGACCTCAACCGCGCCCTGGAGCTTGATCCCAAATACGCCACCGCCTATGTGCTCCGGGGCAATGTGAAGATTGCCAACGGGGATTTCGCTGGGGCCGTCGCCGACGCCAACGAGGCCATCAGGCTCGACCCCACCCTGACCATCGCCTATTCCCTCCGGGGCAATGCCAGGCAGAAGCAAGGCGATCTTGACGGGGCCGCCGCCGATGCGTCCAAGGCCATCAGTCTCGATCCCAGGGGCACCCTGGCCTACGTCATCCGGGCCAATGCCAGACTCAGCCAGCATGACCTCGCCGGGGCCAGCGCGGACGCCATGCGGGCCCTCGAACTGAATCCCCAGGACCCCCTCGCCCATGCCCTCAGCGGGATGACCAAGATGAACAAGGGTGATCTCGACGGGGCGGTGGCCCAATTCACCCGGGCGATCGAACTCAACCCCAAGCTTGCCGACGCCTATCTTGAGCGGGCCCGCGCCGAACACACTGCGGGCCACACCGCCGCCGCCCTCGCTGACGCCACCCAGGCCATTGCCCTCGAACCCAAGCCGACTAAAGCACTGCTGATTCGAGGTGCCCTCAAAATGTCGGCCAATGATTTTGCGGGCGCGCGGTCCGACTTGGACCGTGCCATCACACTCTATTCCCAATCGGTCACGGCCTACGAATACCGCGGCCAGATCCGGATTGGTCAAGGGGATCTCGCCGGGGCTCTCGCCGACCTGGACCGCGCCATCGAATTGGATCCAAAAGACGTCAGCGCCTTCAGCAACCGGGCCAAAATCCACCGAAACAAAGGGGATCTTCCGGGCGCACTGGCCGACTATGCCCGCGTGATTGAGCTCGATCCGAAGCTCGGTACCGCCTGGGTCGGCCGGGGCAATGTCCGGCTGGTGCAGGGGGATCTCGTCGGGGCGCTGGCCGACATGAACCGGGCGGTCGAGCTGGACCCGAACGACAGTGTGGCCCGCCGCGGCCGGGGCATGGTCGAAGGCCGCAAGGGCGACCTGGAGACAGCTCGCAGCGACTTTGACCGTGCCATCGCGCTTGACCCGTCGAATGCCGACGCGTATGCTGAGCGTGCCGCCGCCCGTCTGATGCGGGAGGATGCCGAGGGGGCGATCTCCGATCTTAGCGAAGCCATCCGGCTGAATCCCAAGACAACGAAGTTTTATGCCGGTCGCGGACTGGCCAGATTGAAGGCCCACAAGGAGACGGACGGGGCAATCGAGGACTTCACCCGCGCCATCGAGCTCAGCCCCACCTCGGCGGAGTTTCAGTATTATCTGGGTATGGCCCGGACGGTGCAGCTGGATTTTCCCGGGGCCATTGCAGCCTACTCCCGCGCCATCGAACTCAATCCGCGCTACATCGCCGCGTTTCAAATGCGCAGCAAGGCCCGGATGGTCACCAAGGACTTCGACGGGGCCATTGCCGACAATCTCCGGGCCATGGAACTTTCCCGTTCGCCGACGCCGGCGCCGCCGGGCGGGCCGGAGCCGGCCAAATAATCCCCCGCGACCGCGAGTTTCGGCTTGAATATCCCCGCCGCGGTTTCAGGCATAGAGCCATCCCAAATGCTGCGCGTGCTGCTCAACTTTTTCCGCCGTCCGACCATCCGCATGGGGCGGGTCGACAATGCGCGCATTCGGCGGAATTCGATCCGCAACGCCCAGTTCATCAGTTTCATTTCCCAGAGCGGCGGCATCGCCCCGCTGCATCCCGACCAGCATGACCGCCGGTTGCGGTGGCAGCGAAGCGTTCGGCTGGCGGCGGCGCTGGCCGTGGCCGCGGCCGGAGCTTGGATCGTGATCGAGAGCGCCCAGGCGCTGGAGATCTTCTGAGCCATTGCCGCACAAGGATCGCGGGGTGGTTGGGATCGGGCAGAGGATTGGCCACGAAAAGCACGAAGCGGCACAAGAATCGGGCGGGCGGAAGGTTGGGCCGTGCTGTGACCGGGCGCCGGAAGGCCAGTCACAGACTGGCCCTATTCCCAAACTAGGGGAGGCTAAGCCCGCATCAGTCCGGCTCCGCCAGCGCTGGCTTTCTTTTGGGCCTCTTGTGCTCATTGTGGCCAACGGATTGTCCGCCCTCAGATCAATAATGCGGCGGGCGGTCGTCCTGGTCGCCGGCGGCCGTCGGGGGCATCCCGTCGTCCTCGTGCCGCGCGCGCAGCAGCGCGAGCTCGCGGCGCAACCGGGCGAGGGCGTCGCCCTGCGCCAGCATCACCTTGTCCTGCTCCGTCACATGGCGCTCGAGCCAGGCGATGCGCTCCTCAAGCCGGTCGGTTCTTTCGCTCGACATGGACCTTGGGTTTCGGCTTGGGCGGGATGGCGCGCAGCTTTTCCAGCTCGGGGCGCACCACGCGCTCGTAGCAGTCGGGGCAGACGGAGTGGCTGAAGTCGGTGCCGGTGCGCTCGTTGATGTAGCTTTCCAACTGCGTCCAGTAGTTCTTGTCGTCGCGGATCTTTTTGCAGTAGCCGCAGATCGGAAGGAAGGCCTCCAGCTGACGCACCTGGGTGGCGAACCGGAGGATGCGCTCGGCGACGCGCAGGCGCATCCAGATTTCCTGGACGTCGAGCGGCTTGGTCAGGAAGTCGTCGACGCCCGCCTCCGCCGCCTCGCGCTGGTTGTCGATGTCGGGGCTCTGCCCTGTGAGGAGGATGAAGTAGACGTAGTCGACCCCGGTGCGGCCCCGCACGGCCAGGCAGAGGCCGAGGCCGTCGAGCTCCGGCATCAACCAGTCGCTCACAATCACGCGCACCGGCTCGGCCTCAAGCAGGCGCAGCGCCTCGTTGCCATCCTGGGCCTCGACCACCTCGTGGCCCAGGCGGTGCAGAGCCTGGCGCAGGATCGCGCGCGCGACCGGATCGTCTTCGACGGCGAGAATTTTCATCGGGGCGCCCCCGGTTTGCGCCGCTCCAGGGCCGCGACCAGCCGGGCGTATTCGCCCGGCAATGCGGCGCTGAGCACCGCGGCCCCGGCGAGCCCGCCGGCCCGGGCCTGCTCCTCGATGCGCGCACAGAGCGACTGCATCGCCCGCGCGCCGAAGCTGGCGCACGCCCCGCGCAGCACGTGGGCGGACCGGGCGAGCGCCACGGCGTTGCCCGCGGCCTGGGCCGACTCCAGCTCCGCCAGCCGGCGCGGCGTCTCCGTGAGGAACAGCTCGATCAGCTCGCGGATGAAACCCGGATTATTCTCGTCCTGCAGCGAACAGAGATGCTCGAACTGCCGTTCCTCGATCACCTCGGGTCCGGCGGCGTACGCATCCAGCCCCTCCGCCGTGCGGCGGCTGCGGTCGAGCGCGGCCTGCAGCTCCTCAAATCGCATCGGCTTGCTCACAAACTCGTCCATGCCGGCCTCAAGGCATTTCTGCCGGTCGGACTCCATGGCGTGGGCGGTGAGCGCGATGATGGGCATGCGGGGATTGAGATTGGGGACGGCTCCGGCCCGGATCCGGCGCGTGGCCTCGTATCCGTCCATCACCGGCATCTGACAGTCCATGAGGATGACATCGTAGCGTTGCAAGGCCAGCATTTCCAATGCCCGGGCGCCGTTGTCCGCCACATCGGTGGCATGCCCCAGCTTCTCCAGGTGCCGGACGGCGACCTTCTGGTTGACGTAGTTGTCCTCGACCACGAGGACACGAAGGGCGGACGGCTGCCAGGGCGGGGCGGAGGGAAAGGGCGGCAGAGACGGGGTGGAGGTGCCGGGCGGGGCGTTGAGCACCCGGGCGAGACACTGGCGGAGCTGGGCCTGACGGGTCGGCTTGACAAGAAACGCGTCGAGACCGAGCGCCTTGATCGCCTCCAACTCGGCGAGGTGGCTGGCCGAGGTGAGCATGACGATCCGCATGTCCCGGAGCGCCGGATCCTCGCGGATGGAGCGGGTGAGCATCAGTCCGTCGATCTCCGGCATGTGCCGGTCGAGCACGGCCAGGTGGTAGGGGCGGCCGGCGGCATGGGCCGCGCGCAAGTCCGCCAGCGCCGCCGCGCCGCCATCGGCGGAGTCGGCGGGCACGGCCATCTGCCGGAGTTGGCTGACCAGCACGCGCCGGTTGGTCGCGCTGTCGTCCACGACCAGCGCCCGGGTGCCGGTGGGAATAACGAGGCGGTCGGCCAACGGGGCGGCGGTGAGGAGTTTCGGCAGGGCCAGTTCAAACCAGAAGATCGAGCCCCGACCGGGCGCGCTGTCGACGCCGATCCGGCCGCCCATGAGCTCGATCAGCTGCTTGGAGATCGCGAGGCCCAGGCCGGTGCCGCCGTGATGGCGCGTCGTCGAGCCGTCGCCCTGCACAAAGGGCTGGAACAGCCTCCCGCGCACCTCCGGGCTGATCCCTTCGCCGGTGTCCCGCACCGCCACACGGAAGGTGAGCACATCGGAAGATTCCTCCAGGCGGTTGACCTGGACGAGCACCTCGCCCTCGGCGGTAAATTTGATGGCGTTGCCGACCAGATTCATCAGCACCTGGCGGAGCCGGCCGGGGTCGCCCCGCAGGAACGTCGCCAGCCCGTCGGGAAACTCCGCGCCCAGCTCGAGGCCCCGGTCCTGCGCGCGCTCGCCCAGCAGCGCGAGCGAGTCCTCCACCAGGGTGCGGAGGTCGAACTCGACCGCATCGATGTTGAGCTTGCCCGACTCGATCTTGGAGAAGTCCAGGATGTCGTTGATCACGCCGAGGAGCGCGTCGGCGCTCTTCTGCACGATTTCGCCGAGTTCGCGCTGCTCGGGGGTGAGACTGGACTCCAGCAGCAGGCCCGTCATGCCGATGATGCCGTTCATCGGTGTGCGGATCTCGTGGCTCATGTTGGCGAGAAACTGCGATTTCAGCCGCGAGGCGTGGATCGCTTCGTCGCGGGCCAGGGCCAGGCCTTGCTCCAGCCGCTTGCGCTCAGTGATGTCAGTCAGCGAGCCGACGTAGCCGGCGAATTCGCCGTTGGGATGGTAGCGCGGAAACCCGGTGTCGAGCATCCAGCCGTAGGCGCCATCCCGACCCTGAAGCCGGTATTCGACCTGGAACCGGCCGCGCCGGTCCATCACCCCCAGCAGGCACGCCAGCGCGCGGGGTCGGTCCTCGGGGTGCAGACCCTCGATCCAGCCGTGGCCGCACTCCTGCTCAAGGGTGCGGCCGCGAAACTCCAGCCAGCTTTGGTTGAAAAAAGTCCCCTTCCCATCCGGCCCGGTGACATAGATGAGCGTCGGCGTGGAGTCGGCCATGAGCCGGAACCGTTCCTCGCTTTCCCGGCATTCCACCTCCAGCCGGTGCCGTTCAACCGCAAAGTGCAGCGTCTTTGCCAGCAGCGCCGGAGTGGCGTCCGCCCAGGTCAGGCAGTCAGTCGCGCCCGCCTGCAGCATCGCCGCCGCAAACTCCGTCCCGACTGTCTCGGTCAGGCAAACAAAGGCCGCGCCCGTGCCCGCGATGCGGGCACAGTCCATCAGCTCCGCGCCCTGCCGGGCCCCGAGCCCCTGATCCAACAGCACCACGCTGGCCGGACCCCGGCCCAGTCGGGCGACACCGTCGACTCCGCTGGCCGCGATGTCGAGCTGTCCCTCGGGCCAGCCCATTCCCGTCCAGAGCTGACGGATACGCTGCCCCACAGTCTCGTCGGCGGTGCCCAGAAGGGCACGGATGGCGGCGGGAACGGGCATGTAGGACGGAACGGGGCGTCAGATCAGCCGGGGCGGGGCGGACCGGGACGGGGCGAATGCATTCATGTCGCTGAGCATGCCGCAAAAGCGCGGCTTTGGACATGGTGTAAAACACCCATTTCCCGACCCGCGCACCCAGCCGCTCAGTCCCGCAACAATGCCCGCAGGGCGTTCGGCGAGGAGACCGGCAGCTGGCAGGTCGATTCCTCGCACAGGCTGGCGGTCGCCGGACCGCCGGACATGTGCAGCAGTGCCCGCCGCCGGCCCGGCTTCTCGCGTCCGACCGCCACGAGCGCTTGAAAATCCGCCGACGCCGGGTCGCCGGTGAACACGATCTGCCGCGGCGGTTCGAGCGCGCGCTCGATGGCGCAGAGCATTTCCGGCATCGCCTGCGGGGCCCGCTGCCACTGCGTCCGGAACGCCCCGATCGTCCGCTCGGCCCGCCGCCGCTGCTCGGCCGCAGGCGGGGCATTCTCCCCCCGCGCCGCCGAACCGCCCGCGTCAAAGCCGTCAAACACCGCGGCCAGCCGCAGCAGGTTGGCCGCGGCGACCGAATTGGGCGAAGGCTCCGCGCCGTCGTAGTCCTCCTTGAGGCGCAGCACCAGGTCCGCGGCCCCCGCGGCGGAATTGAAGTAGCCCCCGCCGGCCTCGTCCCAGAACTGTGCGTCCATCGTCTGCTGCAGCCGTTCCGCCCAGCGCAGCCAGCGGGACTCGAAGGTCGCCTCGTATAGGTCGAGCAGGCCCGCGATCAGGTAGGCGTAGTCCTCCGCAAAAGCCTCCGCCGCACCCCGGCCTCCGCGCCAACTGCGGTAGAGCACACCCCGGCCGTCGTCGAACAACTCGCGGGCGATGAAGTCCGCCGCCCGTTCGGCCGCCGCCCGGTACCGCGCCCGGTCCTCCGCGAGGCAATCGGCGGGACTGGCGGCGGCGCGCGCCAGGGCGCCGATCATCAGCCCGTTCCAGGCCGTGATGATCTTGTCATCGAGCTGCGGCCGCGGGCGGCGCGCACGGACGGTCCGGAGCTTCTCGAGCACCGCAGCCAGCCGGTCGCTCGCCACCTGTGGGTCGAGGCCGTGCGCGCGGGCCGTCACGGCGAGCGGTTGCCGCTGCCGGAGGATGTTGCGCCCCGTGAACTCGCCGTGCGGGTCCTGCGCCGCCGGCACGTTGCCTTCCGCCGTCACGCCGAAATGATCGCAAAAAAATGCCGCGTCGGCGTGGCCGGTTGGAGTCTGCCCATGGGGCCGCGGCGCCCCCGCCGCGTATTCGTCTTCGGCCGCCGACCGGGGCGGGGGCGCCCCGGCCCCGTGGCTGAGCCCCGCCTCAATTTCCGCCCGCGTCCAGACATAGAACGCGCCCTCCGCCTTGGGTCCGGCCGCCGCCACCGCGCTGTCCGCGTCCTCCGCCGAATAGAAGCCGCCGGCCGGGTGGGCAAGTTCGCGCAACACGTAGCCGAGCACGTCGCGCGCGAGCCAGGCGTGCCGCTCGTCGCCGGTCGCGAGGTGGGCGTCGAGCGCGTTGACCGCGATCTGCGCCTGGTCGTAGAGCATCTTCTCGAAGTGCGGCACAAACCACTCGGCGTCGACCGAGTAGCGGTGGAAACCGCCGCCGACGTGGTCGTGGATGCCGCCCTGCGCCATCTTCTGCAAGGTGACCGCGGCCATGTGCACCGCCGCCCGGCCCGCCTCCGAGTCCGCGCCCTGCACCACCGCGCACCGGAAGAGGAAACTGAGGTTGACCGCGCGGGGAAATTTCGGGGCGCCGCCAAATCCGCCGAGCGCCGGGTCATGGTGCTCCCACAGGTGGTGCAGGCACTGGCCGAACGCCGCCGGACCGGCCTCGGCCAGGTCCGCCCCGTCGTCCCCCGGCACCGCGTTATGGTGCGCCCGGAGCGCGCCGATCATCCGCTCAGCCTCGGCCAGCAGCTTGTCGCGTTCGGCCGCCCATCCCTGCGCGATGGCGCGCAGCACGGTGGCCAATCCCGTCCGGCCGTGGCGGTCCTCCGGCGGAAAATAGGTGCCGCCGTAAAACGGCTTGAGTTCCGGCGTGAGCCACACGCTCAGCGGCCAGCCGCCGTGGCCGGTCATCGTCTGCACATAGGTCATGTAGACCTTGTCCACGTCCGGCCGCTCCTCGCGGTCGACCTTGACGGGGATGAAGTGCGTGTTGAGCAGCGCGGCGATCGCCGGATCCTCGAACGACTCGTGGGCCATCACATGGCACCAGTGGCAGGTCGAGTAGCCGATGCTTAGGAAGACGGGTTTCTGTTCGGTCCGCGCCTGCGCCAAAGCCGCGGGCCCCCAGGGCAGCCAGGCCACCGGGTTGTCCGCATGTTGCAGGAGATAGGGGGATTTTTCCGCCGCGAGGGGGTTCGCCATGAAGAAAGCCCGGCCACGCTTTCCATGCGGTGGCCGGCTGGCAACACCCGAAATGGCAAATTATCGGTTCGCCGGGCCGGGTGGCGACCGCGGCCGGAATTACGGCGGTCCCTCGGTTGGCCGTTGACCGGAGCCGCGGGCGGTGCTTAGGTGGCGGGTTTACATGCTGACCATTGCCGACGTTTCCAAGTCCTACGGTACCCGCGAGCTCTTCGCCGGAGTCTCGCTGTTCATCGCGCGCACCGACCGGCTGGGCCTCGTCGGCCCCAATGGCGCCGGCAAATCCACCCTCTTCAACCTCATCCTCGGCGAGGACAAGCCCGACACCGGGGTGATCGAGTGGGAGCGCGGGGCCGACTTCGGCTTCCTTCCGCAGGAAAGCGCCCCCATCGGCGACGAATCCATCATCCACATCGCCACGAGCGGAAAGAAGCTGGAGCCGACTGAGGACGACTGGGACATCGACTACACCCTCGAACCCCGCGCCAAGAAGATCCTCGCCGGCCTCGGCTTTCGCGAGGACGACGCCCTCAAGCCCGCCAAGTCCTTCTCCGGCGGCTGGGTCATGCGCGCCCACATCGCCCGCCTGCTGGTCGCCGAGCCCGCGCTCCTCCTGCTCGACGAGCCCACCAACCACCTTGATCTCGAGGCCCTGCTCTGGTTCCAGGACTACCTCAGCCGCTATCCCGGCGGGCTCGTCGTTATCTCCCACGACCGGGCCTTTCTCAACGCCCTCTGCACGGGCATGCTGGAGCTCCGCGCCGGCGCCCTCCATTATTACCACGGCAACTACGACCGCTTTCTCCAGGAGAAGGAGGAGCGCAAGGCCCAGCAGGCCTCCGCCTTCAAAAACCAGCAGCGCGAGATCGCCCACCTCCAGAAGTTCGTCGACCGGTTCGGCGCCAAGGCCTCGATGGCTTCCCGCGCCAAGTCCAAGGAGAAGCAGATCGAACGCCTTGAGGCCGTCGCCGTCGAGGAGCCGACCGAGGAGCTCAAGCGCATCAACTTCAAGTTCCCCCAGCCGCCCCGCTCCGGCCTCCGCGTCATCGAGCTGAAGAATGTCCGCCAGGCCTACGGCGACCACGTCGTCTACCGCGACCTCAACTTCACGGCCGAACGCGGCCAGCGTATCGTGCTTGTCGGCCCCAACGGCGCCGGCAAGTCCACCCTGCTCAAGATCCTGGCCGACGTCCTCCCGATCCAGGGCGGCACCCGCGAACTGGGCAGCAATGTCGTCCCCGGCTATTTCGCCCAGAACCGCCTCGACAACCTCAACGCCGGCGCAACCGTCTTCGAGAACGTGATGGAGTTGCGCACGGTGGAAAACCAGCTCACCGAACAGCAGGCCCGCGCCATCCTCGGTGCGTTTCTCTTCCGCAAGGACGATGTCCACAAAAAGGTCTCCGTCCTCTCCGGCGGCGAAAAGTCCCGTCTCGCCCTCGCCCGCATCCTCGTCAAACCGCCCAATCTGCTCCTGATGGACGAACCGACGACCCATCTCGACATTGCCTCGATCGACGCTCTGGTCGGCGCGCTCAAGGCCTACGACGGGACCTTCATCTTCATCAGCCACGACGTGTACTTCATCCGCGCGCTGGCGAAGAACGTGCTCCACGTGCACTCGGGCCGGCTCACGCCCTATGCCGGCGACTATGACTACTACCTCGACAAGTCCAAGGCCGGCGACGCCCGGGCCGCGCTGACCGCCGGCTTCACCGACGCCCGGCCGGTCCAGACCACGCCGGCCAATTTGAAATCTCAAATCTCAAATTTGAAATCATCCGCATCGCCCGCCAAGCCCAGCGCGAACGAAATCCGCCGGTTCCGCGAGCAGGTCGGGCAGCTGGAAAAGAAGGTGGTGGAGCTGGAGGCCAAGCAGGCCGAGCTGGCCGCGGAGCTCGAGGCCCCCGAAACCTACCAGTCGCCCGGCAAGGCGCAGCATCTCAACCGCGAACTGAGCGTGATTGTCGACCAGATCGCCACCGCGACGGCGGAGTGGGAAGCCGCGGGCCTGAAGCTCGCCGAACTGGAGGGGTGAGGCGGCGGCGCCGCCCGCGGTCGCCTTAGTCGTCCAGACCGAAAACGGCCCGGGCGTAGTTAGCGGCGTTGAAGGGTTGCAGGTCCTCCGGCTGCTCGCCGAGCCCGAGAAAATAGATCGGGAGCCGCAGTTCGCGCCAGATGCCCACGATCGCGCCGCCGCGGCTCGTGCCATCCAGTTTGGTCACCACCAGGCCGGTCAGGCCGAAGCTCTTGTGGAAGACCCGCGCCTGCTCAATGGAATTGCTGCCGAGGGAGCCGTCCACCACCAGCCAGGCGTGGTGCGGCGCCGTGGGGTCATTCTTCTGCAGCACCCGGCGGATCTTCGCCAGCTCGTCCATGAGGTTGCTCTTCGTGTGCAGCCGGCCGGCCGTGTCCACGATCAGGAAGTCCCGGTGCCGCGCCTTGGCGGCCTGCCAGGCGTCAAAGGCCACCGCGGCGGAATCGGCGCCGGTGTGGCTCGCGACGATTTCCAGGTCGAGGCGGGTGGCCCAGGATTTGAGCTGCTCGACCGCCGCGGCGCGGAAGGTATCGCACGCGGCGAGCGTGACGCCCCGGCCGTCCTGCTTGAGCAGCCAGCCGAGCTTGGCCGAGGTCGTGGTCTTGCCCGAGCCGTTGACGCCGATCAAGGCGATGACGGTGGGATTGGAAGGTGGAACGCGACCTCCGGGCGCGTTTTCCGAGCCGAGCGCACCTGGAGGTCGCGCTCCACCCGCCAACACCCCCTCGCTGCCAGCCAGCACCCGCCGCAGCACGGCGGCACCGAGCTCGGCCGCCTGCTTGCCCTGCAAACCCGGATCCTGGCGGTAGGCCTCCTTGATCTCTTTCAGAATCTCCGCGGTCGTCTCGACGCCAAAGTCCGCCGTGTAGAGCGCCTCTTCCAGCTCCTCAAGCGACGCGGCGTCGATCTTCCGGCCGCCGAAGAGCCCGTGCGTCTTCGCGGCGATGGCCGCCACGGTCTTGGCCAGGCCGGATTTGAATTTTTTGAACAGGCCGAACATGGACAGAAGTAGCGGGTAGCGAGTGGTGGGTAGCGAGTAGAAATCAAGAGCCAATCATGCAATCCGTCATGCCCGCTTCCCGCTGCTCACCGCCCTCTTCATTCACTCCGCCTTGCGGGCGTCGCGGCCGAGGTTGTCCTTCAGGCGGTCGAGGATGCCGTTGATGAAGCGCTTCGCATCGGCGTTGGAAAACTGTTTCGACAAATCGATCGCCTCGTTGATCGAAACCACCGGGGGAATGTCCTTGCGGTGCACCATTTCGAAGATCGCCACCCGGAGGATCGCCAGGTCGATCTTCGCGATGCGCTCGAACTCCCAGTTTTGCGCGAGGGCGCGGATGCGGCTGTCAATGTCGGCGCAGTGGAGGATCACCCCCTGGATGATCTCCTCGCCAAACGCGTAGTGTTCGCGGGGCTGCTCCATGCCCTCAAAGAAGACGCGCAGGTCGTCGGCCAGATCGGTTGGGGTGTTCAGGCTCCAGGAAAAGAGATACTGCAGCGCGGCGACGCGGCCGTCGCGGCGGCGGGCGAAAAGGGCTTTGCTCATGGGAAAAGCCTCCGCTTCAGCGCCGCCATTGCGAGGGCCGCCCGGGCGAACTCGGGCCCGCGCGCGCGCCGGCCCGTGCAGCGCGCCCGCGCCTGCGCCGCGGTGCCGGCGACGATCACGCCGTTGATCACCGGAATGCGCGTGGCCAGCGCCACCTGCTGCAGGGCCTGCGACACGCTCTGCCCGACCATCTCGTGGTGGTTGGTGTCGCCGGCGACCAGCACGCCCAGCGCGATCACGCAATCAAAGCGCCCGGGGGCCGCGAGCGCCTGCGCGGCCCACGGCACCTCATGGGAGCCGGGCACCCGGAGCACCGTGATCTTTCCGGCCTTCACGCCTGCCGCGGCCAGACCGGCCCGCACCTGATCCAGCAACGCGTCCACCAATACGGGATTGTAACGCGCCGCCACGATGCCAAGGGCAAACGCGGCGCCGTTGACGGACTGGGTCGGTGGTGCGGCTAGGCTCATGCGAAAGAATGAACCCGCATGTGTGCGGGCGGCGGCGGGCCGGCGCAACTCATTTTCCTCACACCGCCATCTGCTCCACGATCTCGAGGCCATAGCCGTCGAGGCCGACCACCTTGCGCGGATGCGCGGTGAGGAGCCGGATCTTCCGCAGCCCCAGGGCCACCAGGATCTGCGCGCCGATACCGTAGTCGCGGAAACCCATCGGCGCCGCGGCCTCGCCCGGCTTGAGCGCGAGCCGGCGCAGCGAATCCTCGCCGCCGTCGCTCTGCTCCATGTAGAGCACAACCCCCTGGCCGGCCCGCGCCACGGCCGCCAGCGAGGCGGTGAGGGCGCGGTGGCTGTCCATCCCGCGGGCGCGGAAGACGTCGCTGAGCAGGTTCTCGCCGTGGACCCGCACAAGCGTCGGCTCCGGCCCGAGCTCGCCCTGGGCGAAGGCGAGATGGTGCCGGCCGTCGAGCTTGCTGCGGAAAATGTGCAGCGTGAAGTCGCCAAACTCCGAGGGAAACGGCCGCGTGCCGACCCGCTCGACGAGCCGGTCGCGCTTGGCCCGGTGCTCGATGAGTTGCGCGATGGAAATCAGCTTCAGGCCAAACCGCCGGGCGAACGCCGTGAGCTCGGGCAGGCGTTGCACCGTGCCGTCGTCGTTCACCAGCTCGCACAGCACGCCGGCCGGCGGCAGGCCCGCGAGGATGGCGAGATCGACCGCGGCCTCGGTGTGGCCGGCCCGTTCCAGCACGCCGCCGGGCCGGGCGCGGAGCGGAAAAACATGGCCGGGCTGGACCAACTGCTCGGGCCGCGCCGCGGGATCCGCCAGGAGCCGGATGGTCTTGGTGCGGTCGGCGGCACTGATGCCGGTGGTGATGCCCTCGGCGGCATCCACCGACACGGTGAAATCGGTGCGGTGCACCTCGCGGTTGCCCTGGACCATCGGCCCGAGGCCCAGGCGGCGGAGCTGGGGCTCGACGGTGGGAACGCAGACGATGCCGCTGCAGTAGCGGATCATCATGTTGACGGTTTCGGGCACCGCCAGCGAGGCGGCCATGATCAGGTCGCCCTCGTTTTCCCGGCCCTCGTCGTCCGTCACGATCACGAGCTTCCCCGCCGCGATGTCCTGGATCGCCGCCTCGACCGGATCGAATGGAGACTGTAATGTCATGGAACGGGCAGCGTCGCGCCCGCGCCGGCCCCTGTCAATCCGCGGGCGGCGGCGCCAGTCCCTCGTCGGCCAGCATGGCGTTGCGGCAGGGGGTGCAGATCCCGTGCGAGACCGCCCCGTCGCGGGCCGGCTCGCAGGCTTTCGCCGGAAGCTCGCTCCGGCACCAGGAACAAACCACCCTCATCCTTCCGGTAGTGGCCAAGGGTCCCGCCGCTTGGGCGTTACCGATACTGCCGATCCAGGTCGATACCATGTGCTCTGCTTGCATATAAGTGTTACTTCGTATTACTAATGTTTCCGGTCACATGAAGGACAAGAATAAAAAGCAACACAACTTCCCGCGGTCTGCTACCGTAACACCATGGTGGAAAAATCCTCCTTTAAGACGGGTATCAGCCTACCCCCCTCGCTGCACCGCCGCGCGCTCGAACGCGCCCGCCTGACCGCCGACGGCAAGTTCTCCCGCTACGTGCAGCATCTGGTCGCCGCCGACCTCGACCACGAGCCCACCCCCAGCTCCGTCGAACCCGACATCCTCGCCCGGCTCGCGCGGGTCTACGGCGGGTATTTTGCCCCCGCCTTCGCCCGCCAGCTCGCCGAACTCCAGGTCGATCAGCCCAAGCTCCTCCACCAGCTCCTCGTCTCCCTCTCCGACTGCCTGGCCGCCGGCCACGACCCCGCCCAGCTTCGGCTGGCCGCCCCGCCCGCCCCCGCCCCGCTGCTCGCAGCCGAGGCGCCCGGCGCCTACGGCCGGCCGAAGGCGCCGCCCCCCTAGGCCGCCTCCTGTATCAGGCGTTCCGATACGCCGGCCCCGGCCCGCCGCCCGCCGGCCCGGCCGCCGGCGCCCACGGGCTGCCCCCGGCGCTTTCCCTTTGACAGTCCGGCGCCGGGACGATTGTTTTCCCCGAACGGTATCGCCGCCGCACTTACCCAAATCATGGCATCGAACTTCCTGGGCTACTTCTCCAACGACATTGGCATCGACCTGGGCACCGCCAACACGCTGGTTTATGTGAAGGACAAGGGCATCGTGCTGCGCGAACCCAGCGTCGTCGCCATCGACACCGTCACCCGGAAGGTCCGCGCCGTCGGCGCCGACGCCAAACGCATGCTCGGCCGCACCCCCGGCAACATCACCGCCATCCGCCCGATGAAGGACGGCGTCATCGCCGACTTCGACGTCACCGAGGCCATGCTGCGCTACTTTATCGACAAGGTGCGCGCCAACTCCTTCGTCCCGCCGCGCGTCGTCATTGCCATCCCGTCCGGCATCACCGCCGTCGAGAAACGCGCGGTCATGGACTCCGCCGTCCACGCCGGCGCCCGCAAGGTCATCACCATTCCCGAGCCCATGGCCGCGGCTATCGGCGTCGGCTTACCGATCGACGAACCGGCGGCCAACATGATCGTCGACATCGGCGGCGGCACTACCGAGATCGCCATCATCTCCCTGTCCGGCATGGTCATCTGCAAGTCGATCCGCGTCGCCGGCGACGAGCTCGACACCGCGATCGTCAACTACATGAAGCGCGCCTATAACCTCATGATCGGCGAGCGCACGGCGGAGGAGATCAAGATCCGCGTCGGCTCCGCCTATCCGCTGGACGAGGAGCTGACCATGGAGGTCAAGGGCCGCGATTCCGTCGCCGGCCTGCCCAAGACCATCCACATCACTTCCCAGGAGATCCGCGAGGCCCTCAGCGACCCGATTAGCGCGATCGTCGACATCGTCCGCGCCACCCTCGAGCAGTGCCCGCCCGAGCTCTCGGCCGACCTCGTGGACCGCGGCTTCGTCATGGCCGGCGGCGGCGCGCTCATCCGCGGCATCGACCGCCTCCTCAGCGACAAGACCGGCCTGCCCGTCACCGTCGCCGACGACCCTCTCTCCGCCGTGGCCAACGGCACCGGCATCTTCCTCAACGAAATCAACTGGGTCCTGCAGAACGTCTGAGCCGGCCCTGCCCCCGCCGGGGGTAGTAGCTGCGCTTAACCGGGGTGTAAGTTTTGCTAATATCCGGTTGTGGGGCGATTTTGTGTGCGCCAAAATCCCTCCCAGCCGCATTCTTCCCCTTTGCCATGCCCACACCGCCGTTCTTCTATCAGGACCCCCTTCCGCTCGGGGCCGACGCCACCGAGTACCGCCTGCTCTCCCGCGAGGGGATCAGTTCCGCCTCGTTCGAGGGTCGCGACATCCTGAAGGTCGCGCCCGAGGTGCTCACCTTCCTCACCCAGCAGGCCTACCGCGACACCTCGTTTCTGCTCCGCACGAAACATCTCCAGCAGGTCGCCGCCATTCTCGAGGACCCCGAAGCGAGCGACAACGACCGCTATGTCGCCCTCACGCTGCTCAAGAACGCCGAAATCGCCGCCGAGGGCATCCTGCCGATGTGCCAGGACACCGGCACCGCCGCCATCATCGGCAAGAAGGGCCAGCAGGTCTGGACCGGCGCCAATGACGCCGAGTGGATCGCCCGCGGCGTCTACGAGTGTTTCACCAGGGAGAATCTCCGCTATTCGCAGGTCGCGCCGCTCGACATGTGGAACGAGGTCAATACCGGCACCAACCTGCCCGCGCAGATCGACCTCGCCGCCACCGAGGGCGCGAAATACGAGTTCCTCTTCGTCGCCAAGGGCGGCGGTTCGGCCAACAAGCTCTACTTTTTCCAGGAAACCAAGGCGCTGCTCAATCCCAAGAGCTTTGAAAAATTCGTCGCCGACAAGCTGCCGCTGCTCGGCACCAGCGCCTGCCCGCCCTACCACCTCGTGTTCGTCGTCGGCGGGACCAGCGCCGAGGCGTGCATGAAGACCCTCAAGCTCGCCACCACCAAATACCTCGACGGCCTGCCCACCACCGGCAACGAGCACGGCCGCGCCTTCCGCGACACCGCCATGGAGGCGAAGGTCATGGAAATCGCCCGCGCCACCGGCATCGGGGCCCAGTTCGGCGGCAAATACTTCGCGCTCGACGCCCGGGTCGTCCGCCTCCCGCGCCACGGGGCCAGCTGCCCCGTCGGCATGGGCGTGTCGTGCAGCGCCGACCGCAACATCAAGGCGAAGATCACGGCCGAGGGCATCTTCCTCGAAAAGATGGAGACGAAGCCCGGCCGGTTCATCCCCGCCGCCCAGCGGCAGTGGAAGGACGACACCAGCGTGAAGATCGACCTCAACCGGCCGATGCCCGCCATCCTCGCCGAGCTCTCCAAACACCCGGTCACGACCCGCGTTTCCCTCACCGGCACCATGATTGTCGCCCGCGACAGCGCGCACGCCAAGCTCAAGGAGCGCATCGCCGCCGGCCAGGGCCTGCCGCAGTACCTCAAGGACCACCCCGTTTACTACGCCGGCCCCGCCAAGACACCCGTGGGCTACGCCTCCGGCAGCTTCGGCCCGACCACCGCCGGCCGGATGGACAGCTACGTCGACCTTTTCCAGGCCAATGGCGGCTCGCTCATCATGCTGGCCAAGGGCAACCGCAGCCCGCAGGTCACCGCCGCCTGCAAGAAGCACGGTGGCTTCTACCTCGGCAGCATCGGCGGCCCCGCCGCCATCCTCGGCAAGGAAAACATCAAGAAGGTCGAGGTGCTCGAGTATCCCGAACTCGGCATGGAGGCCATCTGGAAAATCGACGTGGTGAACTTCCCCGCGTTCATCATCGTCGACGACAAGGGCAACGATTTCTTCGTCAACGGCTGCGGCGCGTGCCTGCCGGCGAAGCATTGATCGCGGTCATCGTCCAGCCGTCCGCTCCGAAAGGTGCGACCTCGTGTCGAGCCTTGCTGGTTGTAGCCGGGGTCGCTGACCCCGGGGATTTCGGTTGTTAAAAAAGAGACACCGGGGTCAGCGACCCCGGCTACAGCAAACCCCTCGCGCCTAGTTGCAATCGCCGCACCTCGGGCCGATGCCAACCACTCTTTTCTCTGAGTCCTTCTACCCTCCAGCCATCCTCACTCCCCCAGCACCGTCACAATCACCGTCCGCTCATACCGGCCGCGGCGATGCTCCCAGAGGAAAATTCCCTGCCAGGTACCCAGCAGCATCCGGCCGTCGGCAAAAGGCACACTCTCACTCGTCCGCGTCAGCGCCATCTTGATGTGGCCCGGCATGTCGTCCGGCCCCTCCAGCGTGTGCTCAAAATGCGGATCGTCCTCCGGCACCAGCCGGTCCAGCCACGCCTCCAGGTCGCGCCGCGCCGTCGGATCCGCGTTCTCCATGATGACCAGGCTGCAGCTTGTGTGCTGACAAAACACCGTCACCACCCCGCACCGCAACCCGCTCCGCACCACCTCACGCGCCACCGCCGCAGTGATTTCGTGCGTGCCCCGTCCGGCGGGATGGAGCGTGAGCGTGGCTTGGTGGACGGGCATGAGCGGAATCCTGATTATCCACGGAGGGTTAACCGCTAATCCGCGCTAATCGACGCTAATGTGAAACGCCCCATCGACAGGCCGCCGGTTTGAAGTAGGGCCAGTCTCTGACTGGCCTTCGGGCGGCCGGTCACAGACCGGCCCTACTTCCCAATCCATGCCGCATGGGTTGGCTCCTCCTGCCGGCCCGATGACATCTGGATTGCTCCCAATGACCTCAGCGTCATTTCCGAGACTTTTCCACCCTCCCCCAACCGCCAATCCTCTGCAAGCGCGCCCGTTGACAGGCCCCCGGCCGGACGCCAATTTCTCCCCATGGAAAAGCCCGTCTACACGCTGGAATTTGAAAAGCCGCTGCGCGAGCTGACGGCGCAGCTTGAGCAGTTGCGGCAGCAGGCGTTGGAAACCGGGACGGACTTGCACAACGAGATCGCCGGCATCGAGGTGAAAATCGAGGCCGCCCAGCGCGAGATCTACTCCAACCTCAATGCCTGGCAGCGGGTCCAGATCGCCCGCCATCCCCGGCGGCCCTACGCTCTCGATTACGTGGCGCTGATCTGCGAAAACTTCGAGGAACTGCATGGCGACCGCCAGTTTAACGACGACCGTGCCCTGGTCGGTGGCACCGCGTTTTTTGACGGCGAGGCCGTCATGATCATCGCTCAGCAGAAGGGCCGCGAAACCAAGGAGAAGATTGCCCGCAATTTCGGCATGGCCCAGCCCGAGGGCTACCGCAAAGCGCTGCGCCTGATGAAGACCGCCGAAAAATTCGGCCTGCCCCTCCTCACTTTCATCGACACCCCGGGCGCCTATCCCGGCATCGGCTCCGAGGAGCGCCATGTTTCCGAAGCTATCGCCGTGAACCTGCGCGAGATGGCCATGCTCCGCGTGCCATCCGTCTCCGTCGTCGTCGGCGAGGGCGGCTCGGGCGGCGCCCTCGGCATCGGCGTGACCGACCGGGTGGTCATCTTTGAGAACAGCTATTATTCGGTCATCTCGCCCGAGGGCTGCGCCGCCATCCTCTGGAAGGACGCCGGAGCCGCACCCGCCGCCGCCGAGGCCCTCAAGCTCAACGCCGACCAACTGGAAAAACTGGGCGTTGTCGACGAGGTGATCCCCGAGCCCTTCGGCGGCGCCCACAACGACCCGACGCAGGCCGCCGCCGCGCTCCGCCGCTCCCTGCAAAAGCATCTAAAGGAACTCCGCGCCCTCGAGGGAGAAAAACTCCTCGAAGTCCGCTATGAGCGCTACCGACACCTCGGCGTTTACGAGGAAGGCGGCGTCGCCCACACCTGACGCTCGGCCTTGAATTGGCGCAGGCATCCCGGCCTGCTTTCCCATTCGAAGGTGGAGCGCGACGTCCCCGGCGCGCTGGCCTTGATCTTCGTAGCCCGCCGCGTGAGTGGCGGGACCCTGTCGTCCGACCTTCCGCCTTGAAGTCCATCACACGGTTTTCGTCCGCCCCACCCCTCCATTTCCGGCTTCCGCCCAGCGCCCGCTCCCGCGCATGATGCCGGGTACATGGGATCCAGACGCATCGTCATCGCGGGCGGAGGAGCGGCGGGATTTTTCGCCGCCATCGCCTGCGCAGAGGCCGATCCGACGGCGGACGTGCAACTGCATGAGGCGACCAACCATCCGCTGGCCAAGGTCCGCGTGTCCGGCGGCGGCCGCTGCAACGTCACCCATGCGTGCTTCGAACCCCGCGATCTGGTGACCCGCTACCCGCGGGGCGGCCGCGAGCTGCGGGGGCCGCTCACGCGTTTTGGCCCGGCCGACACCGTCGCGTGGTTTGCCGCCCGCGGAGTCGAGCTCAAGACCGAGGCTGACGGCCGCATGTTTCCGGTGACCGACGACTCGGGCACCATTGTCAACTGCCTCCAGTCCGCCGCCGCCAAGGCCGGGGTGCGCGTTTTCACCCGCAGCGGGCTGAAAAAGGTGGAGCGCGACGTCTCCGGCGCGCTCGGTTTGTTTGCGCACTCCAAAAGTACGCTGGGGTCAACGCGCGCCACTTTTCAAATCACCCTCACCACCGGCGAACAGATTCCGGCCGACCGGCTGCTCCTGGCCACCGGTGGCACCCAGGGCTCGGCCGGTCTGACAATCGCCCAGGCCCTCGGCCACAGCATCGAGCCGCCTGTGCCGTCGCTCTTCACCTTCAATGTCGCCGACCCGCGGCTCAAGGACCTCGCCGGACTCTCGGTGCCGGTCGCCTCCGCCAGTGTGCGCGACACCAAGCTTCGCGAGACCGGCCCACTGCTCATCACCCACTGGGGCCTGAGCGGTCCGGCCATCCTGAAGCTGTCCGCCTGGGGTGCCCGGGAACTCCACGCGGCCGGCTATCGTTTCTCTCTCGCCGTCAACTGGGTCGCACCGCGCACGCTCGCGCAAACCCAAGCGGAGCTCACGGCGTTCCGCACCGCCAATCCCAAACGGCAGGTGGCCACCGGCAACCCGTTCGGCGTGCCCGCGCGCCTGTGGGAACGCCTTGCGAGCGCTGCCGGCTTTGCCCCCGACGCCACCTGGTCCCGGGCGGCCAATTCCACGCTCACCGCCCTCGCCGCGCAGCTGGCCGCGGCCGAGTTCGCCGTCACCGGCAAGAGCACCAACAAGGAGGAGTTCGTGACGTGCGGCGGCGTGCGCCTGCGCGAGGTGGATTTTGCCACGATGGAAAGCCGTGCCTGTCCCGGCCTGTATTTCGCGGGCGAGGTGCTGGACATCGACGGCGTTACCGGCGGTTTCAACTTCCAGTCCGCCTGGACCACCGGCTGGCACGCCGGCCGCGCGCTGGCGGAGTAAGGGCCCGTCTTGGAGTCAACGATCGGGGCAAACCGAAGCGACGGTCGCTGAAAGTTGGGAGCACCCCAAAACATACGTCTCGCCCTGGAGCGCGTGAGCGGATTGGTTGTCAGGGTAGCGCAGCCCCTCTTTCCCCATGCCAAACTGCCGCATCTTGGTTCACGCTGGCCTGGTTTTTTTGCTGGCCACGACCGTCATCCACGCAGCCGAACCGGCCACGCCCCCGCCGCCGACCCATTGGGAAGCCGCTCAGCAGGCCATTTCAACTGGCGACGAAGCCCTTCGCGTTTCGACCTCCCCAGACAAAAGTTTCTCGGCTGAAAAAGTCCGTGCGGACCTAGCCCGCGCACTGGCCGACATGAAGGCGTGCGTCGCCTATGACCAAGCGCAATCCAATCCAGGACCTTGGTGGGGCAAGGCTATGGTCAGTGAGCTCAGCGACCTGATTAAGGATTACCGCGACCAACAGGAGGTATATCTGACCAAGGAGCCCAAGGCGGGGGTGGCCTTCAAGTATCTGCTGGCCGCCCTCAACGAGCTGCAACAACTGCCCGGTGGCGATGAGGGTGGGGCGCGCTACCGGGTCGTGGACGATTTCAGGCAGGCGTTTGCCGATACGGTCGCGGCCATCTATCACGCCCAGCTTCCGCCCGCCCGGCAAACAGCGCTATCCGCCCCGGTCGGGGCCGCGCCGTCACCCTTGGCTACAATGAACAGGGAAGGCTATACTTGGGTTGAGAAGTGCCTGACCGATTTTGAGACCATCAAGGTCGGTATGCCCCGCAGTCAGATCGAGAGCAGATTTCCCAAGGATGGCGGACTGCAGACTGACTCGCCCGTTCGCTTCCTGCACCCGACATGTCCAGACTTCAAAATCGACGTGGAGTTCAACCTTCAGCACAACTATGCAGACCAAGGTCGGACGATCGAGGGCAAGGACGACATCGTGATCCGCGTCTCCAAGCCCTACATCGAACGCGTTGATAACGATTAGAAGCTGCTGGAGCAGGTCTCACACGAGCAGCGCGTAAATCAGCACCGCCGCCGCCACCGACACGTTGAGCGACTCCACCCGGTCGCCGCCGGGGATATGCACCAGCTGGCCGCAGGCCGACGCCACCGCGGGGGCCAGGCCGTGCTCCTCGTTGCCCAGCACGAGCGCAATCGGTTGCCGGCCGGCCCGGCTCCGCAGCTCCGCCGGCGTGACCGCGCGGCCGTGCACCGCCGCGCCGGCCACGAGATAATGCGGGGCCAGTCCGCGGCAGAACGCTGCGATGTCGGGCACGCGATAGAGCTCCACCGCTTCCAACCCGCCTTCGGCCACCCGGTGGGCGGCCTCGCCCGGCAGGGCGGCCGTGGGATCGGCCGACAGCACCAGTCGCGGCACGCCGAAGAAGGCCGCCGTGCGCGCGATGGCCCCGAGGTTGTGCGCGTTGCCAATGCGGTCGAGCACCAGCAGCGGCGCGCGTTGCGCCGCCCAGCCCGCCACCTCCGCCGCCGAAGGCGCCCGCAACTTCGGCACCGTGACCACCGCCACAATGCCGCCGTGGTGCAGCGTGCCCGCGATCTTCTCCAGTTCGGCCGGTGGCACGCATCGGTAGACTTTGCGTGCGGCGGCCAGCGCCTTGCACAGGGGACCAATCTTCCGGCCCGTCGCGTCGTCGAAGAACAGCCGCTGCACCGAACCCGCGTCGCGCTCAAACCGCGCCCGCACCGCCGCCAGCCCGCAGATGGAGAGTTCGTCCTTCTTCATGCGCAACTTTTCTGAGACGGATTGGCCACAATAAGGCACAAGGAATGATCGGCCAAAATCGGATTTTGTAGGGGCGCAGACTTGCTGCGCCCTCCGCGGACCGTCTGAACATGGGTAGGGGCGGTGCTTGTCGCCGCCCTTTTCGGGATCACCCTACGGGGGTCGTCAAGCAAGCCCCTACCCATTGCCAGCCCAAGTGTAGCTGACCCAAGGCAAGAGAGACCAGCCCTCTGACGGCGGAAAGGGCGCAGCAAGTCTGCGCCCCGACAAGGAGGAGTCCGGCCCAATTCCGATCTTTGCGTTTTTTGCGCATGATTGCGGCCAATGACCGATTCACCCCTTCACCGCCGCGGCCAGCTCCCGCAGCAGGCGTTCGTTCTGCGACGCCGTGCCCACCGTCACCCGCAGCCAGTCGGGCATGCCGTAGGGCTTCAGCGGCCGAACGATCACCCCCCGCTTCTGCAGCACAGCGAACACGCCGGCGCCATCGCCCACGCGCACGAGGATGAAGTTCGCCACACTCGGCACCCATTCCAGCCCGAGGCGGCGGAAGCCCGTTTCCAGCTGCGCCAGCCCCGCCCGGTTGTCGCGCCCGCAACGCACGGTGAACTCACTGTCGTCCAGCGCGGCGCAGGCGGCGACCTGTCCGATGGCGTTGACGTTGAATGGCTGGCGCACCCGGTTGAGCAGCGCGGCAATTTCCGGACTCGTGTAGCCGTAGCCCACGCGGAGCGAGGCCAGGCCGAAGATCTTGGAAAACGTCCGCAGGCAGACCACATGCCGCCCCTCGCGAATCAGCGGACGCAGGTCGGGCGGCTGTTCCACGAACTCCGCGTAGGCCTCGTCGAACACGAAGACGACGTGCGGCGGCAGCGCCCGCACGAACGCCAGGATCTCGGCCTCGGAGTTGGCCGTGCCGGTCGGGTTATTCGGGCTGGGCAGGAAGACGAGCTTGGTGCGCGACGTGACGGCCGCCGCCAGCGCGGTGAGGTCGTGGCGGTGGTTGACGAGGGGCACCTCGACCGCCTTGGCGCCGAAGAGCAGCGCGACGAGTTTGTAGACGACAAACGCCGGCAACCCCATCACGGCCTCGTCGCCCGGCCGCAGGAAGACGTGGCCGAGAAGCTCGAGCAGCTCGTTGGAGCCGTTGCCGGGCACGATCTGCTCCGGCGCCAGCCCGTGCCGCGCCGCCAGCTTCTGCCGCAATGCGAAGCTGCCGCCGTCCGGATAAAGCTGGGCCTCGCCCAGCGCCGCCCGCGCCGCCGCCACCGCCCGGGGCGACGGACCGAACGCGTTTTCGTTGGAGGCGAGCTTGATGATCGTGGCCGGATCGAGCCCCAGCTCGCGCGCCACCGTCTCGATCGGCTTGCCCGGCTCATAGACCGGCTGCGTGAGAATCGCGGGGTTGACGAGGGCTTCGAGCTTCATGGTGGGGAGCCAGTGAAGCCTATCCACCGCCGGGGAAAAAGCCTTTAATCAGCGCCCGCGTGCAACCCCTCATCGCCGGCTCGGCACGTGGACGACCTTCATTCCGGCGGCGCGCGCCCCGAGGATGCCCGGCTCGGCGTCCTCAAACACCAGGCATTTCCCGGGCAATACGCCCATCCGCTCGGCGGCGAGGAGGAACATGTCGGGGGCCGGCTTGCCCCGGCCGACCGGCACATCCGCGGGCGTCACGACGATCTTGAACAGCTCCGTCAGCCCCGCCGCCGCCAGCGCCGGGTGCGCCACATCGGGCGCCCCACCCGTCACGATCGCGCAAGGGTGCGTCACGGCCACCCGGCGCGCAAACTCGACCACCGGTGCGATCAGCGTCACGCCGGATTTCAGCACCTCGAGGTAACGCAGCTCCTTCTCGTGGGTGACGCGCGCCGGGTCGAGGGTGAGTCCGTAACGCCGACCCATGAGTTCGGCGACGTGATGCGTCGGCATCCCGCCCAGGCTGTAGAAATAGTCCTCGTCGAGCGGCCCGCGCAACCCGGCGGACTGCATCGCCTCCTCCCAGGCGAGAAAATGCACCGGCATCGTGTCGATCAGCGTGCCGTCGAGGTCGAAGAGATACCCGGCAAAGTCGCCGGCGGGAATGTCGAGTTGCATGAAGGGCCGTCAGCGCAGACGCATTTGCCGCGCCACGCAATGGAAAGGTTGGCCGCAGCAATGTGAAGAAGGAAACCAGGAGCCGGGAAACGGAGCGAACCTTCTAAAGCCGGGATCTTTCCTGGTTTCCTACTTTTCCTCAGCTCCGGGTAGCTTTTGCGCCAACCGGCGCGGCCAATCGGCGCTTCCAATACAAGGCGACGGTCACGAGGCCGATCAGCGCCGGGACCTCGACCAGCGGACCGACCACCGCCGCAAACGCCGCGCCCGACTGGAGCCCGAACACCCCCACCGCCACGGCGATCGCCAGCTCGAAGTTGTTGCCCGAGGCCGTGAACGCCAGAGTCGCCGCCTTTTCGTAGTCCGTGCCCGCCCGCACACTCATCCAGAACGTAGTGAAAAACATGATCGCAAAATACACCAGCAGCGGCACCGCAATCCGCAGGGCGTCGAGCGGAATCCGCAGCACCGTGTCACCCTTCAGACTAAACATGACAAAGATGGTAAAGAGGAGCGCGGTCAGCGTCAGCGGGCTGATCAGCGGGAGAAATTTTCCGTCGTACCACGCCGTGCCCGCGGGACCGCGGCGCAGCAGCCGGCGGCCCAGCCAACCGGCGAGGAACGGAATTCCGAGGTAGATGAACACGCTCTGCGCCACCGCGGCGATGGTGACGCTCGACAGATCGAGGGCCCCCAGGTCCACGCCGAGGAGGGGCGGCAGCACCTTGAGAAACAGCCAGGCCAGCGGCGCGTAGCAGAACACCTGGAACAGCGCGTTGAACGCGACCAGTCCCGCGCAGTATTCGCGGCTGCCGCCGGCGAGATCGTTCCACACGATCACCATCGCGATGCACCGCGCCAGCCCGATCAGGACCAGCCCGGCGAAATACTCCGGCTGGTGGCGCAGGAAGATCACCGCCAGCGCAAACATCAGGACCGGTCCCACGAGCCAGTTCTGCACCAGCGAAAGCAGCAGCACCTTCCGGTCCCGGAAGACGTCGCCCAGCTCCTCGTAACGCACCTTGGCCAGCGGCGGATACATCATCACGATGAGCCCGAGGGCGATCGGGATCGAGGTCGTGCCAACGCTCCACGCCGTCAGCGCCCGGGGCAGCGCCGGCACCAGCCGTCCGGCCAGCAGTCCGGCACCCATCGCGAGGAAGATCCAGAGGGTCAGATAGCGGTCGAGAAACGATAGCTTTTTCAGGAGCGGATTCATGGTCGGGACGGCGGAGCCCGCTCAGCAGCACCCGCCCGCCGCGCCCTTGGCCGGGAGCAGGCACACATCCTTGGCCAGGCAATCCGTGTGCTTGCCGCCGAGTTGGAGCACGAGCCTGGCCGGCTCGCGGCGCACCGCCACCACGGCGAACTGAATCACGTTGCAGGCCTCGTATTCGAGCTCGACCGGCAGGTCCTCGCCCCCGAGCACCGGGGCCGCGTGCGCAAACGCCTTGAGCAGCTTCCCCGCGGTAATTCGGTGGTCCGTGTCGTCCGCCACCCAGGTCTGCAGCAGACAGGTGACGCTGCGCCGCACCGTGCCGCCGCAATCCACAAAGTCCCGCTGCACGCGCCCCACCTCCGTCACATGAAAGTGCGGTTCGATGGG
The DNA here is from genome assembly GCA_903873805.1 of uncultured Opitutia bacterium. Classification (GTDB taxonomy): domain Bacteria; phylum Verrucomicrobiota; class Verrucomicrobiia; order Opitutales; family Opitutaceae; genus CAIQQB01. The sequence goes on along the minus strand of CAIQQB010000106.1, from coordinate 67,022 downwards.
ATCGCCGTCCGGCCAGAGCACGGTCAGCGGCAGCTCCGGCGCCGCCGCCAGGGCGGCCATCAGGGCGGACACCGGCATCCCGGGAACCGAAGCCGCCGGTGGCCGGCAGTCGCAGGCGGCGGGATCAGATTCGGTGCTCATGGCTTCATCCCCGCCTCACCCGGAAGCGGGAACTGCCGGCCGACATCGCGCACGGCGACCACGTCGAGCAGTTTCTCGTCGGAAAACGCGCAGAACAGCTCCACCCGCCGGGCGATCTGCAAGGCCACCGTGACGAACAGCTGGAATTTCTCCTCCTCGGTTCCGGTCGCGGCGGCCGGATCGGGCGAGCCCCAGTGAGCGATCATCGGCTGGCCGGGCCAGACCGGGCACGCTTCGCGGGCGTTGTCACAGACGGTGATGACAAAATCGAATTTCACGGCCTTGAACTCGTCCCACGACTTGGAGCGGGCGGCGCCGGCGTCGAGGCCGTATTTCTCGCGCAGCGTACGCACCGCCAGCGGATTGACCTTGCCGGTGGGATGCGAACCGGCGCTGTAGACTTCGAAACGGCCGCGCCCCTTGGCGCGCAGCAGGTATTCGCCGAGGATGCTGCGGGCGGAATTGCCCGTGCAGAGGATGAGAACCTTGAAGGGAGTTTTTTCGCTCATGGGAGATTGGGCAAACCTGCGCCGGCGGTTCTGGTTCGAGCTGGGCCGCGTTCCGGCGGTTCCACCCCGCAGCAACCCGGTCCGCGCCCCGCGAGGGCCGGCGTCAGCTTCCGCAGCCGCCCGAGGTCCTGCCGGAAGACCGGGTCGTCCTGCGTGCAGTCCTGGAGGCAGGCGAGGTTGGCCCGCAGTTCGCGCGGGGCCGCGGCCGGGAGGGCATAGACCATCCAGTTGCCCCGGCGCGTGGCCGCGACCAGTCCGCGCGCCCGCAGGTAGGCGAGGTGCTTGGATATCTTGACCTGCGGCTCCGCCAGCACCGCCTGAAAATGGCAGACGCAAAGCGGCCCCTGTGCCAGCACGTTGAGCAGGCGCAGCCGGGTGCGGTCGCACAGGCAGGCATAAAGCTGGATCAGATCCATCCGGAATCTATATACCTGTATCGGCATATAGATCAAGCGCCGTCCGGGGTGTAGCGCAATTGTCACACGGGTGGGCTGATCGGGGGATAGCCATGGGGACGCGGCGCCCCCGCCGCGTTCCTTATACCCCGCGTCCATCCCTGCGGGGTGAGGGCACCCGCCCACATTTCAAACCGACGCGACCATCCGGCACGGCTATCCCCGAAATCGCGTTGTCTTTTGCGTCCGACCGCTCCCAGTCTGCGTCGCACTTCCAACCTCCCCCTCCCCTCCCATGAAAAAATCCCTCGTTGAGTTCATCGGCACGTTCTTCCTCGTTTTCACGGTCGGCATGTGTGTACGCGGCGGCACCCCGCTCGCCCCGCTGGCAATCGGCGCCTCGCTCATGGTGATGATCTTCGCCGGCGGCCATGTCTCGGGCGGGCATTTCAACCCGGCGGTCACGCTGGCCGTTTATTTGCGCGGGAAATGTCCGGCCCGGGATGTCACCCCCTATTGGATCGCGCAGTTCGGCGCCGGGCTGGCGGCCGGGCTGCTGGTCACGTTTCTGCACCAGGGCCAGCAGGCCACACCAGCCCTGCACGGATCGCTCCCGTCGGTCGTGGTCGAGTTTCTCTTCACTTTCGCACTCGCCTGGGTCGTGCTGAACGTCGCCACGGCCAAGGGCACGGCGGGCAATTCGTTTTACGGCCTCGCGATCGGCATGACGGTCATGACCGGCGCCGTCGCCGTCGGCGGCGTGTCGGGCGGTGCCTTTAACCCCGCCGTCGGGCTGGGCGTCACCGTCATGGGCCTGGAGTCGGCCAAGCAGGGCCTGCTCTATCTCGCCAGCGACCTGGCCGGAGCCGCGGTCGCCGCGCTCACCTTTCGGTTTGTCAACGGCGGGGAGTGAAAAAGGCCTGACACGAGGTCAGGCCCTACAATAACCAAGCGAACAGCTCAGCGCCGCATGCCGCGGTGCAGGCGGCTGGTGGGTTTGACCGCCGCAGCCGTGACTTCATCCAGCGCCTTTTGGTCGAAGAGGGCCGAGTAGATGTAGGGAAAGCCCTCGATCTTCTTCCGCTCCACCGCCACGCCCATGTAGCGCTCGATGCTGCGGGCGTCGCGCACGTCATCCTCGGTCACGAGGGTGAACGCGTCGCCCGTGTTGTTGGCCCGGCCGGTCCGGCCGATGCGGTGGACGTAGTCCTCGGCATTTTCCGGCACGTCGTAGTTGATGACATGGGAGACCCCGGCGATGTCGAGGCCGCGCGCGGCGATGTCGGTCGCGACGAGCACGGCGTACTTGCCGCTCTTGAAGCCCTGCAGCGCCTCGATGCGCTCGCGCTGGTTGCGGTCGGAGTGCATCACGCCGACGCTGTGGCCGCCGCGCTCCAGGCGGTGCGCGATGCGGTCGGCGCCCATGCGGGTGCGGGTGAAGATGAGGACGCTCTTGAAGTCGGTCTTTTCCATCAGGAGCTCGAGCAGCTCGAACTTCTGCGAGGCCACGACCGGGTAGAAGCCGTGCGAGACCGTCTCGGCGGGCGAGCGCTGACGGCCGATCTCGACCTTGACGGGGTCGCGCAGCGCCCAGGCGGCGAGCGAGGCGATCTCGGGTGGCAGGGTGGCGGTGAAGAACAGCGTCTGGCGCGTCTTCGGCGTCTGCTGCACGATGCGCTTCACGTCGGGCAGGAAGCCCATGTCGAGCATCCGGTCGACCTCGTCGAGCACGAGGATGTCGATCTGGTCCAGCGCGCAGTTGCGGCGCTCCAGGTGGTCGAGCAGCCGTCCCGGCGTGGCGGCGAGGATGTCCATCCCGCGCCGCAGATCGTCCTCCTGCTTGCCGTATCCGACGCCGCCATACACGATGGTCACGCGCAGGTCGGTGAACTTGGCGAATTTCTGAAACGCCTCCTCAACCTGGAGCGCGAGTTCGCGGGTCGGCTCGAGGATCAGCACGCGCAGGGCGCCGTGCGCCCCGAGCCGCTGGATGATCGGGAGCGCGAACGCCGCCGTCTTACCCGTGCCCGTCTGGGCCGAGCCGATCACGTCGCCGCCGCGCAACACCACCGGAATGGCCTGGGCCTGGATCGGCGTCGGCGTCACATAGCCCATCTCCTGCACCGCATAGGCCAGCGCGTCGCACAGGCCGAGCTTGGTGAACTCCGTGTCCATCTTCGGCACGTCCACCGGGACGGCCGGTTTGATGTCCGCCGTGCGCGGATGGTCAAAGGTCTTGTCGATCACGGGCCGCTCGCGCTTGCCCGGGCCGGCCCCGAAGGAGTCGCCGCGCGGGCCGCGCCCGCCGCCGGAACGCGAATGCAGGCCGCGCCCGCCGCCGCCAAAGCCGCTTCCACCCCCGTCCCGCCGGGGCAGGACGGTATCCGGCCGGTCGTCGCGGGGCTGGCTGCGCCCGCGCCCGTCGTGGCCGCGGCCCCGCTCACCGCCGCTGTGGCCGCCGGCCGGCGCCGGACGCGGACCGTTGCCATCGGCTCCCGCCGGACGGGGCGCGCGTTCGCGGCGCGGTTCGGGACGGGACTCGGGACGGGGCGGCGGCGTGGCGGCGGCGTGTCCGGCCTCCTTGGCCGGGTGAGATTTGGGCGAAGGCGACAGGGTGCCGCGCAGCTTCGCGATGATCTTTCTTAACATGATGCGGGTGTTTAAAGGGTGAGCATCGCCGGGAAAACCCCGCTTTGCAACCCCGGAGATGTCCGGGGCCCGGTCCGCCCGAGGAGGACCCAATCAGCCCGTCGCGAACCTGCCCCCCTGCCCCCGGGCAGGCGGTTTGGGACCGGCATCGCGCGCCCGTCTCAGAGTCCCGCCTTGACCTTCTCCATGATCGCCACGGAGAGGGGCCGGTCTCCGAAACTACCCACCTGGATGATCAGGCGGGTGAGGCTGGCCCCGGCATACTCCAGCTTGATCTCAATCTGCCGGTTGGCCGCACTGCGCAGGATCAGCGTATCGCTGAGCTCATCCCGGCTTTCCCCCGCCCGGGTGAGGCCCAGCCGGTCAACGGCAACGCTCGCGGCATTGGTGGCGGTACTGAGATCCGCCTTGAGGGTGGAGGTCAGGATGCCATCCACATAGGTGTAGCCGGGCCCGCCCGTTTCGGCCGGGTCGACACAACCAGCGGTCAGACCGAGCAGCGCGAACGCACCAGCCAGGGCAACGATGTGAAACAGCCGGAAGATGACGTATTTGTTCATGGGAACGGATTTGCCAACGTACGTACGCGGTCGCGCCATCGCCATGGGGTGTCCACCCACCGGCAGGTGCAAGGAGATAATGATCGGACCGGAAGTCAGCCTGGGAACGTGTCGCCCCCGGCGTGCCAGTCCGGGACCTTGATTTGCGGCCGGCGGAATCACTCCGGCAATCACGATGATCGTCGCCCCGGGCCACCCCGCCGGTTCGCGCTTGGCACCGAACCACGGTCTGGCAGTCTCCGCCCCACCTTCCCTGCCATGCATCCCGCCGTTCTCTGGCTTGTCCGCCTCGGCCTTGATCAGGGCCTCCTCACCCGCGCCCAGGCGCTCAGCGTCCGCACCGCCCTCGGCGACGGCGCCGAACTGGGCGACTTCGCCCAGAAGCTGATCGACGACGGCATCGTGGACGAAAGCAACATCGCCACGCTGGAAAAGCTCGCCGGCCTCGCCCACACCAAGGGCCAGAAGGGCCCGCCCGCCAGCGACCCGTTCATTGCCGGCGAAACCCTGGCCCCATTCTCGCCAGCCGCCGCCGCCCCTCCGAACTCCGGCGATCCAAAACCCAAAACCCAAAATCCAAATTCCGCCGCCGGCCCCGCCCCGCGGTTCCCGTTCGACCAACTCGCGGCGATGGACGACGCCGCCGTCGCCGCCGGGATGCGCGAACTTCTCCGCGGCACCGCCCGCCATGGCGCCAGCGACCTCCACCTCTCCACCGGCGCGCGCCCGTTCATCCGCAAGGACCGCGCCCTCGCCTTCCTCACGGACTACGCGCTCACGGCCGACGACGCCCTCCGCCTCAACACGTCGCTGCTCACCGACGCCCAGAAAAAGACCTACCTCGAGCGCAAGGATTTCGACTACGCCCTCGCACTCAGCGCCGCCGACCGCTACCGCGTCAACCTCATGGTGCACAAGAACGGCGCCGCCGGCGCCTACCGCATGGTGCCGGCCGAGACGCGCACCCTGGCCGACCTCGGCTTCGCCCAGCACTTCGAGACGATCCGCAAGCTCCTCTCCTACCACAACGGTCTCATCCTCGTCACCGGCCCCGTCGGCTCCGGCAAGACCACCACCCTCGCCTCGATGGTCGCCTACCTCAACGAGACGCGCACCGACCACATCATCACCGTCGAGGATCCCATCGAGGTCGTCCAGCCCGCCAAGGGCTGCAACGTTTCCCAGCGCGAGGTCGGCACGCACACCCGCACGTTTGCCTCGGCCCTCAAGGGCGCCCTCCGCGAAGATCCCGATGTCATCGTGATCGGCGAACTGCGCGACTTGGAGACGATCGAGATGGCGATCAGCGCCTCCGAGACCGGGCACCTCGTCATCGGCACGATGCACACGAGCGACGCCTCCACCACGCTCAACCGCCTGCTCGACGTGTTTCCGCCGGCGCAGCAGACACAGATCCGCGCCAGCGTGTCCGAAAGCCTCCGCGGTGTCATCTGCCAGCGCCTGCTGCCCGCCCGCGCGGGCGGCATCGCCCTCGCGTGCGAAATTCTCGTCAGCAACACCGCGATCCAGAATCTGATCAAGGAGGGCAAGACCACCGGTCTGCGCAACACGATGGAGACGGGCGTGAAGGAGGGCATGTGTCTGATGGACAATGTGGTTTTCACACTCTGGCAGGATAAGAAGATCACCGCCGAAACCGCCCTCGCCAACATCAACAACCGCGTCCTGCGGGCGAAAATCTCCTGACCCATGGCCGCCATCGACGCTCTCCTCAAGTCCATGCTCGAAAAGGGCGGGTCCGACCTGCACCTCACCGTCGGCCTGCCGCCCAAGATCCGCGCCTCGGGCACCCTCCAGGCCATGGGCGACACGCCCCTCGACGCCCAGACCATGGAGTCGCTGCTCAGGGAAATCTGCCCCGAAAAGCGCTGGCAGGATTACCTCGAGCGCCGCGATCTCGATCTCGCCCACGAAATTCCCGGCGTGGCGCGTTTCCGCGGCAACTTCCTCTACAACCACTGGGGCCAGGCAGCCGTCTTCCGCCAGATCCCGGCGAAGATTCTTTCGTTTGACGACCTCAAGCTGCCCGAATCGCTGAAGAAGCTCTGCCACCTCGATCAGGGCCTCGTCGTTGTCACCGGCCCGACCGGCTCCGGCAAGTCCACCACCCTCGCCGCGATGGTGGACTACATCAACACGAACCTCGCGAAGCACATCATCACCATCGAGGACCCGATCGAGTTCGTTCACCCGGTGAAGAAATGTGTCATCGTCCACCGCGAGGTCGGCGAGCACACCGGCTCGTTTGCCGCCGCGCTCAAGGGCGCGATGCGCCACGATCCCGACATCCTCCTGCTCGGCGAAATGCGCGAAATGGAGACGATCAAGCTCGCGCTCGGTTGCGCCTCGATGGGCATGCTCGTCTTCGGCACGCTCCACACCAACAGCGCCCCGAAGACGGTCGACCGCATCATCAACACCTTTCCGGCCGACGAGCAGAACCAGGTGCGGGTGATGCTCGCCAGCTGCCTGGCCGGCGTCGTTGCACAGCTCCTCTGCAAGCGCATCCCGAAGGGCCGCTGCGCCGTGCATGAAATTCTGCTCTCCCATGAGGCGCTGCCCAACACCATCCGCAGCGGCGCAATCATGAACATCCGCGCCATCATCGAGGGCGGCCTGGCCGATGGCATGGTGACGATGGACGCGAGCCTGATGAACCGCGTGAAGGACGGCACCATCGAGGCGAAGGAAGCCTATATGAAGGCGTCAAACAAGGCGCTCTTCGCCCCGCTGCTGAAGCCCGGCGACCTGGACGGCGGTCACTGAGTTCACCCGCGAATCACGCGGATTTTAACGGATCGGAAAGACGCGGAAGTTTTACCACGAAACACACTAAAGACACAAAGGAGCAATACCTCCTCGAATGGAAGAAGATCGACCGCTGGAGCGTGCCGGAGTGGAGCCTTAGAACCCGAACGGTCATCCGCTTCCCATCCGCGTCCATTCGCGTGATCCGCGGGCCAATTTCCCGCTCATCCCTCCAGCAAACGGTAGCCGATGCCGGAGTCGGTCTTGAGGTGGATCGGATTGTGCGGGTCGGGCTCGATCTTCTGCCGCAGGTGCGTCATGTGGACGCGCAGGTAATGGGTGTTCTCCTCGGCGTTCGGGCCCCACAACTCGCGCAGGATCTGACGGTGGGTGATGACTTTGCCCCGGTGCTGCACCAGCAGCCGGAGGAGACCGTATTCCTTGGCGGTGAGCCGCACCTCCACCCCGCCCTTCCGCACGATCCGCGCCGAGAGGTCCACCTCGATATCCCCGAAACGCACAATGGCCGGTTCCCCGGCCGTCTGGCTGCGACGCATGATCGCCCGCACGCGCGCCAGCAATTCCCGGCCCCCAAAGGGCTTGGTCAGGTAGTCATCCGCACCCGCGTCGAGGGCGGCGGTCTTGTCCTCCTCACCGTCGCGTACCGACAAGACCAGCACCGGCACCTTGGTCCACTCCCGCAGCCGGCGGATGACCTCGGTGCCGTCCATGTCGGGCAGCCCGAGGTCGAGAATGATGCCGTCGGGCGCCTGGGCGGCGATTTCGCCCAGACCGAGCGTGCCGGTCTCGGCCTCCCGGATCCGGTAGCCCTCGGTCTGCAACGTCACCCGCAACAGGCGCCGGATTTGCGTTTCGTCATCAATGACCAGGATCGTGGCGGAGGCGCTCATTCTGGCGGAGGAGCCTTGGGCATGACATGCGGAAGGTAAACGGTAAAGACGGCGCCGCCGCCGGGGTTCGCCCCAACCACGATTTCGCCGCCCTGGGCGGTGACAAAACCGCGCACGATGGAGAGACCGAGCCCGAGGCCCCCGGCGCGCGCGGCGTCACCCCGCTGGAACTTCTTGAACAGCCGCTCCCGCATCTCCGCCGGGAAGCCGGGGCCGCGGTCCGCCACGGTAAAGTAAACCCGCGCGCCGCCCCGCTCCAGTCCGGCCGCGAGCAGCACCGGGGTGCCGGCGGGGGTGTGCAGGGAAGCATTGAGGAGCAGGTTGGCCAGCGCCTGCTCCATCAGGGAAAAGTCGGCCCGCACCGGCGGCACGTCGTCGGGCACCACCACCTCGAGCGGATGGCCGGCCAGCGCGTCGCGCACTCCCTCGGTCGCGGCATTGACGAGATCGCGCACATCACACCAGTCGAGCCGGGGCCGGAGGGTGCCGCTCTCGAGGCGGGTCTGGTCAAGCAGGTTGCCGACCAGGCGGTTGAGGCGGTGGGCAGCCGCGCGGGTCTCGGACACCAGCGAGGCCTGGGTCTCGGCGGTCGCGGCCGGCATGTTCTCCACCGCAGCCGTGATGACCGCCAGCGGGGTACGCAACTCGTGGGAGACGCTGTCAAACAGCGCGCGGTGCAACTTGTCCGATTCCGCCAGCAGTTTCTCGCGCTCGCCGACCGCGCGCAGCTGTTCGCGCTCGACCAGCAGAGCAATCTGCGCGGCGAAGCCCTCGATCAGGTCGCGTTGGGACAGAGTGAGCGTCGAGGTGGGCAGCACCCGCACGACCAGCACCCCCAGCGCCTGATCCTCGCGCACCAGCGGCACATGGAAGCCCTCGGCGGACGGCAGAGTGTCGGTGAATCGGCCCGCCTTCCGGCGGTTGCGCCACGACCAGTCGGCCACCCCGGCCTCCTTCTCGGTCATGGTGAAGGAGCCCGCAAAATGCGGCACGAGGCCTCCGCCCTCCCCCGTCAGCAGCGCGGTCTGCGCGCCAAAGAGCGCATCGGCCTGCCGCAGCGCCGCAAACACGCCATCGTCAAGGTTGCGCGCCGCGCTGAGTCCCTCGGTGAGGTGGAACAGCGCCGTAGCCCGGTCCTCGCGCAGCCGCTCGTGCCGCTCCTGCGCACGGATGCGCGCGGTGAGGTGCCCGGAGATCAGGGCGACCACAAAGTAGGTGCCGAACATCATCCCGTCCTCGAACTTGGCGATGATGAAGGTGAACAGCGGCGGGATGAAGAGAAAATTCCACGTCAGCGCGCTAACCACACCGGCCAGCATCACCGGACCCCGGCCCACGCGCAGGCTGAGGGCGATCACGGCGAGCAGATAGACCATGCCGATCGCGATGTAGCCCGTGTAGGGAGTGAGGAACCAGCCGGCCACGGTCAGCGCGGCGAGCACCCCGAGCGTCTCGGCGTATTCCCGGGCGGGGGACGGTGCGGTGGGCCGCCAGTCGAGCCAGCCGAAGGGCTTCTCCGCCACCCGTTCGGCGGGCACCACGTAGATGTCGATCGGTCCGCTGGTCCGCAGGAGCCGGTCCACGAGGTTGCCCCCGGTCACCAGATCCAGCCAGCGCGGCCGGAGGGACTTGCCGACCACGATCTGCGTCGCGTTGTTCTGCAGCGCGACCCGCACCAGCGCGGCCGCCACGTCCTCGTCGTGGGTGACGACCACCTCGGCGCCGAGTTCACGGGCGAGGGTGAGGTTCTGCTCGAGACGGCGCTGCCCCTCCGGGTCGAGCGGGCGCGAGGACTCGACGCTCACGGCGATCCACGAGGCGCCCTGCGCCGCCGCCATGCGGCGGGTCCAGCGCACCAGCTGCGTGGAAGAGGGGCTCGGACCCACAGCCACCAGCAGCCGCTCGCCCGAACGCCAGATAGTGTTGACCGGACCGGCGCCGCGCAACTCGCGCAGGCGCTTGTCCACCCGCTCCGCCACAAAGCGCAGGGCGAGCTCGCGCAAGGCGGTGAGGTGGGCGTCCTTGAAAAACCCCTCGGCCGCGGCTGCCGCCCGGTCGCCGAGGTAAACCTTGCCCTCCTTCAACCGCTCCAGCAGCGACTCCGGCGACAGATCGATTAGCTCGATCTGGTCGGCCAGCTCAAACACGGAGTCGGGCAGCGTCTCCTGCACGGTCACCCCGGTGATCTGGCGGACGGCGTCGGCGCGGCTCTCCAGGTGCTGGACATTGAGCGTGGTGAAGACGTCGATGCCAGCGTCGAGCAGCTCGACCACATCCTGGTAGCGCTTGGGGTGGCGGGAGCCGGGGGCGTTGGTGTGCGCAAACTCGTCCACCAGCACAAGGCGCGGCTTGCGGGCGAGGATCGCCTCGAGATCCATCTCGGTGAGCCGCACGTCGCGGTGGGCGATCTCCTTGCGCGGGATGATGGGCAGCCCGGCGAGCAGCGCCTCCGTCTCGGCCCGCCGGTGGGTTTCAACGAGGCCGACCACCAGGTCCGTGCCATCGCGCAGTTCCTGCTGGGCCGCGCGGAGCATGGCAAACGTCTTGCCCACGCCGGGGCACATGCCGAAGAAAACCTTCAGCCGGCCGCGGCGCGCCCGGGCCTCCTCGCGTTTGAGCGAGGCCAGCAACGCATCGGGATCGGGCCGGGACGTTGGACTCGGAGAGGACATCAGTGGCTCTTCCGGCTGAAATACCAGAACAGGAGCACGCCCACCAGAATTTGCAGCACGACGAAACCGATCACCATCGGCATCAGGCTGAACCGGCTCTTCCAAATCACGGGAGCCCGCAAGCGCTGGTAGCGGCCGACCAGCTCGACCTTTTCAAAATCGTCCAGTTCAGCCTTCATCGCCGCGGCCGAAGCATGACGCTGGGACGGGGTGCGTTCCAACGCGTGCAGGATGATCTCCTCCACCACCGGCGTGAGCTGGGGGTTGAGCTTGCGGGGTGCAGGCGGGTCGCCAGTGACGCGCGCGTTCATGATCACGTACGGATTTTCGCCCTCGAAGGGGACGACCCCGGTGGTCATCTCATACAGGATGGTGCCGAGGCTGTAAATGTCGGTGAACTCGTCGCCGCGCTTTCCGCGCACCTGCTCCGGCGCCATGTAGTCCGGCGTGCCCATGGTGGGTGAAAAGCCCACGAATGTGAGGCGGCGCGACTGAGTGCTTTTGGCGATGCCGAAGTCCATGATCCGGATGGTTCCGTCACTGCAGATCATGATGTTGGCCGGCTTGAGGTCGCGGTGCACCACCTTGTTCCGGTGCATGTAGTCGAGCGCCTCGCAGACGCGGCTGGCGATGCGGACGGCATCGGGCTCGGGCAGCGGCCGGACGGTCTCCATGAGCTCGCTCAGCGTCTGGCCTTCCAGGTACTCCATCACGATGTAGGGGCGGCTCTTCTTCTCGACCTTGAACATCTTCAGAATCAAGGGGTGGTCCAGGGAAAGCCCGATCTGCTCCTCCCGTTGGAACCGGTCGAAGGTCGCCACATCGCTCTCGAACTGCATGAGGGGCACCTTGATGGCCACGGCCTGCTTGGTTTCCCGGTCGTCCGCCTTGAAGATGGAGGCCATGCCGCTGCGGCTGATCAGATCCGTGAGCTCAAACCGCCCGTCGAGCAGGGAGCCCGGCCCCAGTTCCCGGCCGGTTTTGGCATTGGGCGTGGCGGCCGCGCCGGGGGCACCCGGCAGCGCCTGGTCGATCCGTTGCACGTTCAGGATCTGGATCGAGATGTTGTCGTCCAGCTGGCGCCGTTCAGCCAGCGACACGAGCTTCTTGCACGCATCGAACGGATGGGAATGCGACACGATTTGCCGGATCTCGTCGTCGACCACAAAGGCATACAGCCCGTCCGAACACTGGAGGATTTTATCGCCCGGCTGGAGCGGCTCGGTGTGCACGTCGAACCGGCAGATGGGCTCGCTGCCCAGGCTGCGCATCAGGATCGAACGCTTGGGACTGGTCATGGCATCCCGCTCGAGCAGGAGGCCCAGCTTGACCTGCAGGGAGGAGTAGGAATGGTCCGAAGTGAGACGGCGGATGGTGTTGTGGCGGATCAGATAGACCCGGGAGTCGCCAACGTGACCGACCGTCACCTGGTCATGGCGGAAGAGGGAGACGACCAGGGTGGTCGACATGCCGCGCTTGTCCGTCTCGGCGATCGCCGTATCGTAGACCTTGCGGGTGGCCGCGTCGAAGATCTGCTGGAGCAGACGCGACGGGGAGAGATCGGGCGGCGACGCCTTGAAGACCGCCAGCGCCTCCTCGACGGCCAGCTTGCTGGCCACGGCGCCGTTGCCGGCCCCGCCCACGCCATCGGCCAGCAGTGCAATGCTGCCCATCTTGTCCCGCAACAGGTGATCTTCCGGAAAACCGTAGGCGACATGATCCTCGTTGTGGTCGCGCACCGGGCCCTTGCCGGAATATTCGCCGTATTGGATGTGCATGGGGAAGTGACTGGGGTTCGGGTGCGACGGGCGGCAGGCCCTTGGCGCGCGCCATCGCCACCGGCTGGTTCAGCGGGACGATGGAGAATGGATAGGCGCGAACATGGTGGCGGCGTCAGAGAGTGCGAACAGCTTCAGCCGGCGGTGGGACCGCGCCAAGCATGGACTTGATTTTGACAGAAAAAAACGACGGCCGCTTGCGCAGCCGTCGTTTGCCCGGAGAACCAAACCGCACTCAGCTGCTTGCAACAGGTTTGGCGCTCAAAATGACTTCCTTGCCCGAGGTCTTGCTCTTCTTCAAGAAGTACCAGGCTCCGTAGAGACCCCAGACCCCGCAGACCGCCAGAGCGATGTAGGGTTCGTGCCAGCTCATGCCCGCCACGGTGAAGGAACCGATCAGATAGTAGAGCATGCAGGCGAAGTTGGCGATCACCCCGAACACCGGCACCACCACGTGCTTGAACCCGTGGAAGGTGTGGTGCTCGCGGAAGGCCACGATGGCGATGATGCAGGTGAACATGTAGAGCAGGAACGTGCCGAAGTTGCTGATGAGGCTGATCGTCACGAACGAGTTCGGAATCCAAGTGTAGGTGTGTGGATCAAAGATACCGAAGCTGTACCAGATGTTGTGCTTGTCCAGCGGAGCCAGATCGGCGGCCTGCTCGCCCAGGTAGGCAAACACCGTGATGATGCCGATGACGATGGAGATGATGCCCAGCGTCCAGATCGCCTTGTGGGGCGACAGCGTCTTGCCGTGCAGCATGCCGAAGTGCGAGGGCACCTCGTCGTCGCGGCCCATGGCGTAGGTCACCCGGGCACCCGTGCTCAGGCAGGACAGAGTCGTGCCGATGAGCGCGAGGAACACCGTGAAGGCCTGCACCAGCATGAAGGCCTTGCCGGCCCCGGCGCTGCCGAAGAACCAGGCCCCGGCAATCTGCATCATGTCACCGATCGGCGCCCCGGAGGCGCCGGCGTTGGCCAGCGTGTAGCCATTGTGCATCATGTAATTGGCACAGAAGTACTCGATCAGGTAGCAGAAGGCGCCTTGGATCACCAGCGCCAGAATGATGGCGCGGGGAATGTCCCGCTTGGCGTTCTTCGCTTCCTCACCCATCGCGGAGACCGACTCGAATCCGACGAGGATCAGAATCGCGATACAGGCTTGGATGAAGACATAGCTGAACTTGTGCGGGGACACGACCGAGGAGGCTGTGGCATGGAAGTTGAAGGCTTGGGGATTTTTGTCATCACCCGCAGCACCCGACATCGCATCCTCCGGCTTATAGCTGACCGTAAAGTCCGCTTCCATCAGCTTGCCATCTTTGTCCTTGAGATACTTGCCGTCCTTGTCCTTTTGGAAGACCGGATAAGGGTCGCCGGAGCCGAGACCGAGCGCGGTCAGAGCCGCGGCCGACACATCGGGATCCTTGTTCTTGTCCTTGTTCAGGTCGTCGTCAGAGACGGTGCGATCCACCGTTTTGTAAACCGGGATCTTCTTGCCGTCCTTGTCGAGGACCAGTTTGCCATCCGGCAGGCCATTGTCGGTCTGCCACTTCGGGTCCGGCTTGTCAGCGGTGTCATCCGCCCAGGCATCCTGAACCGGCGTGGTCACGCCTTTTGCATCGGTGGTGGTGACATTGGTTTGGTCAACCGCGTAGTCCACCAGGGCGCCGCCGGACAAATGCCAGCCCTTCGAATCTTGCGGATGGTTGATACGGTAGCCCAAGGCGATGGCCGAGAAGACCAGCAGCGCGCCAATCTGGATGATGTTGATGACCAGATTCACCGTGGTGGTGCCGCCGACCCCGCGCGAGGCGATGTAGGTGACGCCCAAGGCGAAAACGATGCAGACCAGAATCATCAGTAGCGGGCTGTTGTAGGTACCGCTAAAGGTGTTGGGGAAGAGCACTCCAGCCAGATAGCCGATGAGAATGGCGGTTACACCCACCATGCAACCGGGATAGACCCAGTAGTAAAGGTGGCTGGCCCAACCGGTCATGAATTTGGCCAAACGGGCGAACTTGAAGGCGTGCGTCTTGGAGAGAAACGCCTGTTCCGCGTAGTAGTACGAGGATCCGGCCCCGGGATAAAGTTTGGACAGTTCCGCGTAGCTCACGGCCGTGGCCAAGCAGAGCAGCAGGGCAAGGATGATGCCGAACCACATGGCACTGCCGGCCATCGGGGCTCCATAAAGCGCCTGCTCCTGGAAGGTGAGCCAGAGAAAGGCGCCCGGTGCAATCAGCGCCATTGCGTTGCTGGTCAGCCCGGTCAGCCCGAGCGTGGGTTTCATTGTGGCGGTATTCTTATCGGCCATGGTCTGTTTGCGAGTTGAGGGTTGGTGATCTGGTTCGGCCCCCACGTTTGCAACTCCCATACCAGCAGTATTAAGAAAACATTAAGAAAAGTAATGAAAGTATTAAGAAATCATTAATTATTAAGTTTCATGACACATTGCCGCCTCTTTTCGGTTATAGCGTATTACTGCAATTCAAATACCGTTCCTTGGCTAACTACTTGTTGCCAGAATGATACCAATTACAAAATGGCGATACTCATGTTTTCGCCATTCTGATTGGCGGTATGCCGATCATCGGCATCGATCCAACGAGACGTCTGTCACCGTCCCGATGCAACCTGCGAAGGCCACCAGATCCGCGATGAACTCGTGATCTGATGATTCGGATCGAGAACCCAGAGAGTGATTGATCCGAATACAAGATTCAGCATAACAATAAGATAAACCGCCCGATTCCAGTCGATCCGCTCCGACCGGCCCTTGGGGGCGAACGTATCATTGGGGTTGGTGAGCTCTGTTTTCACATACCCACCTTACACCGTCTTCCCACTGGAAACTAATTAACAAATCACCCTCATGCGCTAAGATGCCGTTAACCGTGGTGTGCCCTTCTCAAACGTTTCAAAGTCAGGTCGCCAGAGAATTCCAAGGTGATGGGCACGGATGATCGGATGAAGGTATGCAGTCGCGGTCGCTTCTCCTCTCGTTTCCAAGCGGTATCCGGCCAAAGATGGCATTGCAATCAACGGCCGGCCGGAAAAAATCCTCCCGCATTGGCTTGCGACCAGCCTGCCCTTCTCCGCCCGGTTTCCAGAGGGCGGCATGACTTCTGCACGCACCGACCTCCATGCCCATCCCGCCCATCCTGGCCAATGCCGGTTCTCCGAGCGGAGAGATCCCCCTCTGGATGAGCGCCCCGTTCGCGCTGCTCCTGTTGCTGATTGCCGCGATGCCCCTGGCATCGTTGCATCTCCGGCATTGGTGGGAGCGATTTTACCCGGGTGTCTCCATTGGACTCGGCCTCTGTGTCGCGGCCTATTACCTCGCCTTGGTCCCGGCCGGTGGGACGGCGGTCAGGCACACCCTGGCGGACTACGCCTCGTTCCTCTGTCTCACCGGATCGCTCTTCGTCGTCGCGGGCGGCATTCACCTGTCGGTCCGGGATGATGCCGCCCCGCTGACCAAGGTGGCCTTTCTTGCGGTCGGCGCGCTGGCGGCCAACCTGATCGGCACCACCGGTGCCTCGATGGTTCTCATCCGTCCGTGGCTGCGGCTGAACCGGAGCCGGCCGGCCCCGCACCAGGTCGTTTTTTTTATCTTTCTGGTTTCGAATATCGGCGGCGCCCTCACCCCGGTCGGCGCCCCGCTCTTCCTCGGCTACCTGCGCGGCATTCCTTTTTTCTGGCTCACCGGGCGCGTCCTGGGACCATGGCTCCTCACCGTTGGTCTGCTCCTCGCGGTCTTCTACGTCTTGGATTCGCGTTGGGGACGCGCAGAGGCAGCGCCGGCGGCGGCACCGAGAACAACGGAGACGGGTTGGGGCCTCGAGGGAAAGGGCAATCTGTTCTTGCTCGCCGCGGTGGTTGGGGCGCTGTTCCTGCCGGGCCGCTTTTTTCTGCGTGAAGCCGTGATGCTCGGCGCAGCCGTGGTCAGCTGGTACGCCACGCCCAGGCGGGTGCATGCGGCCAACGCCTTCACCTTCGGCCCCATCCGGGAGGTCGCCCTGCTTTTTGCCGGCATCTTCCTCACCATGCTGCCTGCACTGGATTACGTGGACGGACACGGCGACGGGTTTGGCGTGAAGAAACCGATCGACTATTACTTGGCCGCCGGCGGCCTTTCCGCCGTGCTCGACAACGCCCCGACCTATGTGAGCTTTCTCCGTTTGGCGGAGGCTACCGCCCACGGGGAACATCCGGTGGACTTTCCCAGCGGGGACGCCGATGAGGTCGCTGTCCTCAGGGTGCTGCGCCAATCGCCGGCGGATGTGCTGCGTCTCATCGCCATCAGCCTCGGGGCGGTCTTTTTCGGGGCCATGACTTACATCGGCAACGGGCCCAATTTCATGGTCAAGTCCATCGCCCACGACGCCGGCACCCCCGGACCGACTTTCTTCGGCTATCTGTTCAAATACAGCCTGCCGATTCTGCTGCCGATCCTCGGTCTCGTCGGCTGGCTTTTTTTGTAGCTGCAACCCCGCCGGTGCCGGGGCGCCGCGGGTCGCAACCCGGACCGCCCGCACGAGCGAGCCCGGCGCAAAACTCCCAGCGCACTGAAGGCATTGTCAGGCTGTGAGCTGGCGCTGCATGAATATGATTCAGCGATAAAGCCGCCCGCAGCACCCTTGGCATACCATTTGCTAGGTGCATACCGCTGCGGGGATCGCCCGGAACCTTGCCCGGTTTCAGGTGGCACCCGCTGCACTCACGGCTCGCCGGGGCAGCCCGCCTTGGAGAGGCCAAACAGTAAACTCAGCAACTGCAGCGCCCAGAGAACCAAACCATGACCATGAGAACTCGTCTCGCAAACCCGCCACGGTGGCGTGCCGCCCTGTATGGGCCCACGCCACATTTCACGAGCCCGGGAAAGCCCATGCAACCGACCGTCAATTCCAGCGCGCTTCCGGCTGGCACGGCCGCTGACGCCAATGCCTTTCGTGGCTGCGGTTCGGCGCAATAATCCAACCACACCCACTTAATCAAATGAACAAGTTTTTCGAAAAAATGCGGGATCCGCGTCAGCGCCGTGTGTTTTACGCGATATTCGGCGGCAAAATGCTCGGGCTCGCCCTGTGCTTCGCCCTGATTTTCGGCGTCTCCGCCTATCTCTCCTCCCGGGCTCAGGCCCAGACTCCGGCCCCGGCCACCGCGCCAGCCACCGCTCCCGCGGCCACTCCCGCAGCGGCACCGGCTGCTCCGACGATCACGGCCCCGACGGCGGCAGCCACGGCCACGGGCAATACCACGGCCGCCGCGGCCGCCGCTCCGGCCGCCGCTCCGGCGACTCCGCCCAACCCGCCCTACGTCAATCCGATCAACACGATGTGGGTGCTCGTCACCGCCTTCCTCGTGTTCTTCATGCAGGCCGGCTTCATGTTCCTCGAGGCCGGCTTCGCGCGCGAGCGTGAAACCGTCAACGTGCTCCTCGAGGGCATCGTCGACACCTGCCTCTGCGGAATCCTGTTCTACGCTTGGGGCTTTGCCTGGATGTTCGGTCACGGCAACGGCTACATCGGCTGGGGCGACGGAGCCGGGCACACCTGGTACTGCCTGCAGAACCTGCCCGACACGTATGAATCGACCGGCGTCGCCACGCTGGCGTTCTTCCTGTTCCAGTTCGCCTTCGCCGACACCTGCTCGACGATCACCTCCGGCGCCATGCTGGGCCGCACCGGCTTCTGGGGCGACCTCTGGTACAGCATCGGGGTCAGCGGCTTCCTCTATCCGATCTTCGGCCACTGGGCTTGGGGTCCGGACGGCTGGCTCAATGCCATCCCCTTCTGGAAGGCGGCTCCGTTCCATGACTTCGCGGGCTCGACCGTGGTGCACACCATCGGCGGCATGATCGCCCTGGCTGGCGCCATTGTCCTCGGCCCCCGGTTGGGCCGCAAGTTCAAGCGCGACGGCGGCGGGCCGATGCCCTACCACAACATGACCATCGCGTCCGTGGGCGCCGTGATCCTGTGGTTCGGCTGGTATGGCTTCAACCCCGGCAGCACGCTGTCCGCCATGGACACCGCCGGCATCGCCCGGGTGGCCGCCAACACCACCCTCGCCGCCTGCTCCGGTGGTTTGGCCGCACTGCTCTTCGTCTATCCCCGCTTCAAAAAGTGGGACTGCGGTGCGACGGTCAACGGCCTGCTCGCGGGTCTCGTGGCCATCACCTGCCCGTGCTACTGGGTGTCACCACTCGGGGCGATCCTCCTTGGCGCCGTGGCCGGTGTGATTGTGATCCTCGCCACCGACCTGCTGGAATACCTGCGGATTGACGATCCCTGCGGTGCCTGGCCCGTCCACGGTGCCTGCGGCATCTGGGGCACGCTCAGCCTGGGCCTCTTCGCCACCGGCGAATTCGGCGCCCCCACGCCCACCGGCGCCGACAACTCGGCCGGCGCGGTCGTCAAGGGCCTGTTCTACGGCGGCGGCACCGATCAGCTGGTCGCCCAGTTCATCGGCAACGCCGCCATCGGCATCGGCGTCTTCGCCGTCGCCATGGTCCTCATGTATGCCGTCAAGGCCACGGGCACCCTGCGCGTCTCGAAGCAGATCGAAGAGGAAGGCCTCGACCTCCACGAACACGGTGGCACCGCCTACCCGGACACCAAAACGTCCTCCCACTAACCCAAGCAGACCGCCCCGGGCCTTGCGCTCCGGGGCGGTCCTCTGCCTGGCAGAGGATCCCTAATCCAAAGTCCACCACCCATGAAACTTATCATTGCAATCGTAAAGCCCTTCAAGCTCGAGGAAATCAAGGATGCCCTCGCCGCCATTCACGTCGAGGGGATGACCGTCACCGAAGTCAAGGGCTTCGGCCGCCAAAAGGGCCACACCGAAGTCTACCGCGGCAGCGAATACACTGTCGATTTTCTCCCGAAGGTGAAACTCGAGATTGTCGTACCCGACGACACCGTGGCCAAAACGGTGGACGCCATCCTCAAGGTGGCCAAAACCGGCAAGATTGGCGACGGCAAGATCTTCATCGTGTCCCTGGAGGACGCCATCCGCATTCGTACCGACGAACGCGGTGACGCCGCCGTCTAAGTTTGTTTGGTTTGCCCGTTCCCTCAGCACCGCTCCCTCCCGGGGGCGGTGCTTTTTTTGCGCCGTTGAATCCGGTGCACCAGGCCAATGTCGTCAGGGAGCCTTCGGGCTGGCCGCGTCCAACGCCATGTTGAGCAGCAGCACATTGACCCGGGGTTCGCCCAGGACGCCGAGATCCCGGCCCTCGGTGTGGGCTGCAACCAGCTGTTGCACCGCCTCCGGAGTCAGGTGCCGGGCCTTCGCGACCCGCCCGGACTGGGCCAGGGCGTTCGCCACGCTGATGTGCGGATCGAGACCGCTGCCGGATGACGTCACGGCATCGGCCGGCACCGCCGCATCGGCGGCAAGACCGTTGGCGGTCCGATACGCGGCGATCGCGGCCTTGATGCTGTCGTTGAGCTTCTGGCTGGTCGGGCCGAGGTTGGTGCCGCCCGAGCTGGTTGCATCGTAACCCGTGCCGGCCGCCGATGCGCGCGGCTGAAAGTATCCGTCGCTGGTGAAACTTTGCGCGAGCAGCGCCGAGCCGCGGACGTTGCCGGCGGCGTCGGTGACCAGCGAGCCGTTGGCCTGGCGGGGGAAGAAGGCCTGGGCGCCGGCCCAGACCGCGAGCGGATAGGCACCGCAGAGCACCACGGCGAAGACGAGCGTGAGGAGCAGCGAGGTTCTGAGTTCGGCGAGGAGATTTTTCATGGGAAAAGGGAACGGGGATGTGGCACCGGCGGATATTTCAAGCCGGCCGGCGAGTCGCCGTACACGACCTCGCCCAGGCGGCCGCAGGTGAGTCCGGCGATGAAGCCAACAAGCGCCACGAGCAGCAGGGCGGACAGACGCAGGCGATGGGTTGCGCAGCACATGGCGGCCTCCTAGACGAGGTGGACGGCGTTGATGAGCAGGTCGATGGCCTTGATCCCGATGAAGGGGATTACGATGCCGCCAAAGCCGTAAACGAACAGGTTCCGCCGGAGCATGGCCTCGGCCCCGATCGGGCGGTAGGCGACGCCGCGGAGCGCGAGCGGGATGAGCGCGATGATGATGAGCGCGTTGAAGATCACGGCGCTGAGGATCGCGCTCAGCGGCGAGGCGAGGTGCATGACGTTGAGCGGCGCGATGGCCGGGAACGCGCCGACCAGCATGGCGGGGATGATCGCAAAATACTTGGCGACGTCGTTGGCGATGGAAAACGTCGTGAGCGCGCCGCGCGTGATGAGCATCTGCTTCCCGATCTCAACAATGTCGAGAAGCTTGGTCGGGTTGGAGTCGAGGTCCACCATGTTGCCGGCCTCCTTGGCCGCCTGCGTGCCGGTATTCATCGCGACACCCACGTCGGCCTGCGCCAGCGCCGGGGCGTCGTTCGTGCCGTCGCCGGTCATCGCAACGAGGTGGCCGGCCGCCTGCTCCGCGCGGATGCGCGCGAGCTTCATCTCCGGCGTGGCCTGCGCGAGGAAATCGTCCACGCCGGCCTCGGCCGCGATGGCGGCGGCGGTGAGCGGGTTGTCGCCGGTGATCATCACGGTGCGGATGCCCATCGCCCGGAGCTGCGCGAAGCGCTCCTTGATGCCGCCCTTGACGACATCCTTCAGAAAAATGACGCCCAGCACCTCGCGCCCCTCGGCCACCACGAGCGGCGTGCCCCCGGACCGCGCGATGTGGTCCACGGCCGCCGTAACCGCGGGCGGGCAGCGGCCGCCCTGGGACTCGACCCAGGCAAAGACATTGGCGGCGGCCCCCTTGCGGATGGAGCGCACGCGCACCGCCGGCACCCGGCCGATCGCCGCGTCGGCCTCCGTGAGATCGACCCCGCTCATGCGCGTCTGCGCGGTGAACGGCACAAACACCGCGTGCGGCGGCCCCAGCTCGCGGCCGCGGAGGCCGAACTTCTCCTTGGCGAGCACCACGATGCTGCGGCCCTCGGGGGTCTCGTCGGCCAGCGACGCCAGCTGCGCGGCGTCGGCCAGGCGCTGCGGCGTCACGCCGGGGGCGGGGACAAACTCGGACGCCATGCGGTTGCCGAGCGTGATGGTGCCGGTCTTGTCGAGGAGCAGCACGTCGATGTCCCCAGCGGCCTCGACCGCGCGGCCGGACATGGCGAGGACGTTGCGTTGCAGCAGGCGGTCCATGCCGGCGATGCCGATGGCACTGAGCAGGCCGCCGATGGTCGTCGGAATCAGGCAGACCAGCAGCGCAATGAGGGTGGTGATCGAGAAGACAACGTTGGAATAGAGTCCGAACGGCCGGAGCGCGACGATGACGAGCAGGAAGATGACCGTGAGCGCCGAAAGCAGGATGGTGAGCGCGATCTCGTTGGGCGTCTTCTGCCGGGTCGCGCCCTCGACGAGGCTGATCATGTGGTCGAGGAAACCCTCGCCCGGATTGGCTGTGATGCGGATGCTCAGGGTGTCGGACAGCACCACGGTGCCGCCGGTGACGGCGCTCCGGTCGCCGCCGGCCTCGCGGATGACGGGCGCGGATTCGCCGGTGATGGCCGACTCGTCCACCGACGCAGCGCCCTCGACCACCTCGCCGTCGCCGGGGATGAGCTCGCCTGACCGCACGAAGACCAGATCGCCCTTGCGGAGCTGCGAGGCGTCCACGGCCTCGAGTGTGCCGTCCTTCGCGCGGCGCTGTGCCATGAGCTGCTTGCGCGAGGCCCGGAGGGAACGCGCTTGGGCCTTGCCCCGGCCCTCGGCGACGGACTCGGCGAAGTTGGCGAAGACCACGGTGAAGAGCAGCCAAAGCGCGACCTGCAGCACATAGCCGAACGGTTCCTTGGACGTGAAGAGCTGTTCGAACGTCAGCAGGGCGCCGACCAGCGTGACGAACATCACCGGGTTCTTCAGCTGCGCCCGCGGGTTGAGCTTGCGGAACGAGTCGGCGACCGCCTGCGACATGATGGCGCGGTCAAACAGGGAAATGGATTTGGAACTCATGAGGGAGGGGAAACGTGGAGCGAAGTTCAGAACAGGGTGCCGGCGCGCATCAGGAAATGCTCAACAACCGGACCGATCGCCAAGGCGGGGAGAAACGTCAGCGCACCCACTAGCAGAACCGTGCCGACGAGCAGCAGCACGAAGGTGAGGCCCTCGGTCTTGAACGTGCCGGCGCTGGCCGGGATGAGCCGCTTGCCGGCGAGATTGCCGGCGAGCGCGAGGATCGGAACGATCATGAGGAAACGGCCAATGAGCATCGCCAGACCGAGCGTGGTGTTGTAGTGCATATCGCCATCGGCCGGCGTGGCCGTGAGACCCGCGAAGGCGCTGCCGTTGTTGCCGACCGAGGAACTGTAGGCGTAGAGGATCTCGCTGAAGCCGTGCGGTCCGGCGTTGTTCAGGCCGGCCTGGCCCCAGGTGCTCACGGCGGCCCATGCCGTGCCGCCGAGGATCGTCGCGGCGAGCACCATGAGCACCAGCATGACGAGCTTCACGTCGTAGGCCTCGATTTTCTTGCCCAGGTATTCCGGGGTCCGCCCGACCATCAGGCCGGCAATGAACACCGCGAGCACAACAAAGATGAGCATGCCGTAGAGGCCCGCGCCCACGCCGCCGAAGATCACCTCGCCGGTCTCGATGTTGAACATGGGCACGAGGCCGCCGAGCGGCGTGAACGAATCGTGCATCGCGTTGACCGCCCCGCACGAGGCGTCGGTCGTGATGGTCGCGAACAGCGCGGAGTTGAAGATGCCGAAGCGGACCTCCTTGCCCTCCATGTTGCCGTCGGCGGCGGCGACGCCGAGCTTCTGGTGGATGGGGTTGCCCGCGTCCTCGGAGTGCCAGCAGACGAGCGCGCCGGCGACGAACATCGCAAACATCGCACCCCACACCGCCCAGCCGTGGCGCTGGTTTTTCACCATGCGGCCGAGGTAGTAGGTGAGCGCGGCCGGGATCGCAAAGATCGACAGGATCTGGAGGAAGTTGGCGAGCGGCGTGGGATTTTCAAAGGGATGCGCGGCGTTGGCGTTGACGTAGCCGCCCCCGTTCGTGCCCAGCATCTTGATCGCGATCTGCGAGGCGACCGGACCCTGGACGATGGTCTGCGTGTCCACCTTCTGGTCCACCATGACGGGCTGATCCACCATCACGGGCTGCCCCTTGTCATCCTTGAGCGCCTGGCCCTTGTCGTCGGTCTTCGGCACCGAAGTCGTGACGGCGTTGCCCTTGGCGTCCAGCTTCGGCACTTGGATGGTGTAGGGTTCGTAGGTCTTCGCGACGGTGTAGGGCTGGAAATTCTGGATGATGCCCTGCGAAACCAGCACCAGCGCGAAGACGAAACAGACGGGCACGAGCAAGTAGTAGGTGACGCGCACCGTGTCGGCCCAGAAGTTGCCGATGGTCTTGGCGGTGTGGCGCGCGATGCCGCGCACGAGTGCGGCGGCGATCGCGATGCCCATGGCGGCCGAGGTAAAGTTGTGGATCGTCAGCCCGACCATCTGCGAGAAGTAGCTCATCGTCGCCTCGCCGGTGTAGCTCTGCCAGTTGGTGTTGGTCGTGAAGCTCGCGGCCGTGTTGAACGCCAGTGCGGGGGACAGCCCCGGGAAGCCCTGCGGATTGAGCGGCAGGTGGTCCTGGAGCCGCAGGATGACGTAGGTGAACAGCAGCCCCACGACGCTGAACAGGAGCATCGCGAGCGTGTAGCCGGTCCAGGCCTGCTCTTTTTCCGGATCAATGCCGCACAGGCGGTAGGTCAGGCGCTCGACCGGGCGCACGACGGGGTCGAGCCAGGTGCGGCCGCGGGGGTCGAGCACCTGCACGAGATAGAGGCCGAGCGGTTTGGTGAGAAAGAGCAGCGCGCCGACATAGAGGGCGAACTGGATCCAGGCATTGGGATGATTCATCGCGGAAATGGGTCACGCATCAGGTGACACTGGGTTTTTGAGCAGAAGACGGCGGCGGCGGGCAGCCGGCTTAGAATTTTTCCGGGCGCAGCACGGCGACGACGAGGTAGACGAGCAGGGCGAAGGCGATGAGGGCGATGACGGTGGTTTCCATGGGAAGATGGGGCGGAAGAATCCGTTCAGCGGACCTTCTCGCAGAACCAAATGTAGGCCGCCGCCAGGGCAAAAAACGCGACGGAAAGGAGGACGAAGAGCAGGTCGCTCATGTGGGCTGACCCTCCGGGGCGGCTCCGGCTAGCCCGGGGAGCGCGAAGTAAAACTGATGGTGCGAGTGCATGCGGACAGCATACTCCGACCGGATCGCCGGCCCTAATTAATTGGCCCCGGCAAAGCATTAAGATAGCATTAATATTCTTCATGTCAAAATCCCGCCCACCGCCGTCCTCCACCCGCCGTCTGAACTGTAGGCCAGGTCGCTGACCTGGCTGCCTTGGCTGCCCCGGACTCCCGGAGCAGCTGCGGGCAACCTGGATTACTTTAACCCCTCGCCTCCCTTCATGCCCGATTGAGGCTCGCGCATTCGCCTGACGTGGCTGGTGCCTCAAGTCCCGCCGCTCTCGCAGCAGGTTACCTCGGAAATGTAGCCCGGCGCGTGAGCGCAGGGAATTTGGATTTTCATCAGGCTGACATGCGAGCCTCAATCAATGGGCTTCATCGTAAGCCGGTGAGTCATCCGCGTGCTCTGCGGGCCGCCCTGGAAGCCTGGGTCAACGGGAGGAGCCGCTCTGGATCACCAGTCCACCAGCCACGATCAGAAGCAGGCCGATCCAAGTGCTGACGGGCACCGTTTCCCGCAAGACAAAACGGCCGCATAGCACGCTCACCACGGCGAAGAACGCGATGTAGACGCCGAGTAGCCGGGCAAAGTCCCAGCGGACAAGGTTCACCACCAGCCCGTAGGCGGCCAGCATCAGCATGCCGGCCCCGATCAGCAGCAGGCCGCGGCCGCGCAGACCATGACGGATCACCGCATCACCCGCGACCTCAAGGACCGCGGCGGCCAGAAACGTAATCCAGGCGAGAACAGGCATGATCAAGGGGCAGCCCGCGCGGAATCCGCGCCCGCTGCCGTCGCCGGCCAACCGCAAAGAGATTCAGGGAGCGTCAGCACCCCGCTACTCCCAAGCCAACTGCAGGATCAGGCCGGAGTCATGAGTCCGGGGACGCGCCGGGCTGGCGGTCTCCGCTGGAACGACGGGCAGCCGGTTCCGCTGCAAGCGCACGGCAAGGCGCAGGGTGTCGTCGAAACCCGGCCGCCCCATCCGGCCGGCCCGGCCGGCGAAAAACGGTATCTGCCGCACCTGGCGGATCCGGCGCATCAGCCGCCAAGCCGTGCGATACGAGCCAAACTCCAGCGACCGCTGGACGTGCAGCGCGCTGACCCCCTTCGGCGAGTTGCACTCCAGATAGCAGGCGACCAGCCATTTGTTCAGAGGGATCTTCGAGTCCTCAAAGATTGTGCCCACCGTGACCGTGAACTGCCGGTCACACTCCGCGCAGTGGTGGAGCCCCGGGCGGATCTTCTTTTTCGGGTTGGCCTCGATTTTCCAAATCCGGCCGGCGTCGGCATTCTGGCAGTGGGCGCAGACCGGACCCTGCGGCCAGCGGATCGCCTCCAGGTATTCCCGGGCCTTGTCCTCGGAAGCAAATCGCCGCTGGATCTCCTCGGACGAACATCCCGCCGGCAACGGGATCAAGGCGGGTTTGCCAGGCCTGGGTTTTGCAGGGTGAAGGTTCTCTTCGGGTTTCCGCATCCGGCCGGGGGCGGAAACTGTCGGCAGGCGATTCATGAGCGGGCCTCAGGGTTTCTTCGGGCTGGCGGCGTCCAGCGCGAGGTTGAGCTGCAGCACATTGACGCGCGGTTCGCCCAGGAAGCCCCACTGCGGCGCTTCGACGAACTGGTCCACCAGCTTGCCAACCACATCCGCGCTGAGGCCGCGGGCGGCCGCCACACGAGAGATCTGGAAGCGAGCCCCCTCGGGACTGATGTGCGGGTCGAGTCCGCTGGCCGAGGCGAACACCAGGTCGGCCGGCACCGGTGCATCGGCGGGTAGCTTGGACGCAGTGCGGAGGGCGGCGGCATCCACGTTCTTCTGGAGCTGCGCGCTGGTCGGGCCGAGGTTGCTGCCGCTCGAGCCCGCAATGCCCGTCGGCCCCGTGCCGTAGGTGCAGGCGGACGGGCGCGGCCAGAAGTATTTGTCGCCGGTGAACTGCTGCGCCATCAGGGCGGAGCCGACCACCTTGCCGTCGCGCTGGATCAGACTGCCGTTGGCCTGGGCGGGGAAGACGAGCTGGGCAAACACGGTCATGACGAGCGGATACAGCACGCCGGTCACGACGGTCCAGAGGAGGGTCTGGCGGATGGATTGGGTGATGAGTTTGATCATGGGAGGGCCTTTCCGGAACGGTTAGGGGGCGAGGTGGACGGCGACGAGGAGCACGTCGATGAGTTTGATGAAGATGAACGGCATGATGATGCCGCCCACGCCGTAGATGAGCATGTTCTGCCGCAGGATGACGGCGGCGCCGAGCGGGCGGTATTTCACGCCGCGCAGCGCCAGCGGAATCAGCGCGACGATGATCAGCGCGTTGAAGATGACCGCGCTCAGGATCGCGCTCTGCGGGGAGTGCAGATACATGACGTTGAGCTTGTCGAGCGGTCCATGCCCGCCGGCGGTCGTCGCGTAGAGCAGGCCGAACATCGCGGGCAGGATCGCGAAATACTTCGAAACGTCGTTGGCGATGCTGAAGGTCGTCAGCGCGCCGCGCGTCATCAGCAGCTGCTTGCCGATCTCCACCACCTCGATGAGCTTCGTCGGGTTGCTGTCGAGGTCCAACATGTTGCCGGCCTCGCGGGCGGCCTGGGTGCCCGTGTTCATCGCTACGCCCACGTCGGCCTGCGCCAGCGCCGGGGCGTCGTTGGTGCCGTCGCCGATCATCGCGATGAGCTTGCCCCCCTCCTGCTCCTGGCGGATGCGCCCCAGCTTGTCCTCGGGCGTCGCCTGGGCGATGAAGTCGTCCACGCCCGCCTCGGCCGCGATCGCGGCCGCCGTGAGCGGATTGTCGCCGGTGATCATGACCGTGCGGACGCCCATCTTGCGCAGCTGGGCGAAGCGCTCCTTGATGCCGCCCTTCACCACGTCCTTGAGCTGGATGACACCGAGCACGATCGGCCCTTCGGCGACCACGAGCGGCGTGCCGCCGCTGCGGGAGATTTTCTCCACGGCGTCGACGACCTCCTTCAGGTAGAGGCCGGCCTGGCCCTCGACCCAGGCGCGGACGCTGGCGTCGGCACCCTTCCGGATCTCCCGGGCGGGCTGGCCGTCCATCGCGGCGAGGTCCACGCCGCTCATGCGGGTCTGGGCGGTGAAGGGGACAAACGTCGCCAGCGGCGCCTTGAGCTCACGTTCACGCAGGCCGTATTTTTCCTTCGCGAGCACGACGATGCTGCGGCCCTCCGGCGTTTCGTCGGCCAGCGAGGCGAGCTGGGCGGCCGCCGCGAGGTCCTCGATCTTGATGCCCGGTGCGGGCAGAAAGTCGGTCGCCATGCGGTTGCCGAGCGTGATGGTGCCGGTCTTGTCCAGGAGGAGCACGTCCACGTCGCCGGCGGCCTCGACCGCGCGGCCGGAGGTGGCAAGCACGTTGCGGCGCATCAGCCGGTCGATGCCGGCGATGCCGATGGCGCTGAGCAGCCCGCCGATGGTCGTCGGAATCAGGCACACGATCAGCGCCAGCAGCACCGGGGCGGACGTGAGCACGACATCCTTCTGGCCGGCGGCGGCCTCGTTGTAATGCGCGAAGGGCGGCAGGGTGAAAACCACGATGATGAACAGCACCGTCAGGCTCACCAGCACGATGTTGAGCGCGATCTCGTTCGGCGTCTTCTGGCGGCGCGCGCCCTCGATCATCGAGATCATCCGGTCGAGGAACGAATTGCCCTCCTCGGCGGTGACGCGGATGACGATGCGGTCGCTGGTGACCTTGGTGCCGCCGGTGACGGCGCTACGGTCGCCGCCGCTTTCGCGGATGACGGGCGCGGATTCGCCGGTGATGGCCGACTCGTCCACGGTGGCGATGCCCTCGACGATTTCGCCGTCGGCGGGGATGAGGTCGCCCGCGACGCAGACCACGCGGTCGTTGATCTTCAGCTCGCTGCTGGAGACGGAGACCTCCTGGCCGCCGACCAGTTTGCGGGCCATGGTCTTGGTCCGCATCTTGCGCAGCTCGTCGGCGTGGGCCTTGCCTCGGCCCTCGGCCATCGCCTCGGCGAAATTGGCGAACAGGCAGGTGAACCACAGCCAGAGGCAGATCTGGACGTTGAAGAGGTTGCACTGGCCCGCGCCGAAGAGGAACAGGGTGGTCCAGATGGAGCCCACCCAGACGACGAACATGACGGGATTCTTGATCTGGTCGCGCGGGTGCAGCTTCTTGAACGAGTCAATCAGCGCCTGGACGAACAGCTCGGAATACTTGAATTCAACTTTGGTGCTCATGTGGTTGTCTCCGTGGTTAGAATACGCGGCCGGACAGCATCAGCCCGTGCTCGACGATCGGGCCGAGGCAGAGCGCCGGGAAAAAAGTAAGCGCCGCGACGATGATGATCACGCCGGTGAGCGTGAGGCCGAAGGTCCAGCCGTAGAGCGGCAGGGTGCCGGGGGAGGCCTCGACGGTTTTCTTGGCGGCCATGCGGCCGGCGATGGCGAGCGCGGCGGCGATCGGGGCGAAGCGGCCGATGATGATCGCGAGCCCGAGGGTCACGTCATACCAGGGCACGTTGGCGTTGAGGCCGGCAAAGGCGCTGCCGTTGTTGTTGGCCGCCTCGCCGAAGGCGTAGAGAATTTCGCTGAAGCCGTGCGGACCCGCGTTGGTCAGGCTGGAGAGCCCCGCCGGCAGCACGCAGGAGAACGCGGCCGGGATCAGGCAGGCGGCGTTCGGCCCGAGCACGCCGATCACCGCCCAGGTTGCCTCCCACGCCCCGAGCTTTTTGCCCAGATACTCCGGCGTTCGCCCGATCATGAGGCCGGCGAGGAAGACGGCGATCAGCACGTGGAACAGCATGCAGTATACACCGCAGCCCACGCCGCCGAACATGATTTCGCCGATCAGGATGTTCCACATCGGCATCAGGCCCGCGAGCGGCATCCAGCTGTCGTGCATCGAATTCACCGAGCCGTTGTCGATCGCGGTGCAGGAGACGCCCCAAAGGACGCTGTTCATCACACCGAAGCGCTGCTCCTTGCCTTCCAGCAGCGGCGAGATGTTGTGGACGACGGGATTGGGCTGCGACTCCGCCCACCACGCCACGCCGAACGAGCCGACGTAGAGCGCGAGCATCACGGCAAACAGGCACCACGCGTGCTTCTTGTTCCCGATCAGCAGACCGAACATGTAAACCTGCGCCATCGGAACCACGATGATCGCGAGCATTTCCCAAAAGTCCGAGAGCGGGGTCGGATTCTCCAGCGGATGGGCGCTGTTCACGCCATACCAGCCGCCGCCGTTGGTGAAGATCTGCTTGCAGGATTCAAACGAGGCCACCGGGCCGATCGGGATGAGCTGCGTCTCGACCTTCTGGTCCACCATCACGGGCTGGTCCACCATGACGGGCTTGCCGTCGGCGCCCTTGACGGGCTGGCCCTTGTCGTCGGTCTTCGGCACGGAGGTCGTGACCGGGTTGCCCTTGTCGTCCACCTTCGGCACCTGCGCGGTGTAGGGCTCGACCAGGTTCGCCGTCACATAGGGCTGCCAGGTCTGCGGGACGCCCTGCCACATCAGCGGAATGGCCCAGAGCACCGACAGCGGAATCACGAGGTAAAGCGTGCCGCGGGTGAGATCGACCCAGAAGTTGCCGATGGTCTTGACCGAGGCGCGCTTCAGGGCGCGGCCGATTGCGACGAGGACCGCGATGCCCCCCGCGCCGCTCAGGAACTGGTGGACCGAGAGCCCGAGCGTCTGCGAGAAGTAACTCATCGTGGTCTCGCCGGTGTAGGACTGCCAGTCGGCGTTGCAGGTGAAGCTCCACGCGGTGTTGAAGGCGAGGTGCCAGGATAGATTGTCGAGCCCCTGCGGATTGTAGGGCAGCCATTTCTGGGTCATCAGTAGCACCATCAGGCTGGCGAACCCGACCGTGGTCATGATCACCCCCGCCCAGAGGTACTTCACCCAGGACATCTCCTCGCCCGGGTTGATGCCGGTCAGCTTGTAGACCAGCTTCTCGATGGGCAGGAGCACGGGGTGCAGGAAGGTCTTTTCCCCCGTGAAGACTTTGAACATGAAGCGCCCGAGCAGTGGCGTGAGTGCGATGCCAAGCCCGAAGAAGAGCACGATCTGGAGAATTTCGTTTGTATTCACGCCACCAGATTAGCAGGCGTGGGACCAAGGGGTAGTTAAGCCACAGGCCCAAGCCGCTAAATAAACGTTAACCCGGCCGTTTTCTTACTCCCGGCGCCCCAAAGTTGGCCCACGGAACCCACCTAACACACGGCAGGAGAGGAAGGAGCGAACCACGAGAGACTCGCAAGGGTCCGAAGGGCGGAGGGGGATTGACCGGAGCCGATTCGGACATGGACCGGTGCGCCCCTGCTCGGCCGGGGCACCTCGCCCTACCCAGGCTTCAAGATTCTAACTTCAAGGATCCTTGCCCATCTCCTGCTCGCTACCCGCTACTCGGTACTGTCTCCTCCCCCTGTCACCCGCGGAGAAACGCTTTGACCGGGGCTCTCGTTTTCGGTTTTCTCCGCCTCATGCCCGCAGTCTTGCTGACGAGCTTTTGGGCAAAGAATTCCCATGAGATTGCCCCACCCGAAGGAGACTCTGGCCGGCTGCGTTTGGCTGCCGAGGCACATCGCCAAGGTGCGGCTGCATTTGTCGCACGGGTTGCCGCTGAGTTATCGCGTCGCGTTGGGCAGCAGCATCGGC
Source organism: uncultured Opitutia bacterium (assembly GCA_903873805.1). Lineage (GTDB taxonomy): Bacteria > Verrucomicrobiota > Verrucomicrobiia > Opitutales > Opitutaceae > CAIQQB01. The sequence continues at coordinate 35,776 of CAIQQB010000106.1, read as the reverse complement.
GTGGACGGTTATTTCTTTCGCCATTTTGGCCTTTCGCTCGAGCGGATGGTGGCGGTGGTGAGAAAATCCCAATCCAATGCGGACATCGCCACCTGGTTCGGTGGACGTCCGGAAGGCACCGGCGAGTCCATTGCGCGCTGGAACCGCTTGGCCGAAACACTGGGAGCGCGGGGACATCCGGGGCATGTCACCTTTGCCATCGTCAAGTGGCTGTTTTATCCGAAAGCCATCGCTCAGCCGGTCGGCAGCATCTTTGAGGCGATCGCTCAGGACGAAAACCTCACACCGCCCCCTTGACGACCCCATTGCGCCTGCGACGAAACAATCTCTGGCTGTGTCTCTCACTCGCCGTGGCGGGCTTGGGCGACGGGATCCTGACGCTGGTCGGCAACAACCGGTGGGGATGGGAGATGACCCCCGTCTGGGTTTGGTTTTTTCAGCATGGCGGCTCGTTGTCATTCGTTGCTGCCTTTCTGGGATATCTGGCCGTCTTCGGGATGCTGGTCGCAGTCGCTCCTCTCCGCCTCGCGAAAGGACTGTGCGTGATGATGGTTCTCGCCCATACGAGCGGCATCGCGTCGTGGCTGCGTCTCTTTCCGATCCCCTACCTGCTCGAACCCCTGGTCTATGTGGCCATGGCCGCCCTGACCGTTTTCGCTTTCGAGAAAAGCTCCCGGCAATGATGGTGCTACCATGAAGAGCATGGAGCCCATGAAGGGGCCGGACTCGGGAGAAAACCTGAAATCCCAAAGCCCTTCCGTCCACTTCATGCACTTCATGGTAAGCCGGTGCGTCAGGGTCGGCCTAGATTGCGTCTCTTCGCGCCTTTTTGCGGCCATCCCTCCGAATCGTCTGCCTTCCGCGGGTTCCGGATTTTCCGCAGGTCATCCCGCCGTTTCCACCCTTCGTCACGTTTCACCGTTTTTCCGCATGGCCGGTTAACTTGCATTGAAATAATGTGGCGCAGGCTTGCCCCGCGCGCGTTCCCCGCTGTGCTCTTCCGGGTCCGTTCATGTCCTCTGCTCCCCCCGCGTTTCCGCCCCTGCATCCCGCCCAGTTGCGCCTCCTGCGCAACCGGCTGCGGCTGTCCATCCGCGACGCGGGCCTGACCGACCTCTCCCCGGCCGCGCCGGCCGACACCGCCGAGGGCGCCGACGCCGCCGCGGCACCGTTCTGGGCGCTGGAGCCCACGCCCCTCGTCATCCCGGCCGACGAGTGGACCCTGCTCGAGGCCGCGCTCCGCCAGCGCGCCCATTTCGTCAACGCGCTGCTGGTCGACATCTATACCGGCCAGCAGGTGCTCCGGCAAAACCTGGTGCCCCCTGAGGTGATCCTGAGCGATCCGTATTTCCGCCGGCCGTGCTACCGCCTGGAACCCGAACGCCCCAGCCCCGCCACCCTGCTGCGTTTCGACCTCGTGAAGACGGCGGCGGGCTGGGCCTTCACCGACACCGGCGCGAACACCCCGGCCGGCGTCGGCTACGCGGTGCAGAACCGGCGTTTCATGACCCAGGAGGCCGCCGGGCTCTACCGGTCGCTGCCCGACTACCACAGCGTCATCAATTTTCCCCTCCAGCTGCTCGACGCCCTGCGCCTGCTCGCCCCGGTCCTCAACCGCCCCGCCTCGATCGTGGTGCTCACCGCCGGTCCGCGCGACCCGTTCTACTCCGAGCACAGCTTCCTCGCGCGCAAGATGGGCCTCCCGCTCGCCCGCGGCGACGACCTGCTCGTCCTCGACAACCGCGTTTACTTCAAGACCATCGCCGGGCTAGAGCCGGTGGACGTGCTCTACCGCCGGCTGAACGACGCGTACATCGACCCGGTTGCACTCTCCACCCACCGCGAAACCGCCGGCATCCCCGGGCTCATCCAGTGCATCCGCGCCGGCACGGTCGTCCTCGCCAACGCCATCGGCGCCGGCGTGGCCGAAAGCCGCGCGCTCGACGCCTACCTGCCGCGGCTGATGCGTTTCTACCTCGGGGAAAAACCGCTGCTGCCCTCGGTGCCCACCTACACCTGCGGCGACACCGACCAGCTCGACTACATCCTCGACCAGCGGCACCACCTCCACGTCGAGCCCGCCCACGCCCGCCGCCACGACGACCCGCTCAAGACGCTGCCTCCGCCCCTCAACGAGCACGGCCTCGCGGAGTATGTGCGCGAAAATCCCCACGCCTTCGTCGCCCGGCCGCATCTCGAGCCGCTCCCACTCAATCCCGCGGTGCGCAAGTCGCCCCCGTTCCGCCTCAGCGCGTTCGTGCTCTGCCAGGGCCGGCGCTTCAACGTCTTTCCCAGCGGGCTGGTGCGCCTTGGCCCCGACAACACGCCCCCCGGTCATGTCGGCGTCACGGCCGATGCCGTGGTGCTGGTCGGTTCCGCGAACGGCCCCGGCGAGGTCGCCGACCGCGAGGCCGAGCCGGTGACCGCGGGTGCCGCCCTCGCCCACACGCTCGGCTCCCGCGCCGCGGAAAGCCTCTTCTGGCTTGGACGCTACCTTGAGCGGGCCGAGGCCACCGCCCGCATGCTCTCGATCCTCGACGACGTCGCCCTCGAGGAAATCCCCGCGCGCGAACGCCGCCGCTGGCTGCCCGTCTGGCGCGGCCTGCTCGAGGCCACCGGCCACGGCAGCGCCAAGATTACCGCCCGCGCCAGCCCGCAATCCGCCCTCTCCACGGATCTGATGTGGCGCATGTCGCTCGACGCGCAGAATTCCAGCTCGATCTATTCCGCCATCACCGCCGCCGGCGAAAACGCCCGCGAGCTGCGCGACCACGTCAGTCCCGAGGCCTGGGTGCTGCTCAGTCGCCTGCTCGCCCGGCTCGACCGCCTGCACCGGCAGCGGCCCGGCGCCCAGCGGTCCGGCCCGCCCCCGCCCGCCGCCGCCATCCACGCCGTGCTGACGGATGTGAACGCGTTTCTCGGCACCGCCGAGCGCACTATGCTGCAGGACGCGAGCTGGCATTTCCTCCGCATGGGCCTGCACCTGGAGCGCGCGATCATGACCGGCGGCGCGCTCCGCCACATCCTCACCGCGCTGGACGATGACGCGCTGCCCGCCGCAACCAGCCCGGCGCCCGCGACGCCCCGCCGCGACAACCCCGAGCTGTCCGCCCTCCTGCGCATGCTCGGTTCGCAGGACGCCTACCGCCGGCTCTACCAGACGAGCAGCCAGCCGCGCCATGTCGCCGCGCTGTTCCTGCAGCAGCCCGAAGCGCCGCGCAGCATCTGCCACAACCTGCACCGCATCAAAGCCAGCCTCCACGCCGTGCGGTTCGACACGGGCGAGACCGACGAAGATCCGGCGGCTGGCGCGGTCGGCGCCACCCTGGAGTTCCTGGCCACCTTGAAACTTGACCGGTATTTCGGCGCCGGCGCGTCGGCGACAGACGGCGCCACACCGAAGCTCGCGGAATTGCTGGCCGAACTCCTCAAGCGCCTCAACGCGCTGCACCCCCTGCTCAGCGACCACTACTTCAGCCACCAGGCCCGCATCACCCCCGCCGAGGCGGTGGGCTGAACGACCGGCGGGATTTCCCTTCGGCGCATTTCATGTTTTGCAGGGCGGTGCGCTTGGAAATGTAGGCGGGGCGCCCCGCGGGTTGGACCTCTGCCAATCGTTCTCGTTCTCGTTCTCCTACTCATTCTCGTTCTCGCCTCACACCTCCGGGTTCTGGATTTTAAATCCCGAGAATGAGAACGAGTAAGAGAACGAGAACGATTTTCACCTACAGAGGCTCGCAAACTGCCCGCGGGGTGTGGGCACCCCGCCCACATCAGACCCAGCCAAATCCAATCAGGAAACGACCTCCGATTCCTCTGCGGTGGACCGATCTGCCGACTCCGAGAGCAATGGCGCTTCGCCGATTTTGTGCCCTCGCCGCCTTTTTCCTGTAACGCCAGCCCCTTCCACGCCTAAGCTGACCGGGTGAGGCCCCCGACCGAGTCCGACGTCCCCGCGACACCTTCCGCCGGTTCGCCCCGGTTTGCCACCACCCGGTGGTCGCTTGTGCTGCACGCGGGGCGCAGCCAGCCGACGCTCGCCCAGGATGCGCTCGCCGCGCTGTGCCGGACCTACTGGCCGCCGCTCTATGCCTATGTGCGCCGCCGCGGCCAGTCCGCCCACGACGCGCAGGACCTCACCCAGGCGTTTTTCGCGCGGCTGCTGGAACGCGGCTGGATTCAGCGCGCCGACCCGGACAAGGGCCGTTTCCGCACGTTTCTGCTCACGGCGCTGCAGCGTTTTCTGTCCGACGAATGGGATCGGGCCCGCGCGCTCAAGCGCGGCGGCGCCCAGCCACCCGTCTCGCTCGACGCGCTCGAAGCCGACTATCTGAGCGCCGCCGCCACCACGCTTTCCGCCGACCGCCTCTACGACCGCCAGTGGGCGCTGGCCCTGCTGGACCGGACGTTGCAACGCCTCGAGGCCGAATGCGCCCGCGCCGGCCGCGCGGACGAGTTCGCCCATTTGAAGCCGTTTCTCACCGCCGACCGGGAGGAACTCCACTACGCCGACGTGGCCCGGGCGGCCGGTCTCACCGAAGGCGCGGCCCGCGTCGCCGTCCACCGCCTGCGCCGGCAGTACCGGCGGCTCTTCCGCGAGGAAATCGCCCAGACCGTCGACACCCCCGCGGAGACCGAGGCCGAGGTGCGCCACCTGTTGCAATCGCTCGCGACCAGCTGAGCCCACCGGCCAGTCACCCTCGACGCGTAACAATCCTGCGCTTATACCTAAGACCGGGATATGACCACTCCACCCGTCCCAGACCCCGCCAATCCGGTTTGCCCCAAGTGCGGCACGCCCCTGGCCGCGGCTTCGGTGCAGGGTCTGTGCCCGGCGTGTTTGCTGGCCTTCCATCTCGCGCCGGCGACGCAGGCCGGTGACGCTCCGGGGGACCACGCCTTCACCCCGCCCACGGTCGGCGAGCTGGGGGACCAGTTTCCCCAGCTGGAGATCATCGAGCTCATCGGCCGCGGCGGCATGGGGGCGATATATCGGGCGCGGCAGCGTGAGCTCGACCGGCTCGTCGCGCTGAAAATTCTGCCGCGCTCGCTCGGCAACGACCCGGCCTTTGCCGACCGTTTCACCCGCGAGGCGCGCGCACTCGCGAAGCTCAGCCATCCCGGCATTGTCACGATCCACGATTTCGGCCGCACGGCGGACGGGTTGTTCTACATCCTGATGGAATGTGTGGACGGCGTGAACCTGCGCCAGCTCCTCGCCGGGGGCCGCATCGCGCCGCGCGAAGCCCTCGCGATCGTGCCCGAGCTGTGCGACGCGCTGCAATACGCCCACGACCGCGGCATCGTGCACCGCGACATCAAGCCGGAGAACATCCTCCTCGACCGCCGCGGCCACGTGAAGATCGCCGACTTCGGCCTGGCCAAACTGGTGGGTGATGGGGGCAGAAGTGGATTAACTGTAGCCGGGGTCGCCGACCCCGGTTCCGAAAACCCCGGCCTCAGCGAGGCCGGCTACAGCGAGTTCACTGAAGCCGGCAAAGTCATGGGCACGCCCAGCTACATGGCGCCCGAGCAAAGCACGCACCCCGGCACCGTGGACCACCGCGCCGACATCTATGCGCTCGGCGTGGTGTTTTACCAGATGCTCACCGGCGAGCTGCCCGGCAAAACCCTGCAGCCGCCCTCGCGCAAGGTCGTGCTCGATGTGCGCCTCGACGAAGTGGTGCTGCGGGCGCTGGAACAGGAACCCTCGCGCCGCTACCAGCAGGCGAGCGCGCTGAAAACCCAGGTGGAGACGATCGCGGCCGCGCCTCACGCCACGCCACCACCCGCCTCATCGGACGTATCGGTCAGTCGGGTCCCCGTCCTCCGCTGGCAGGATCGCTGGCTGTGGGATGCCAGCTATGTCACCGCGTTCGCCTTCTGGCCCACGATGCTGGCCGCGGTGCTGTTCACGTCGTCCTCCACGATCTGGGGCGGCCGACTGCCTTATCTCGCCCTGCTGATCGCGCTCCCCGGGCTGCTGGGTGCCGGCATTTACGGCTGGGTCGGCTCGCGGGTGCGGCGGCTCCGGGCCAGCCTGCCGCGCTCCGACGGCGAGGTCGCGGAAGCGCTGATCGTGCTCCGGCCGTTCCAGTCGCCCGGCCTGGCGGTGTTGCATGCCGACCGGCTGGAGCTCGTCCGCCTGATCGGTGCGCCGATCCTCGTGCCGCTGGCGGACATCGCGGCATTGAGCGAGCTGCGCTGGTTCAACGGCAGCCGGCTGTTTTGGAAACGCGGGTTCGCCCTGGATCTGGCCGGCGGCCGGCGCGTGCTCGTGGCCGTGCCCGAACCGTTCGGACGCCGCTGGCGCGCCGTGCTGAGCCGGGGAAGTCTGCCGGAACTGCCGCCCGACTCGACCGGCGTGCCAACGACCACCACCCCGCCACAGCAGGTCGGGAAAGCCTGGCTGTATCAGGGCGTGGACTACCGATCGACCGCCATGCTGTTCGGTCTGCCGTGGCTGCATGTCGCGGTCGGGAACGACCCGGCAACGGGGCGGCAGCGCGTGGCCCGGGGCATCATCGCCGTCGGCGGCCTCGCCCAGGGCGTGGTGGCCGTAGGCGGCGTGGCGGTTGGCGGGCTGACCTTCGGCGGACTCAGCCTCGGCGTGTGGGCTTCCGGTGGCCTGGCCGGCGGTCTGATCGCCCTCGGTGGCCTGGCCATCGCGCTGGCTGTCGCGGTCGGCGGCTTCGCGGTCGCACCCCTCGCGCTGGGTGGCGGAGCCTGGGGCTACTACGCCTTTGGCGGATTCGCGCGGGGCGCGCACACGCTCGGCGGAAATTCGGGCGATGCCGTCGGCCGGGCGTTCTTCGAGCCCTGGGCCGGTCCGTTCCTGCAACATGTGGTCATCGTCGACAACGTCGTGGTCATTCTCGTCGTGGTGCTCGCCACCTCACTGCCCGTGTGGCTGAGCCGCCGGCAGTGGCAGGCGATGCATCCGGGGTTGAAAACGTCCGGCATGACGTCCGGCCGGGGGTGGTTCGTGCGCTTTCTGATCCCGCTGGTGGTGGGTCTGACCATCGCGGCGAGCTGGGGCATCATCCGAGGTCCGTCGCAGCCGCCGGCAAAGCCGGACACCGCCACCCGGGTGGCGAAGCCAACCCAGGTCTCGCCCGCATCCACCGCCCCCACCGCCGCGACGCACGCCGAACTCGAGGCGGCGTTTCGGGAATACGAGCGGCTGCTGACCGAGCTGCGGGAGGCGACCTTCGAACTGGATCTCGCGGACTTTGGCGACGGTTCCGCCGCCGAACGCCAGGCGCACCGCGCCAGCGTCGAGCAGAAATGCCGGCTGCTGGCGGACCAGACCGCCCGGCTGCGCGAACAGATTCTCGCCCTCGGCCGACGGGCCGCCGCCCCGCCCGCCCCCTAGTTTTTCCACCCAACCGACCAACCTTCAACTCATCCCAACATGAACAAGACCCAAATCAGCCTCCTCGCCCTCGTCCTGTCATTCGCCACTGCGATTCCGTTGCGCGCCGGTGACGGCGTGCCTCCGCCCCCGCCCGGCTATGCCAGTGACGGTGTGCCTCCGTCCCCATCCGGCTACTTGTCCGTGCCGGCCAGCATCTCGACCGGTAACAGCCCGATTCTCACCACCGCTCAGGTCGACCTGAAGATGAAGCAGATCGAGCTACAGGTGGCGTTCAAACAATTCGAAAAGCTCGAAAACGCGCTCGCCGACGCGCGCATGGAATTGGAACTCGACCAGCTCTCCTCCGGCACCGATGCGCAAAAGGCCGCGCACAGCAAAACGCTCGCCGACAAATACGAGCTGCTCAACCACCTCAAGGCTCATCTCCGGGATGAGATCCAGCAGAAGCGGGCCGAGATTGAAGAGCTGGGCAAGGAAGCCGAGCCCGCCGGCTCCGCGTCGCGCCACTAACCCACCGCGGGATCCGTTCGTCGGCATCCAAGTTCGGCCGGCGCGGAGCAGCACGCCGAGCCGACCGGCGGCAAATCACCGGTGATCGAACGGCATTTACTCGCACCAGAGCGAAGGAGGATTGAACCACAGAGACACGGAGGCACGTAGGTCAGAAGCCGGAGGTCGACGCCAGAAGCCAGAGGTCAGATGTCAGAGGAATAAGTCCATTCGATCCGGATCGGCCTCGGTGTTCTCGGTGCCTCTGTGGTTCAAGTTCCGATGCCTTGGCTTGGATCGGCTCTTGGTTTCCTGGCTGCGGAATTCCAATCGGATGAACCAGGGCAGGAGGCCCATGACGGAGTTAATTCGGAAACCATGAAGCTAGGAAACGGATCCGGAGACCGCGTTACCATGGAGCACATGAAGTGCATGAAGCGGAGGGCGGAAGTTAAAAGCTGAAACGCTGAAAAACTGAAAAGCTGACATCGGAAAAGAAAAGCCCATGGGCAGGATATCATACCAACGTCCTTTGGCTTTTTGGACTTTGGGCAGGGCGAATCCTCTGGGTGAGCCGCGGCTCGGCAGGGACGCCTCGCCCTACCACCCACAGTCTGTTTTCTAGGAGCTGTTGATATCTGTCCGTGCTTCATGGCCTTCATGTGCTTCATGGTGGAGCAGGATGCAGGGTTGGCAGCGAGAAGGCACAAAAGGACACAAAAACGAACCAAAGGTTTTGTGCTCTTTGTGCTTCTTTGCGGCTAATTGCATTGCGGCCGAGCACCTGGTCGAGCGAACGAGCAGGAGACGTCGGGAGATGAAACGCGGAGTGGAGTTTACGCGACGGAGATTCAGGGAGCGGGACGCGCGGAGACACCAGCGAGCCGGGGCGCGGCGAGGACGGCGGCGAACGCGGGTTTGGGCTGGTTCTGGCGGTCAAAGAGCAGCGGGTGGTTCACGCGGTTGGCGAAGGGGAAGTCCTTCAGCCAGGACTGCGCGTCGTTCAGGCCCCAGAACGTGACCCGCGTGATGCTCTCGCGGTGGCGGAGATAGACCGCGAAGACGTCCGCATACCGTTTCGCAAGGGCCTGCTGCACGTCGGCGGGGAGGCCGGCGCGATACGGATCGGCACCGACGCCAGACTGCCGCGCGTTGAGGTCCGCGCCCGGACGGCCCGGCAGCACATCGATGTCGAGCTCGGTGATCATGACCTTCAGGCCGAGTCCGGCAAAGGTCGTGATGGTATCCTCGATCGCCCGGACGCTGGGCGTGTTGGCGTCAAGCTTGTAATGGCCCTGAAGGCCGACGCCCGTGAGATGCACGCCGCCGGCCTGGAGATATTTCACCAACTCGACGGCGGTGGCGCGCTTCGCCGGCACCTCCAACGAGTAGTCGTTGTAATAGAGCTCTGCGGCGGGATCGGCCTCGTGGGCGAACTGATAGGCCTTGAGCAGATAATCCTGCCCGATGATGCGAAACCAGGGTGACTGGCGGTAGCCGCCGTAGTCGGCGATGGCCTCGTTGACCACATCCCAGCCCGCGATGCGGCCCCGGTAGCGGCCGACCACCGCCATGATGTGGTCGCGCATCCGCGCCAGCAGGGCCTCGCGGGAGATGGCGGTGCCGTCGGCGTTCTGAAAAACCCAGGCGGGCGTCTGACTGTGCCAGACCAGGTTGTGGCCCACGATGAACATGCCGTGGGTCGTGCCGAATTCGACATACTGGTCCGCCGGCGCAAAATTGTAGCGGGTGACGCCCGGATGCACGGACTCCCACTTGAGAACATTTTCCGGCGAAAGCGCATCGAATTCGCGGACGATGACGGCGGCATCGGCGACGTTGCGGCCGGAGAACTGGCTCTGGCTGACGGCGACGCCGAGATGGAAGATGCCCCGGAAGGCCTCCCGGAGCGTCACGGGAGCGGGCTCCGCCGCGGCCGGCCGGGGCGGGGGCAGCGCGCAACCGGCCAAAAGGAGGGCGCTGGCGGAAGCAGACACCAGCAAACGGAAAAGCAGCGAGGACATGGGCGCGGCGGCGATGGGGTAGTGTCAGACAAAAACGATTCCGCGGTTGGGTCAATCGGCGTCGGCAGCCGGTAGTCGCTCATTTGACGGAAACGGTAAAATAGTAGGGCCGGTCTGTGACCGGTTGCCGGAGGCCGGTCATAGACCGGCCCTACTCCAAGGCACGTCCATCGTGCAAAACTGAGCCATTACCCGGTAAGGTCGCGGGTCAGTTTGCTGTTTGCCGCCGTAGGTCGGGCTTCACGCCCGACGTGTCGGGGATAAACCCCGACCTACAATTCGCAATCTGAGCCAGTACCCCCGGCAGCCAGCGCTTGCGCCCATCGACCGATTCCGCGAGCCTGCGCCCCACCCCGCCGTCCCGTGAGCCGATTCCCCATTCATTGCCCCGGCCCGCTGCTGCTTCTGCTGGTCTGCACCGTCGCCGGGCCGACGGCTGTCCTGGCCGTCGGACAGGAAACCTACGTCACGGCCACGCCCGGCCCCGGCAGTTTCCCGCTGGCCGCCGGCGGCAAAGCCGCGGTGCTGCTCACGGACGCGGCCGACTGGCCCGGTGTGCTCCGCGCCGCGCATGACCTGCAGACCGACCTCGGTCACGTGACCGGCCTGACCCCGGGCCTGCTCCAGGACGACCACGGCGAGGGCCTGGCGAAGAACGATCCGAAGTTTATCGCGCCCAACCTCGTCATCATCGGCACCCTCGGACGGAGCCCCGTCGTCGACCGCCTCGTGCGCGAGAAGAAAATCGACGTCAGCACCATCGAGGGAAAATGGGAGTCGTTTTCCCTCCAGGTCGTGTCCGCTCCACTGCCGGGGGTCGCGAGTGCGCTCATCATCACGGGCAGCGACAAGCGCGGGACGATCTATGGTCTCTACGACCTGGCGGAACAGATCGGCGTTTCCCCGTGGCAATGGTGGGCCGACGTGCCGGTGCGGCACGCGGACGCGCTCTACGTGAAGGCCGGCCGGTTTTCCCAGGGCGAGCCGTCGGTCCGCTACCGCGGCATCTTCCTCAACGACGAGGCGCCCGACCTCACCAACTGGGTCCGCGCCACCTATAGCGACGTGCCGGGGCGTCCCGGCGTGGCGAACTACGGGCACGAGTTCTACGCCCGCGTCTTCGAACTGATCCTCCGGCTCAAGGGCAACTACCTCTGGCCCGCGATGTGGAACAACGCCTTCAACGAGGACGACCCCGCCAACCCGCGCCTGGCCGATGACTACGGCATCGTCATGGGCACCTCGCACCAGGAGCCGATGCTGCGGGCGCAGAAGGAGTGGGACCGCGGCCCCGGCCGGCAGAACGGCAACTGGAACTTCAACAACGCCGCGCAGCAGCCCGTGCTCGAACAGTTCTGGCGCGAGGGCATCCGCCGCAACAAGGACTACGAGAGCCTCATCACCCTCGGGCTGCGGGCCGAGAACGACAGCGGCCAGCCCATCGGCGCCGCGTTGACCGAGCAGATCGTCGGCGTCCAACGCAAGATCCTCGCCGAGGAGCTCAACCCCGACCTCACCAAAGTGCCGCAACTCTGGTGCCTCTACAAGGAGGTGCAGGGCTTCTACGAGCAGGGCCTGCGCGTGCCCGACGACGTCACGCTCCTCTGGGCCGAGGATAACTGGGGCAACGTCCGTCGCCTGCCCACCGCCGAGGAACGCCGACGCGTGGGGGGCGCCGGCATTTACTACCATTTCGACTACCACGGCGGGCCCAGGAATTACCAGTGGATCAACACCAGCCCGCTCCCGAAAATCTGGGACCAGCTGTCCCTCGCCCAGCAGTACGGCGCCGACCGCGTCTGGATCGTCAACGTGGGCCATCTCCGCGGCCAGGAGATCCCGACCGAGTTTTTCATGAGTCTCGCGTGGAACACCGCCCGCTGGACCGGCGGGAATCTCGGCGAGTTCACCCAGGGCTGGGCCGCGCGGGAATTCGGGCCGGCTTCCGCCGCCGCCATCGCGGAGCTCGTGACCGAGACCACCCGGCTCAACGCCCGCCGCAAGCCCGAGTTGCTCGCACCCACCACCTACAGCCTGACCGACTACGGCGAGGCCGAGCGGGTCCACGAGGAGTTCTCCTCCCTCGCCCGCCGCGCCGCGGAACTCAACGCCCGTCTGCCGGAAAACGCCCGCGATGCGTTTTACCAACTCGTGCTTTTCCCCCTCAAGGCCGGTGCCCAACTCAACGAGATGTACCTGGCCGCCGGTCGCAACGCGCTCTACGCCCGGCAGGGTCGCGCCAGCACCAACGACTTCGCGGCGCAAACCCGCACGCTCTTCCAGGCCGACCGCGACCTCATGCACGACTATAACACCGTCTATGCCGGCGGGCGCTGGAACCATTTCATGGACCAGAAGCACATCGGCTACACCCAGTGGAACGAGCCCGTCCAGGAAACCGCTCCGCGGGTCGTCACGCTCACTCCCCCCGCCGACGCCGGGCTGGGTGTCGCCGTCGAAGGCTCCGAGTTCGACTGGCCCGGCGCGACGGTGGCCGCGGCGCTGCCGGTGTACGACGGATTCAGCCAGCGGAGCCATGCCATCGACGTGTTCAACCGCGGACAGGCCGCATTTACCTTCACGGCCACGGCCGATGCGCCGTGGATCAAGCTGAGTGCCGCGGGCGGCAAGGTGGAGACGGACCAGCGCATCGCGGTCAGCGTGGACTGGAGCCGGGCCCCCGCCGACACCGCCACCGGCACCGTCAAAATTACCGGCGCGGGCGGCGAGGTTGCAGTGCAGGTGTCCGCCTTCAATCCCGCCGCGACCGCACGTGCGGCGGTGCACGGCTTCGTCGAGAGCGAGGGCGTGGTGGCGATCGAGGCCGGGCATTTTTCGCATGCCACCGGCGTCGGTGCCGCGCGCTGGGAGCCGGTTGATGGCTACGGCCGGACGCTCTCCGCAATGCGCGCCTTCGCCCCGGCGGACCTGCCCGCTGCCGTACCCGGGCGCGATTCGGCGTGCCTGGAATACCAGACGCAAGTGTTTCATCCCGGGCCGGCCACGGTTATTTTGACGGTGGCGCCCACATTGAATTTTATGCCCGGCCGGGCGCTGCGGGTCGCGGTTTCGCTCGACGATGGCGCGCCACAGACCCTGACGATCGTACCCGCCGGTTTCAGCGCCCAGAACGGCAACCGCGAATGGGAGGAGTCGGTCCGCAACAATGCACGGCTGGTCCGCGCCACGTTGCCGGTGCCAACCGCCGGCGCGCACACGCTGAAGGTGTGGATGGTGGATCCGGCCGTCGTGTTGGAGCGTGTGGTGCTGGATCTCGGCGGACTGAAGCCCAGCTACCTCGGCCCGCCGGAAAGCGTCCGACGGCCATAATTCCCCCGCCAGCCGCGCTTCACTCAGGCGTTCAGGGCAGTGCAACCGCGGCAAGCATCAGCTGGCCGGTGGCGCGGATGTCGTCCGACGCGGCCCCGACCTGAAACGCATAAATTCCGGGGGCGATCACGTAGGCCTTCTTCTCCGTGTCCCAGCGCCGGATGGACTCCGGCGTCACGTCCAGCGTCACGGATACATGGCCGCCCTTCGGCACGCTGACGCGTTTGAACGCGCACAGCTGCTGGCGCGGTCCGCCGGTGCCGGGCGCGTGGGCATAAACCTGCACGACCTCGTTGCCGTCGCGGTCCCCGGTGTTCGCCACATCCACACTAAGCCGGGCGAATGTGCCCGAAGCACGCGCCACGGTGAGCCCGCTGTATTGGAACTTGGTGTAGCTCAGCCCGTGGCCGAAGGCGTAAAGCGGCGTCCCGGTGAAATACCGGTAGGTGCGGTTTGCCATGCGGTAGTCGTCAAACGCGGGCAGGTCCTCCGTCGTCCGGTAAAAGGTCACCGGCAGCCGGCCCGAGGGATTGCGGTCGCCGAAGAGCACCTCAGCCACCGCCGTGCCGCCGTTCTCACCCGGATACCACGCCTGCACGATGGCGGGCAGATGCTCCGCCTCCCACGGCATCGCCATCGCGCTGCCGCTGCAGTTGACAAACACCACCGGCTTGCCCGTGGCCTGCAGCGCCTGGAGCAGTGCGGTCTGCCCCGCCGGCAGCTCGATGCGGGTGCGGTCGCCGCCGGCAAAGCCGTCGAGGTTGACCGACATCTCCTCGCCCTCGAGCTGCGCACTGATGCCACCGACAAAGATGACCGCGTCGGCGGCGCGCGCGAGCTCGACCGCTGCCTGAAAGTCCGGCGTCTCCGGTCCGGCGGGCGGCACGGCCACCGCCGCACCGCGTCGGCTCAGGCGCTCCACGCCTGGGACCGTCGGGCAGCCAGACGCATAGTCCACCTGCACGCCGCTGCCTGCCGCGGTGCGGATGCCCTGGAGAATCGTCACGGGCTTCGAGGGCGTGCCGTTGTAATTGCCGAGCAGCATCACGGTCGCATCGGCGTTCGGACCGATCACGGCCAGGCGCTTGAGTTTGGCGCGGTCGAGCGGGAGTGCGCCCGTGTTCTTCAGGAGCACGATGGATTCGCGCGCGGCCTGGAGCGCGAGCGCGGAGTTGGCTGGGGTGTCGACATCCGCGAGGGAGTATTTGGAAAACGGCACCTTGTCCGCCGGGTCAAACATCCCGAGCCGGAACCGGCCCGCGAGCACCCGATGCAGCGCCAGATTGATGTCAGCCTCGGTGACCAGACCCTGGGTGACGGCGGCGGTGAGGCTGCGGAAGGTATTACCGCAATTGAGGTCGTCGCCGGATTTCAGCGCCAGCGCGGCGGCCTCGGGCGCGGTCGCGACAAGATGGTGCGTCCGGTAGATGTCCCCCACCGCATCGCAGTCGGAAACGACATAGCCCTGGAAGCCCCAGCGCTGGCGGAGGATGTCGGTGAGCAGCAGCGGGCTGCCGGTGGCGGAGGCGCCGTAGACCTGGTTGTAGGCGCTCATCACGCAGCCGACCTTCGCCTCGCGCACGGCCGCCTCGAAATGCGGCAGGTAGTTGTCGTAGAAATCCGTCTCGGTCGGGACGGCGTTGAAGGTGTGGCGCGCGGGCTCGGGTCCGCTGTGCACCGCGTAGTGCTTGGCGCAGGCCAGCGCCTTGAGGTAGGTCGGATCGTCGACCTGCAAACCCTCGATAAACGCCACGCCCATGCGGCCGGTGAGAAAGGTGTCCTCGCCATACGTCTCCTGGCCGCGGCCCCAGCGCGGATCGCGGAAGAGGTTGATGTTGGGCGTCCAGAAAGTGAGGCCGTAATACTGTCGGGCGCTGCCGCGGGTCTTGAGCTCGGTGTTGAACTTGCCCCGCGCCTCGGTGGCGATGGTGTCGGCGATCGTCTTCAGCAGGGGCGTGTCCCAGGTGGCGCCGAGGCCGATGGTCTGGGGAAACACCGTCGCGGTGCCGGCCCGCGCAACGCCATGCAGCGCCTCGTTCCAGTAATTGTAGGCGGGCAGTCCGAGCCGTTCGAGGCCCGGCGCGCCGTTGACGAGCTGGCCGACCTTCTCCGGCAGCGTCATCCGGCCGATGAGGTCGTCCACCCGCCGGTCGAGCGGCTGGGCGGGGTTGGTAAAGAGCGGCTTGTCTGCGGGCGCGGACGGTGCCACGGGAGCAGGAGTATCCTGGGCGGCGGCGGGGCGGATCAGGGCGGCCAGGGCGAGACCGGCCGCAAGCAATCGGGGGTGGCGCATGGGGAGGACGGGGTTGCGCCGACGACATTTCATTCCACCCCGAAAGGCAAGCGGGCAGGCGGCGAGGCGGTGGCTTAGTTTGCTGCTTACCGTCGTAGGTCGGGCTTCACGCCCGACGTGTCGGGGATTAACCCCGACCTATAATTCGCAAACTGAGCCAGTACCTGCGGCTTGGTCGGGCCTCTGACAAGTCGTTCTCGTTCTCTTACTCTTTCTCGTTCTCGGTTTGGGTCTCGATTGCGAGATCATGCAGTGCGAGACGAACTGAAAAGAACGAGAACGAGTAGGAGAACGAGAACGATTGTTCGGAAATACATGCGAAGCGCTCCTCCCCGCGGATTTCCTTGGCCCGGCCGCCCGGACTGCTACGCTGTCGCCGTGAATCCCGCCGACCCCACCCCGTCGTCCCGGCGCGCCTGGCTCTCACCCGCCCTCGCCGCTTTCGTGTGTCTGTTCCTCGCCGCCTGCGCCAGCGACCCGGCAGCCCCCCCGCCGCCGGCAGTCTCTGCCGCCACCGCCGCCAGTCCCGCCACGCGGTCGCTCGCCACGGCGGAGAAGACTTTCATCCTCGGCGCCGACATTTCCTGGGTACAGCAGGCCGAGGAGGGCGGCGGACGGGGCGGACCGGGGCATTTCAGCGACCACGGTGCGCCGCAGGACATTCTCCAGATCCTGAAGGCCCATGGTTTCAATTATATCCGGCTGCGGCTGTTCGTGGAGCCGAAGAACCGCGGCGGCTATTCGCCCCAAGGCTACTGCGACCTCCCGCACACGATCGCGTTTGCCAAACGGATCAAGGCCGCCGGCCTGGGCTTCCTGCTCGACTTCCATTACAGCGACAACTGGGCCGACCCGCAGAAGCAGACCAAACCGCTCGCCTGGCGGCAACTCGCCCTGCCGGACTTGGTACAGACCGTCCACGATTACACCAAGGACGCCATCGCGCAGCTCAAGGCCGCCGGCGTTGCCCCCGACATGGTGCAGGTCGGCAACGAGATCACCCCGGGGTTCCTGCTCAACTCGACCGAAGCGCGTAACGGCCAGCCGGGGCAGATCGTTTCGACCCAGCCCGAGGGCAGCACACACGACTGGCCCACGCTCGGCGCCCTGCTCAAGGCCGGCATCGCGGGCGTCCGCGAAGTCACGCCCGAGGCCATTATCATGTTGCACCTCGCCATCAACGTGAACCGCGCCAACCCCGGCGAATGGGTGAGCAACGCCGCCACCCGCGACTGGGTGGACCACGCGCTCGCGCAAGGCGTCCGGTTCGACGTCCTCGGGCTGTCCTGCTACACCGACTGGCACGGCCCGCCCGAGGGCTGGGCGGCCAACTTCGGCCAGCTGGTGAAACAGTATCCGCAACTCCACTTCGTCGCCGCCGAGTATTCGCACGGCCAGGTGCCGCGCCAGGCCAGCGAGGTCATCTACCAGCTGCCCGACCGGAAGGGCCTGGGGTCGTTTGTCTGGGAGGCCACACAGGCCAAGGAGCAGCTCTTCGACCGCCAGGGCAACACCCTGCCCGGGCTCAACGATTACGACCAGATGGCCAGGGATTTTGTCCGGCGCTGACCCAAGCGCTGTTTTTGCCGGCCCTGATCAGGCGGCTGGGCGCGGAGGATTTCCTTGGCTCCATCGGCTCCAGGGCCATGCTGGCGCCCCGTGAAACCCCTCGCCCCTCCCCGGCTGATCGCGTGCGTCGGGCTCGCGCTCGCCTTCGCGTCGGCGTCGCTGGCCCGCGCCGCCGACACGCCGGTCACCCCGCCGGCGCCCGCCGCCACCCGCGCGGCCTTCCTGCAGCTCATCGTCCGCGACCGCGTGCCGCCCGCCGCCGAGGTGAGCGCCGCGAGGGAGGCGGATGGCATTGTCACGGTAGCCTTCACTTACGCCACGGAAGCCGGCGAGCGCGTGCCCGGTCTTCTGTTGAAAAAGAGCGGTTCGACCGGCCGCCGTCCGGTCATCATCGCCCTGCACGGCACGGGCGGAAAAAAAGAGGACTTGCTCCCGGCCCTGCGCCGCGCCGCGGAGGCCGGCTTCATCGGCGTGGCGATTGACGGTCGCTTCCACGGCGAACGCGCGCCCACGGGCAAGACCGCCTACCCCGACGCCATCCTCCGCACTTGGCAGACCGGCCGCGGCCATCCCTTCTTTTATGACACCGTGTGGGATGTCATGCGGCTGATCGACTGGCTCGCAACCCGGGACGACGTGGACGCGAAACGCCTCGGCCTGTTTGGCATATCCAAGGGTGGCATCGAAACCTATCTCGCGGCCGCGGCCGATCCGCGAATCGCGGTTGCGGTGCCGTGCATCGGCCTGGAGAGTTTTCGCTGGGCGCTGGAGCACGATGCCTGGCAGTCGCGCATCGGCACCATCCAGGCCCCCTTTGACGCCGCGGCCAAGGAGGCCGGCGTCACCGCCCCCGGCGCCGAATTTGTGGGCCGGTTCTATGACCGCGTCGCCCCGGGTCTCGCCGGACAGTTTGACGGACCCGCGATGGTGCGGCTGATCGCGCCGCGTCCGCTGCTCGCGATCAACGGGGACTCCGACGCCCGCACGCCACTGCCCGGCCTGGAGGAATGTGCCGCCGCCGCCCGGCCGGCCTACGCCGCGGCCGGCGTGCCGGAGCAGTTCCAGCTCCGCCTCCAGCCCCACACCGGCCACCAAGTCACTGCGGAGTCGCATCAGGCCGCCCTTGACTGGTTCGTCCGCTGGTTGAAACCCTGAACCGTCCATATCCGTCCCACTGTCATGCGCCGCCCTGCTGCCTCCCTGTTGCCCTTCCGGATTTTCGCCCTGCTGCTGCTCAGCGCCGCGCTGGCCCGGGCCGAAATCGAATTTCGCGGCGTGCTGACGGCCCTCGACAAGACCCTCTTCGGGCTCGCCGATACCGCCGCGCCCGACGCGCCGGAGTGGGTCACTACCGGGGAGACGTTTGCCGGCTGGATCGTCGGTGACTACAACGCCACCGCGCAGACCCTCCAGCTCACCAAGGACGGCGTTAACCTCACGGTGCACCTCAAGGACACCGGGGGCACGACGCCGCGCTTCCTTCAGGGCCAGGCGGGGTTCAAGATCGGCAACCGCACGGTCGAGCAGCCCGTCGCCATGGACTTTGACCAGACCACCGTGCTCGCGCTCGGCGACGGCCAGTCCGGCAAGGTTCTGCCGCACAAGCTCCCCGACGGCAACATCAGCTACCAAGTGACCGTGGAAACCACGACGCCCGCCACTGGCAACCGCACCACCACCCATATCCTGCAATCGGGCGTGACCGCCGAGCCCGGCATACCCTTCACCATCCTGACGGCCAATTTTTCCTTCTCCTTCACCCCGAAGGCCGCCCCGGCCGCTGCGCACTGAGAGGGCGGGCGCCAGACACTGGCGGAGTCGCTCACACCGACTCCGGCACGACGTAGGGTTTCCGGTATTCGCGGGTCAGGAGTGCATTGGCGGCGGCGGCATTTTCGCCGGTGCAACGCTCGGCCGCGGGGTCGAACGCCAGCGGCAGGCCGAGCGTCAGCGGAGTCTGCTCCAGATCCACGGCGTTGGCGGCCAGGTGTTCGGCCAGCCGGGCGAATGACGCGGTCAGCGCCGGGCTGGCCCGGAACTGTTCGCGCACGGCCTCTGGCGCAGCGGCGTGGCCGAGGCGGTGCGAGATGTTGGCGAGATGCGCGAGCGCGGCGGAAGCATGGCCCTCCTGGATCGGGGCGCGGAGGTCGGACAGCTTCCGGCTGCGGACCACGTCGATAAAATTGCCCGCGTGGCTGGACGCGCCAGTGAACTTTTTCAGCAGCTTGCCGTCGCGGTCGAGGGCGTTGGCCGTGGTGTAGCTGGGCACCACCACGCTGCCGCCTTCGCACTGCACGATCACGCCGATACTGGCGCCCTGGAAGCTGTCCATCGCGCTGGCGCCCGTGCGGGCGGGAAGGCCGCGCACCTCGAACAGCAGCGGCGCGGCGGCGTAGTCATGCCAGACGAGCAGCGTGTTCGGAGTTTCGCCGTCGTCGGTGTAGCCGAGGCGCCCGCCGACGGTGAGCACGCGCGGGGCCGGCGCGGCCTCGCCGAGGAACCAGCGCGCGATGTCGAGCTGGTGCACGCCCTGGTTGCCGAGGTCGCCGTTGCCGGTGGCCCAGAACCAGTGCCAGTCGTAGTGGAATTTCGCGCGGTGCGGCGACACCAGCGGCGCGGGCCCGCACCAGAGGTCGTAGTTAACCGTCGCGGGCACGGGCGGCGGGCTGGCGGTCAGCCCGAGGCTGGCGCGGCGCTTGTAGCAGAGCCCGCGCGCCGACGTGATTTTGCCGAGGTTGCCCGCGTGCACCCACTCGACGGCCTCGGCGAGGCTGTCACTGGAGCGGCACTGCGAACCGGCCTGCACCACGCGCTGGTATTTGGTCGCAGCCTCGACGATCTTCCGGCCCTCCCACAGGTTGTGGGAGACAGGTTTCTCGAGGTAGACATCCTTGCCAGCCTGACAGGCCCAGACGGCCTGAAGCGCGTGGAGATGGTTGGGGGTGGCGAGCGCGATCGCGTCGATGTCCTTTTGCGCGAGCAGCTCGCGCAGGTCGGCAAACGTGCGCACCTCCCCACCCGCGTCGCGCCGGGCCTGGGCCGCAGCGGCCAGCACCGCGGAATCGGCGTCGCAGAGCGCCACGATCCGCACGCCCGGCAGCGCGCCAAACTCCCGGATCAGATCCTTGCCCCGGCCGTTGAGGCCGGCGATGCCGAGCCGGATGTCCGTGTTGGCGCCGGCGACCTGCGCCCACGCGCGCGGGGAAAGCGCGGCACCGGCGGCGGCGAGCGAAAAGGTTTTCAGAAAGGAACGGCGCGAGGGGACAGCCATGGGGCGATGGGGTTGGCCGCGTCTGATAGGCTTCCTCGCACAATCCGGCAACCCCCGATTTGAGGCGAGCGAACGACAGATCGGTAAGAACGGACGTTGCCCGATGGGAGTGGGACCGCGACATACAGTACGTTGACCCCTATGCGCCGAGTGCGCCGATTTCATCCGAAAGGTGCAATTGTGAACACGGATTTCACGGATGTGCATGGATGATCAATCCAATGCAGCTATTCTAGCTTTTACGCCGCAGCCGAGAGGATTGCGGATCGATATTTCTCAATACCCTGTATCCGTGTTATCTATGCAATCCGTGGTTGGATTGAACTGCCGAAAAGAGAATCAAGCGCCGTGGTCGGCGTCGCCCTCGCGGGGGATGCAGATCCAGAGTATCACATATGAGACCAAGCCGAGACCCCACAGCCATAAGCTGGCGCAAAACAGGACGCGCCACATCCAGGCGGCAAAGGGAGTCACTCCGCCCAGAGCCGCGCAGACGCCGCCGATCTGGGGCTTCCGGGGTCGGTGCAGATTCCGAAACCGGCTCCAGGATTCGCTGGCAAAAATTTCTTTCACGCTGCCCATCCTCCACGGGTAGCCAGCCAGGGCGCATTGGCAAGTTGCTTTTGACTCCAGTCAACCAGCGGCGCCTTTGGCGGCGCGGCGTTCGTGGGCGAAGAGGAACTGCTGGGCGAGGCCGGCGAGGGGGCCGAAATGGGCGCGGCCGAACTGTGCGACCTGCGCGGGCTTCCAGCCGGTCAGCCCGTAGCGAGCCGCCATCGCCTGCAAGATCCACGTGTCCACCGGAAATGCCTCCAGCCGGCCCGCGCCAAAGAGCAGCACACAGTCGGCGATCTTTTCACCCACGCCCGGAAGTTCGAGCAGCCGGGCCTTGGCCGCCGGGTAGGGCAGCGTTTCGATTTCCTCGAGCCAGCCGGGACGCGCGGCGAGAAACTGTGCCGTCCCGTGGATGAAGCCGGCGCGGAAACCGAACTGGCAGGCGCGGAGATTGGCTTCGGGGAGGGCGGCGAGTTCGGGCCAGGTGGGGAGGCGGTGGAAATGTAGGGCGGGGTCTCCGAACCCCGCCGCTTCGACCCGGGGTAAATCGCTCCCGGCGGGGTTCGGCGACCCCGCCCTACAATGGCTCGTGGAGCCGTGCCGCTCGGCGAGCAGGGCGAGCATCTGCTTGATTTGGACGATCTGTTTCGTGGCGCTGCAGAGGAAGCCGAGCAGCGTTTCGCCGAAGGGCTGGCGGAGAATTCGCAGACCCGGAAAGGCCGCGAGGCATTGGGCGAGGTGGGCGTCGCTGCGCCACGGCAGCGAGTCGCTCAAGGCCAGCCAGTCGCGGTCGGCGGCGAGGTAGCGCGGGAGGGCGGCGCCGACCCGGGGGGCGAGTTGGGCGGGGGCGGACCATTCCAACGCACCCGTGGAAGTGCGACGGAGGAGGGCGGTGTGGTCGGACCACTGGCCGCGCCAGATGGCGGAGTCAGCGCGGGATGAGGACACCGCGCCGACATCCGAGTCCGGTGCGCGGTGCCAGCGGAAGGCCTGGCCGCCGTCAAGAATCTCGGCGAGCACGCCCGGGGTCAGCGGCGGCAGGCCGGGGACAGGAGCGAACGGAGTCCAGGTGGGTGCGGTGGGCACAGCCTGACGTTGCGCGGCGCGGGGCCGGCGGCAAGCGTCGTTCAGGCGAGGACTTTGGCGCCGGCGACCGGGTAGTCGATGAACGTGGACTGCACGGCGGCGTGAATGCCCTCAATCTTGAGCTGGATGCCGTCGAGAAACTCATGGAGGCCGTCGGCGATGACCGTGGTGGTGTCGGTCTGCTCCAGTTCCGTGCGCAGCGCGACGGTGAGCTGGCTGGCGGGATTTTCCTGCGAATGCGGAGCGGCCGCGGCGATGTGGACCAGCGCCTGCTCGGCTTCGGCGACGGAGAAGAGGATGCTGCGGGGAAACAGCTCGTCGCGCAGCAGGTAGTCCACGACCCGCTCGAGGTTGAGCTGGCCGCGGCGGCTGCGGCGGAACGCCTCGAAGCCGGAGCAGGAGCGGAGCACCGAGGCCCACTGCACCATGTCGAGGGAGGTGCCGACCACGCTGACATCGGGCAGCAGCATGTAGTATTTCACGTCGATGATGCGGGAGACGTTGTCGGCGCGCTCGAGGTGGCGGCCGAGCTCGAAGAACCACCAGGCGTCGCCGCGCGGCAGCATCGAGGCGGCCACGCCGTAGAAAAGCTGGATCTGCGTCTTCACGCCGCTGAGGTATTCGGCGGAACCGGTCTGCGCGTAGCGGGTGTAGTCGTCCTCGTTCAGCTTGAGGAAAAAGGTGTTCAGGGTCTCCCAGACCTCGCTGGAGATGAGGTCGCGGATGCAACGGGCGTTTTCCCGGGCCTGGCTGACGCAGGAGATGATCGAGCTCGGGTTGCGGCGGTCGAAAAGCATGTATTCGACGACGGCGCGCTCGGTGACGGTCTCGCCGTGGAGCTTGTGAAACTGTTCCTCGCTGCCGGAGACGAAGACGAGAGGGGCCCACGAGCGCGGGTCGTCGGCGGCCTGGCGCGACTGGAGATCGAGTACGAGCTGCGCGTTGACATCGACGATGCGCGCGGTGTTCTCGGCCCGCTCAAGCTGGCGGGCCATCCAGTAGATGAGGTTGGCGACGCGGGAAAGCATGGGTGGAATGACTAAGGTCTAAGGACGAAGGACTAAGGTCGGGCTGATCAGGCGGCGGACTGGGTGAAGGCGGTCAGGTGGAGGTTCCGGTCGGAGGTGCGGACGCTCGCGACGAAGATGGGGTGCAGTTCTTTCGCTTCCCGCCAAAGTTTGCGCGCAGATGTTTTGTTGCTGGGGATGGCCTTGGCGATCATCCGCAACCAGAATTTGGTTTCACGCGCTTCCTTCCGACAGATACTGACCTTGTGGCGGAAATCTTTTTTCGACTCGGTATCGTCGGCTTCGCAGTAATTTGCACCGATGCTCGTGGCGGCCCGGACCAACTGGTTGATCAGCGGAGCCGTGACCGGCGTCGCGGGAAGACCCAGGCAAAATTCGATCACCGCTTCGCCGAATAGCGAAGTGCGTTCCTCAAGATCGTAGCGGGTGGTTTTCATTTGCTCGGGTCTGACGGTGCGAAACGGCTTTGAGACAATGGGGGTCTTGAATTGGGAGAGCGCAATGCGAGGGCGAGAAGCTTGTTAAGGTAGTCTCAAGTGTTCGGATGTTTCGTTGGATCGTAATTAGATATTTGTCATTAGACCTTAGTCCTTCCCGCGCCGCGCGGGGGCGCGGTCACACAATGATCTTCTCCTGGGTCTGGACCGAGTAGGGCGGTTGGGTGAGGTCGCTGCTGAGGACCCAGGTGTCCTTCGAGCCGCCGCCCTGCGAGGAGTTAACCACGAGCGAGCCGCGGCGGAGCGCAACGCGGGTGAGGCCGCCGGGCATGATCTTGATGGTTTTGCCGTTGAGGATGTAGGGACGCAGGTCGATGTGGCGGCCCTCGATGCTCTCGCCACACACCGCCGGGCAGCGCGACAGGCCGATGGTGGGCTGCGCGACGAAGTTGCGGGGATGGTCGATGATCTTGGCCCGGAACTCCTCGATTTGGGCCTGGGTCGAGTGCGGGCCGACCAGCATGCCGTAGCCGCCCGCCTCGTTGACGCTTTTGACGACCAGCTTTGGCAGGTTGGCGAGAATGTAGGTGAGATCCTTTTCGTCCGAAGAGAGAAACGTTTCCACGTTGGGCAGGATCGCGTCCTCGCCGAGGTAGAATTTGATCATCCGCGGGACGTAGTAATACATCGCCTTGTCGTCGGCCACGCCGGTGCCGATCGGGTTGCAGAGGGCGACGTTGCCCTTGCGGTAGGCGTTGACGAGTCCCGGCACGCCGAGGAGCGAATCCTCGCGAAAGACGGTGGGGTCGAGAAAATCGTCGTCGATGCGGCGGTAGATGACATGGACGGGCGCGAGGCCGCCGGTGCGGCGCATGTAGACCTTGTCGTTTTCGACGACCAGATCGCTGCCCTCGACGATCTCGATGCCCATCTGGCGCGCCAGAAAACTGTGCTCAAAGTAGGCGGAGTTGAAGACGCCGGGCGTGAGCAGCACCACCGTCGGCTCGGGCACGTGGTCAGGCGCGAGGTGGAGCAGGAGCGCGAGCAGATCCGACGGGTAGGTCTCGACCGGCCGCACCCGGTAGTCGCGCAGGAGGTTGGGGAAAACGCGCTTCATCACCTGCCGGTCCTCGAGCACGTAGCTGACGCCCGAGGGCGTGCGAAGATTGTCCTCAAGCACCCGGTAGGTGCCGGCTTCGTCACGGATCAGGTCGGTGCCGTTAATGTGCACAAACAGCCCCCGGGGCATGGCGAAGCCCACCATCTCGCGGCGGAAATGCTTCGACGTTTCGACCATCTCGCGCGGCACGATGCCCTCCTGGAGGATGCGTTGCGGACCATAGATGTCGGCCAGAAAGTGGTTCAGGGCGGCCATCCGCTGGGTGAGGCCGCGCTCGAGGTGCGCCCACTCGTGGGCGGGCACGATGCGCGGCAGCAGGTCGAACGGGAAAATCTTCTCGGTGCCGCGGTTGTCGGAATAAACCGTGAAGGTCACGCCGCGGTTGACGAACGTCTGGTCGGCCGTGTGCTGGCGCGCGAGCAGCTCGCCCATGCCCTCGAGCTGGTTGAAGCGCTCGTACAGCCGCTGGTAATGCGGCCGCGGCACCCCGGGCGACGCGAACATCTCGTCGTAGAAGCGCCCGTGTTCGTAATTGGCGAAGAGGTCAGGCATGGGGAGGCGGAAGAAGGTCTAAGGACTAAGGACTAATGTCCAAGTGCGGAGGCAGAGAAGAAATGGCCGTCGGGCCAAAGGTGTGGCGCGATTCCACCAGCGGTGGGTTACAGTGCTACGGATCGCCATGGGAGATTAGTCATTAGAAATTAGCCCCTGGTCATTTCGCCGCCACGGCGGCGGCGGGCTTCGCCCACAGGAAGCTCTGGGTGGTGGCGAGGACGGCGCCCTTGGGATCAAGCACGGCCAGGTGCCAGGCAATCGGTGCGGTCTTGGCACCGGGCCAGTCGGAGCCAGTCAGACCCGCGAGCGTCACATGGCTGCCGGCGGGCAACGCGGCGGGAAAGGTGAACGTCCGCGGTTTCTCCACGCCCGGCAGCAGCACCTGCAGCTCGACCCGGGCGCCGGGCACCGCCGCATCCGTCTGCGTGCGCACGAGAAAATAATAGCCCCCCCGCTCCGCCGGCTGCGAGCGCAGCACCGTCTGCCCGCCGTCGTTCTCCAGCCCGGAAAAATACTCGCTGAGGCGGGAAAACGAATCCGCGGCGCGCCAGCCCGGCCAGACGCGAACGAGCGTGACATCGGCGGCGGGCAGCGCGGCGGGGGCGGCGAGCAAGGCGAGGAGGAGGAGCGGAAGGGGGCGCATGGAACGAGCATGGGCCGCACGGTGAGGCGCGACAAGCACGGGAATCGCATTTTCTGTGCCAAGCCGGCCGGCCGGTTCACCCGGGGATGGACTTTCGCCGGATTCCGCCAATTGTCGCCCCGCATGTGGAACCTGACTGTACCCTGGTGGGAGCTGATTGTCCGCTCCATCATCGTCTATGCGTTCCTGATCGCCGTGCTGCGGCTCTCCGGCAAGCGGCAGATCGGGCAACTGGCCCCGTTTGACCTGGTGCTGCTGCTGGTGCTCTCCAACGCGGTGCAAAACGCGATGAACGGCGGGGACAACTCCGTCACCGCCGGCATCGTTTCTGCCGCCACGCTCATCTGCCTGAATTTTCTCATGGGCTATGTGACCTACCGCAGCAAGCGGATGGAGCGCTGGGTCGAGGGCCAGCCGGAGGTCCTGATCCACAACGGCCGACTTTTTGAAAAGGCGATGGCGCACGCCCAGCTCACGCACCACGAGCTCAACGCGGCGCTCCGCCAGGCCGGATGCGCGAGCGTGGCGGAGGTGCATTTCGCCATTCTCGAGAACAACGGTTCCATCACGGTCACCCCCCGGGCCGCCGCCGGCACGCCGCCGGTTTCGCCCCCGCCCTGAACCGCCGGGCCACCCCACCCTTCCCCGCATGATCGAAGTCCACGAGCTGTCCAAGGTGTTCCACGACCGGAAGCGCGGCGAGATCCGCGCCCTGGACGCCGTGAGCTTCCGCTGCCAGCCGGGGCAGATCTTCGGCCTGCTCGGCGTCAACGGCGCGGGCAAGACCACCTGCCTGCGCCTGCTCGCCACCATCCTCCGGCCCAGCGGCGGCACCGCCACGGTGGGCGGCCATGACATTGTCGCGGCCCCGGACCGGGTGCGCGCCAGCGTCGGTTTCCTCTCCACCGCCACCGCACTGTACGACCGGCTCACGGCGTATGAGATGGTCCAGTATTTCGGCCGCCTGCACGGGCTGGACGAGAACGCCCTGCGCGCCCGGCTGGAGGAGATCTTCACGCTGCTCGCGATGAATGAATTCCGCGACCGGCGCTGCGGCCAGCTCTCGACCGGCATGAAGCAGAAGGTCTCCATTGCGCGCACCCTCGTGCACGACCCCGCCGTGATGATCTTCGACGAGCCCACGCTCGGGCTCGACGTGCTGACAGCGCGCACGATCGTCGGCTTCGTCCGCGACTGCCGCGCCCGCGGCAAGACCGTCATCTTCTCGACCCACGTGATGAGCGAGGTGGAGAAGCTCTGCGATGCGATCGCGATCATCCACGGCGGCCGGATCGTCGCGGAGGGCACCCTCGCCCAGCTGCGCGAATGCACGGGCGCCCGGGACCTCGAGGACATCTTTGTGCAGCTGGTGGAGGCCCGGCCATGAAGCGCTCCGCCCTCGGCATCGTCTACCGCAAGGAGCTGACCGACCTGCTGCGCGACCGGCGCACGCTGTTCTCCATGATCGTCGTCCCGGTGCTGGTCATGCCGCTGCTGATGGCCGGGCTCGGCGTCGCCGGCGCCAAGATCGCCCGCCAGTCGATGCGGGAGATCTTCCCGGTGGCGCTACTCGGCGAGGCCGGGTCACCCCAGACCGCCGCCGCCCTGCACGCCCTGGACAACCTGCGCTTCGTCCCGGCGGAGAAGGCCGATCTGCCCCGGCTGATCGCCGACAAGAAGATCCGCGCCGCCGTCGAGCTCTCCCCGGGCTTTGACGCCGCCCTGGCCCGCGGCGACCCGGCCTCGGTGCAGATCGACAACTACGCGGGCGAGATCAAGTCCCAGTCCGCCACCGGCACCCTCCGGGATTTTTTCCGCCGGCTGCGGGAGACGACCGTAAAGGAGCGACTGACCGGCCGCAATCTGCCCCAGCAGCTGATCAATCCCTTCGACGTGCGCGAGGAAAACGTGGCCCCGCCCGAAAAGGTCAGCGGCAACCTCGTCGGTATGATCGTGCCCTATCTCGTCATGATGATGTGCCTGATGGGCTCGATCTACCCGGCCATCGACCTGACCGCGGGCGAAAAGGAGCGCGGCACGATGGAGACGCTGCTGTGCAGCCCCGTGGCCCGGACCAGTCTCGTGCTGGGCAAATGTCTGATGGTGCTGACCGTCTCGCTGTCCACGGTCGTGCTCTCGCTCACGTCCACCGGTCTCTCCATGCTGCTGGTCAGGACCCTCACGGCCGATCTGGGGGCGGGCAACAGTTTGCCGCTGACGATCAATCCGGTGTCACTGCTGGTGGTGTTTGTCGTGCTGCTGCCGGTGGCGTTGTTCATCTCGTCGGCCATGCTCTCGATCGGGCTCCTGGCGCGAAGCGTGAAGGAAGCCAACAGCTACCTGCAGCCCCTCATGGTAGTGATGATCATCCCGGCGGTGGCGGCGGTGATCCCCGGCATCGAGCTGAACGGGCGGCTCGCGCTGGTGCCCTTCGTCAGCGTCAGCCTGGTCAGCAAGGAAATCCTCTCCGGCACCTACCACTGGCAGTATATCGCAATCATCTTCGCCTCCACCTGTGTCTATGCCGCGGTGGCGCTGCGCGTGGCCGTGGCCCTGTTCAAGCGCGAGAGCGTGCTATTCCGGACTTGAAATGGCCAGGATGTGGCCCGGCGCGTGAGCGCAGGGATGGGATCTCCGAACTGGGGAGCGACGTCAGCCATCGCGCATCCCGCTTCTCCCGAAGCGGTCTACGGCAACCCGGTAGCCCGGCTCGGGAGAGCCGGGATTGGGCGACGGCCCGATTGGGAATTGTACGGGCGCAGACTTGCTGCGCCCGTTTGGAAATGATGCGGGAAGGCGCAGCAAGTCTGCGCCCCTACAAGACGGCAGCGGACGAAATCGGCAGGCCGGTGACAGACCGGGCCGCCTTCAAGCCCCTCTCACTTCTTCAGCACGGCGTTCCACTTCGCCAGGTTGGCGGCGTGGGCCTTGAAGAGCGCGTCGGGGGAGTCGAGCAGGTCGATCTTGGTGATCTTGTCGCCGACGGCGATCTTGTTGACCACGTCCTGGCCCTTGGTGACCTCGCCGAAAATGGTGTGGTGGCCGTCCAGCCAGGGAGTCGGGACGTGGGTGATGAAGAACTGGCTGCCATTGGTGGCAGGGCCGGAGTTGGCCATGGCGAAGAGGCCGGGCTTGGAGAACTTGAGGGACGCGTCAAACTCGTCGGCGAACTGGTAGCCCGGGCCGCCGGTGCCGTTGCCGAGCGGGTCGCCGCCCTGGATCATGAAATTGGGAATGACGCGGTGGAACGTGAGCCCGTTGTAGAAGCCCTTGGACGCGAGATTGAGATAGTTGGCGACGGTCATCGGCGCCTTGGTCGCGAAGAGCGTGCCCTCGATGTCGCCCTTGCTGGTGTGGAGGACGATGCGGATGTCCTTCACGGGTGCGGGGGCGGCGGGAGCCGGCGCCGGCGCCGGGGGCGTGGCGGGCGCGGAGTCGGCAGCGCGGAGGCTGGTGGTGAGGGCAAGCAGGGTGGCGAGGATGAGGTGGCGCATGGTAGAAAAAGGGGAAATTGGACAACGGATGGTCAGTCCGCAAGCGCGAGATGAAGGGCCGGGACTTCGCCCGGCGTCGGTGGATTCGGGCGGAAGGGTTTGACCCCATCGCGGGGCGTCAGGTGATCGCGTACGTTCTATCTGTGCAAAAGCGCAAGCCATTCCCTAGGCAAAGGCCGACGTCGACCACCCCGGCTCGCAAGCCGGGTCCGTTGCAATGCTGTCCGGGAAGCGCCGGCCTTTCGCGTCCCTCATCCCGTCCAGCTGCCGGTTTCACTCTCGTGGAAATTATGATCGTCGTGGTCATCATCGGCCTGCTGGCCGCGATGGCCATTCCGTCGTTTCAGAAGGTCCGCTCGTCCTCCCAAGACAAGGCCGTGCTGAACAACCTGCGCCAGCTGGCCACCGGAATGAACGAATATCTGCTTGAGCGGGGAGTCAGTTCGGTTGCGACGTCCGACCTGATGGGCAGCAATTCGTCCCAGTACGTGAAGACCTTTCAGACCGTCGCCAACGAAACCTATCCGGCGGTTTTGCTTTCCGGCGCCGCCCTCACCGCGTCCGGAGTGGCCGGTGCCCGGACGGTGACCTACGGGAACTGAGCCGCGGCAGATTTCCACCGTTCCCGGCGGTTCACTCCAGATGGAGGAACTGGTAGCGGTGCAAACCGAGGAGGTTGGGGATCCAGCCTTTCACGCCGGGATCGATCAGGAAGACGCGGGCGCCGTGAAACACCGGGATGACCGGCACTTGGTCGAGCAGGATTGCCTCCGCCTGCTGCTGCAACGCGAGCCGGCGCGGGGTGTCGAGCGTGCGCGCGGCCTCGGCCACCAGCCGGTCGTAGGCGGGGTTGCTCCAGCCGGTCTCGTTGTTGCCGCCGTTGGTCACCCACATGTTCAGAAACGTGTCGGGGTCCACGTAGTCGCCGATCCAGCGCGAACTGCTGACCTGATAAGAGAGCGTCGACCAGTTCTGGATCCAGGTCTTCTGTTCCAGCGGGACGATGGTGAAGGTGAGGCCGAGCTCGCGCTTCCAGATCTGCTGGATCGCCTCGAGCAGGATGCGGTGGATGTCGTCAGCCTTGATCTGCACCTCGAAAGCCGGGAGGCCGCGGCCGCCGGGGAATCCGGCCGCGGCGAGGAGGCGGCGGGCGGCCTCGAAGTCGTCGGCGATCTGGGCGGTCGAGGCGAAACCGGCGGTGCCCGGCGGCACGAACTCGTGGGCGGGCACACGGCTGCCGTGCAGCACGGTGCGGGTGAGCGTCTCGCGGTCGAGCGCACGCGCGAGCGCCTGGCGGACCTTGACGTTGTCGAAGGGCGGCTTGGTGACGTTGAAGCGCAGGAAAAACGTCTCGAGGAACGGGTCGATGCGGAGCTTCTCCGGCGCGCTCGCCTGATAGCCGGCGATCTTGTCCGGAGCGAGGTCGTAGGTGACATTGAGCTGGCCGGCGCGAAAATTCTTCTCCTCCACCGCGAGATTGTCGATCGGGTAGAAGATCACGCGCTGGAGCTGGTTGCGGTCGGCGTCCCAATACTGCGGATTCTTCTCCACGATGATCCGGGAGTTGGGCGCCCATTCCTTGAGGGCGAAGGCGCCGTTGCCGACAAAATTTTCCGGGCGCGTCCAGCGCGTGCCCTTCTGGTCCATCGCGCCGAACTTCTCAATGGTGGTGCGCGGCACAGGAAACCAGGCCTGGTGGGCGGTGAGCGCGAGCAGCCACGGGCACGGCGCTCCGAGGGTCAGCTCCAGCGTGCGGTCGTCGACCACGCGGACGCCGACGGCGGCGAAGTCGGTGACCTTGCCCTCGTTGAAGGCCTCGGCGTTTTTCAGCGGCCAGAGCATGTAGGAGTATTCCGAGGCGAACTTGGGCGAAAGGATGCGCTGAAACGACCAGGCGAAATCCCGGGCGGTGAGCGGATCGCCGTTGGACCAGCGGGCGGTGGGGCGGAGGTGGAACGTGTAGACCAAGCCGTCGGGCGAGACCTCCCAGCGCTCGGCCGCGCCGGGGACGGGCTGCGAGGTTTTTTCGTCGAGGCAGGTGAGGCCCTCGAAAAGCGCGATGAGGACGTTCATCTCGGTATAGGCCGTGTCCACCTGGGGATCGAGATCGGTGGGCTCGGCGCTGTTGCCGAGGGCGAGGATCTGGGGTCGCGGCCCGGGCGCGGCGGTGGGCGCGGCCGGCCGGCAGGAGGTCAGGCACAGCAGGGCAGCGGGGCAGAGCAGGCGGAGGACGGAGGCGAGGCGGCGCATGGCGGGAGGCAAACACGCCCGAGCCGCCGTGCCAAGCCCGGCCCGAAGGCGGCGAATACTTCCAGAGGGCTGCGGCGACGCCGCGGCCGGCCTGCCGGTTCTCAGCCAGAGGCAACGGTTGGTCACATCCCGGCTCTCCCGAGCCGGGCCACCATTGTATTTGTAGCCCGCTTCGGGAGAAGCGGGTCCCCCGCACACCGGCATTGCACTGCGCTCCGGAGCCGGCCATAGCTGCGGACATGGAATGGTTTTATGCCAACGAAGGTCAGCGCGTCGGGCCGGTGCCAACCGAGGAATTGCTGCGCCGGGCGCAGACCGGGGCGGTGCATGCCGACACGCTGGTGTGGCGGCGCGGCATGACGAGCTGGCGGCGGTTTGAGGACTGCTCGACGGAGCTGGCGGTGCCACCCTCGCTGCCGGACGCCGGGGCGGAACGGGTCGCGCCCGCGAGCAGCGCTTCCAACGTCCAGCCCGCGGCCCCGCGGGTGGGCCAACTGATCTACGGTGATTTTTGGGTGCGAGCAGCGGCGAAGGTGATCGACCAGACGTTCGTCACCATACTCGGCCTGTTTCTGTTCAGTGTCGTCGCCGGAATGATTTGGAAGGACCATCTGCCGGACGTGACGGATCTCGACGAAATGAAGAAGGTCATCAACGTCTATATGCTCGTGGTGATCGCGGTCGACTTCGTTTACACCGTCTTTTTTGTCCGCC
Source organism: uncultured Opitutia bacterium (assembly GCA_903873805.1). Classification (GTDB taxonomy): domain Bacteria; phylum Verrucomicrobiota; class Verrucomicrobiia; order Opitutales; family Opitutaceae; genus CAIQQB01. Next base: position 3,540 of record CAIQQB010000106.1, on the reverse strand, counting down.
GGTTCCGCGGAACACCCGGCAAGCTGATGCTGGGCCTGCGGCTCGTGTCGGCCGCCGGCACCCCCCTCAGCACCGGCGTCATCATCCGGCGGTATTTTGCGGAGATGCTGAGCCGCTTGGCACTGTTCTTCGGCTACGCGGTCGCCGCGGGCGACGCCGAGGGGCGCACGCTGCACGACCGTCTCTGCGACACTCGGGTGATCAGCCTGCGATAGGCGGGGGACGGGCCCGCCCGGGCGCAAAGTCTTTCTAAGAAAGCCGTTCATCGGCCGTATTCATCTGCACAGGTCAGTCACCACGACCCCATGAATCCCACCCCCGCCGATGAAACCTCCGGAGATTTTCTCAAGGACGCGCTCGCGCGCCATCAGGCCCCGTTGCTCCGTTACGCGACCCGGCTGCTCAGCGATCCCGACCGTGCCCAGGATGTCGTGCAGGACACGTTCGTCAAACTTCTGGCCCGTCAGGCCACCGCAGGCGACGACCACGTCGCAGAATGGCTGTTCACCGTGTGCCGGCACCGCGCCTTCGACGTGCTGCGCAAGGAGGGCCGCATGAAACGCTTCGCCGAGGGCCAGGCCGAGGCCGTGCCCGCCGCCGATCCCCGGCCCGGGTCCGCGCTCGAGCAGGCCGAAACCCAGGCCGCCCTGCGGCGCCTGATCGACCGCCTCCCGCCCAACCAGCAGGAGGTTGTGCGCCTGAAGTTTCAAAACGGTTTTAGCTACAAGGAAATCAGCCGCATCACCGAGCTCTCGATCTCGAATGTCGGCTTTCTCATCCATACCGCCGTGCGGCGTCTGCGCGAGGACGGCGCGGCCCAGCAACTTTGACCGAGGAGACCCGACCATGAATCCCGCCCCGCTTTCCCCCGACAATCCCCGCCTCACCGCCTACGCCCTCGGTGAACTCACCGGCGAGGAGCACGCGGCCATCGCCGCCGCCGTCCAGGCCGATCCGACGCTGGCGGCCGAGGTCCGCAAGATCCGGCTCCTGGCCGCGGAGCTGCGCAGCGCGCTGGCCGAAGAGCCCCTGCCTGCCACCGCCCCGGTTGTGACCGGTCCGGTCGCGTCGTCGGCGCCGGCACGGGCCGTCCAACCCGCGACCCAACCACCCCGCGCCAAGGTGATCCGCGGTGCGTTCCCCTACTGGCTGGCCACGGCGGCCGCCGCCTGCTTCGCCGCGGTGATGCTGTGGCAAAGCGCGTCGCCACCCGCCGGGGCGCCCCAGGGCGGGGCCGCCCGCCCGCAGGCGGCGGCAACGGTGGCGCTCGCCGCACCGAAGACGTCCCAAAACGATGCGCCCGCCCAACCGGCTGACGGCATTGATGCGCTCAAATATCAAACGGTTCCGGCCACCGCCCCCGCGACCAATCCGGCGCCGGCGGGCGGCAGCGACCAGAATGCCGTGCGGGAAAAAACCGTACCCAGTCCGGGCGCACCGGTCGTGTTCGATTCGACCGTGGCGACGGCAACCCCGGCCCCCCTGACACCGGCGGCCACCCCACCCCCGGCGGCGGGTTCCAGCTTCTCGGCGGCAGCCAAAGGTGGCGGGGCAATGCTCGCTGACAGCACCTTGGGCGGCCCCCCTCCGAACTCGGCGGCGCAACCGGCGGGCACGCTGACGCTTAACGGGGCCAACTCTTACACCGGCTCGTCCACCGTATCGGGCGCCCCGGGCTATGCCTTCGGCGGCGGGGCCGGTGGTAGCCGCGGCGGTCGCGGTGGCCGCGGTGGAGGCGGCGGCGGAGCCGGAGGGGGCGGTGGCCGGGCCCCAGTCCAGCGCGTCACCACGACGGTCGAAACCTACGCGCCAGCCGCAGTGCTTTTGGACGCGAGTGAGGAGACCGACGTCATCTACCGTTATCCGTCTCTCCCCCGCGAGGTGATCGTGATGCGCCGCCGGCCGCCGCCGGCGTTCCATCCGGCCGGCGGCGAGAGCTACGCGCATCTGCTCGACAACGCTTTTACCGATCCCGTGCAGACGCCGCTTTCCACGTTCGCCCTCGACGTGGACACCGCGAGCTACGCCAACGTGCGGCGCTTCCTGACCAATGGCCGGCTGCCGCCGCCGGACGCGGTGCGGATCGAGGAGCTGATCAATTATTTTCCCGCCCACGACGCGTTACCGACGGCAGCCAGCCCGGACCGCGCGGCCGTTCGTACGGCGCCCGCGCCGTTTGCGGTCGGCCTCGAAACCGCCCAGGCACCGTGGCAGCCGACGCACCGGCTGGTGCGGGTGGTGCTCAAGGCCCGCGACGTGCCCGCCAGCGAACGCGGACCGGCCAACCTCGTGTTCCTGCTCGATGTCTCGGGCTCGATGAACGAACCCAACAAGCTGCCGCTGGTGAAGGAGTCCATGCGGCTGCTGCTCGGCCGGCTGCGGCCCGATGACCGGGTCGCGATCGTCACGTATGCGGGCGAGTCCGGTCTGGCGCTGCCCTCCACCCCCGTTGCCAACCGCAACGTCATCCTCGACGCCATCGACGGCCTCAACGCCAGCGGCGGCACCAATGGCGGCGCGGGTATCCAGCTCGCCTACCAGGTCGCCCAGGCCAATTTCAACCGGGAGGGGATCAACCGCATCATCCAATGCACCGACGGCGATTTCAACGTGGGCGTCACCAGCCGCGCCGACCTCATCCGCCTGATCGAGGAGCACGCCCAAAGCGGCGTCTCGCTCACCATCCTCGGTTTCGGCATGGGCAACCTCAAGGACGCGACCCTGGAGGCCCTGGCCGACAAGGGTCATGGCAACTATGGCTACATCGACACGCGTCGCGAGGCCGAGAAGCTCTTCGTCGAGCAGCTGAGCGGCACCTTGGTGACAGTCGCGAAGGACGTGAAGGTCCAGGTCGAGTTCAACCCCGCCCGCGTCGCCGCCTACCGGCTCATCGGCTACGAGGACCGGCTCCTCCAGGCCCAGGATTTCAACAACGACCGTGTGACCGCCGGCGACGTCGGCGCGGGTCACACCGTGACCGCGCTCTACGAGATCGTGCCCGTGGGGGCGGACTACGGCTACACCCCCGCGCCCGGCACGGATCCCTCCCGTTACACCGAGCCGGTTACGCCCGACCGGGCGGACGCCGCGCGGTCCGCCACCGGGGCCAACAGCAATGAGCTGCTGACCGTCAAAATCCGGTTCAAGCCGCCCACCTCCGACGAGAGCCAGCGGCTGGAGTTCCCGCTGGTGGACCGCGGGACGCAATTTGCGGCGACCAGCACCGACTTCCAGTTTGCGGCGGCGGTGGCGGGTTTCGGGATGGTGTTGCGCGATTCGCCCTATCGCGGCAGCGCGACGATGAACGACGTGCTGGCGTGGGCCTCGCGGGCGGTGGGCGACGATCCCGGCGGTTACCGGGCGGAGTTCACCGACCTCGTACGTCGTGCCCGCGACCTGCGGAGGGAAACGCCGGTCAATTCCGACGAGCCGCCCGCCTCGCCTTCCGGCGGATCGGTCGATCCGCTGCGCTATTGAGACGGTGGGCAGACCATGGGGACGCGGCGCCCCCGCCGCGGCGGTCTTGTTCAGGGTGGAGCG